>JAWLEM010000009.1:0-28904 GCA_041686115.1 Bacteroidales bacterium
TTTTATTTTTTCTCTGCCCGTTCCACTTTTATAATATTTCTCCCGTTTTCTGGCTTCCATTCTGGTTTCACATACTTCTTGAAATATTAACTGCCAAGGCCTATAAGGTTTTGTTGATTTTGTTTGACTGGCATTGTGTTCTTTTAATCTTTGCTTAATATCTTTCGTAAATCCGGTATAAAACCGGTTAAATTTATCGGAATATAATATATAAACATAAAACATACTGAGAAATATGATGTTCCCTGCCTGCCGGTTTACCAGCCGTGGCTGGCAGGCAGGTATCTCTACCTGTCGGTAGACAGGCATTGAACTACTGAGCCAGTAAGATTGCAAATTTATAAATAATTCTATGAATAGAGATGTTTTTTATAAAGAACATTTCATTTAGTCTGTTTTTTTTATTTCCTAATCTCTCATTACTAATAATTGATAAAGTTTTTCTAATTTCGCAGGTTGTAAAAACAATCATTTCAAAAGAGGCATTATGGATTACAATTTCAGGGCATTAGAAGAAAAATGGCAGAAGTTTTGGGAAAAAGATAAAACTTATCAATGCGAAATAGATCAAAGTAAACCTAAATATTATGTGCTTGATATGTTTCCTTATCCTTCAGGAGCCGGGTTACATGTAGGGCATCCATTGGGATATATTGCATCGGATATTTACTCTCGGTTTAAACGATTAAATGGATTTAACGTATTGCATCCAATGGGGTATGATGCTTTTGGGCTCCCCGCCGAACAATATGCGATACAAACAGGCCAACACCCTGCAATTACCACCGATAAAAATATTAAACGGTATAAAGAACAATTAGTAAAAATAGGGTTTTCATATGATTGGAATCGTGAAATTCGTACCTGCGACCCCGATTATTATAAATGGACCCAATGGGTTTTTATTGAAATGTTTGAACATTGGTTTAATACCAGAACCCAAAAAGCTGAATCCATTGAAAAGTTGGTTGAGATTTTTTCTCAGGAAGGAAATCAAAAGGTAGATGCGGCTACTGATCAGGAATCAGTATTTACGGCTAATGAGTGGAACAACCTGTCTGAAAAAGAGCAACAAATAATATTGCTCAACTATCGTTTGGCTTATCTTGCCGACACCATGGTAAACTGGTGCCCTGCACTAGGAACGGTTTTGGCTAACGATGAGGTTAAAGAAGGTTTTTCTGTTCGCGGAGGGCATCCAGTTGTTCAGAAAAAAATGAAACAATGGTCATTGCGAATTTCTGCTTATGCCGAACGATTATTAAATGATTTGGAGAAACTGGAATGGTCCGATTCGTTAAAAGAGATTCAACGAAACTGGATTGGCCGCTCCGAAGGCGCTGAAATTGATTTTAAAATAAAAGGGATAGATACTGCAATTACTGTATTTACTACTCGTCCCGATACAAGCTGGGGAGTTACTTTTATGGTTCTGGCTCCCGAGAGTGAATTGGTACAGCAAGTAACAACGACTGAACATGAGCATGATGTAAAAAAATATATTGAAGATACAAAAAAACGATCCGAGCGGGAGCGGCTTGCTGACGCCAAGACTGTAAGCGGGCAATTTACGGGCGGCTATGCCATAAATCCGTTGACCAATCAGGAAATCCCGATTTATATTAGCGATTATGTTTTGATGGGCTATGGAACAGGAGCTATTATGGCAGTGCCCGGACACGACAGCCGCGATTTTAAGTTTGCCCGTCATTTTGGATTAGACATCATTCAGGTTGTGGTAAAAGAAGGAGAGGAGCCTTCGGACCCCAAAACCTGGGACGACTCATACGACGCCAAAGAAGGAAAAGTCATCAACTCTGGTTTTATTAATGGATTGGATGTTTCCGATGCCATAGAAAAAACCATTCAACATCTCGAAGAAAAAGGAATAGGAGAAAGAAAAGTGAATTATCGTTTACGCGATGCCATTTTTAGTCGTCAGAGATATTGGGGCGAACCTTTCCCCATTTATTTCAAAGAGGGTATTCCTTACCCCTTAGATAAAGATAAATTGCCGTTGGAGTTGCCTGAAGTGGATGCCTATTTGCCAACAGAAAAAGGCGAACCCCCTTTGGCTCGTGCTAAAAATTGGGAAACTCCCGAAGGATATCATTTTGAATATAGCACAATGCCCGGGTTTGCAGGTTCTTCGGCGTATTATTTAAGGTATATGGATCCGAAAAATGATCATGCCCTGGTTTCTAAAGAAGCCAATAATTACTGGCAGGATGTTGATTTATATATTGGCGGAACAGAGCATGCCACAGGGCATTTGATCTATTCAAGATTCTGGAATAAGTTTTTATACGATATTGGCTGGGTATGTAAAGACGAACCCTTTAAAAAACTAATTAACCAGGGAATGATCCAGGGGAGGTCCAATTTTGTATACAGAATTAAAGGATCCAATAAATTTGTTTCGTACAACCTTAGAAAAGATTATGAGGTAACACCAATTCATGTCGATGTAAATATTGTTGATAATGATATTTTAGATATCGAAGCTTTTAAGAACTGGAATCCTGAATATAAAAATGCAGAATTTATTCTCGAGGACCTGCCTGACGGCAAGGCAGGTGGTAATTATATATGTGGTTATGCTGTAGAAAAAATGTCAAAATCTCTGTATAATGTGGTTAACCCGGATGTTGTAATTGAGCAGTACGGTGCTGATACACTCAGAATGTACGAAATGTTTTTAGGCCCGCTGGAAATGTCTAAACCTTGGGATACCAACGGAATTGATGGTGTACACAAGTTTTTGCGAAAGTTCTGGAAACTGTTTTTCGACGCTGATAATAATTTTAAAGTTTCGGATGAAGAAGCCACTGATGATGAATTAAAAGTTTTACATAAAACCATTAAAAAAGTGACCGAAGATATTGAACGGTTTTCGTTTAATACATCTGTTAGTGCCTTTATGATTTGTGTGAATGAACTTAATGATTTAAAATGTAATAAACGACAGATCCTGGAGCCCCTTGTAGTATTGCTTTCTCCTTTTGCTCCACATATAACCGAAGAGCTTTGGAGTCTTTTGGGAAACTCTAAAAGCATTGCTTATGCTAAATTTCCGGAATTTGAAGAAAAGTATTTAATCGAAAGTTCTTTTGAATATCCTGTATCTTTTAACGGTAAAATGCGTTTCAAGATTAAATTACCGGTTGATATTAAAGCAAAAGAAGCAGAAGAAAAAGTTTTGCAACACGAAATGGCTCAAAAATGGTTAGATGGAAAATCGCCTAAAAAAGTAATTTTTGTGCCCAATAAAATTATTAATGTTGTTATTTAGTTTTTTAATACATGAAGAAGAGTATGAATAAAAAAGTGTTGTTAAATATTAAGGCCTATTCAATTATTACTATTGGCCTTTTTATTAATGCTTTAGGATGGACTGCATTTTTAATTCCTGCCGAAATTACCGGCGGGGGTATTACAGGTGTTGCAACACTTATTTTTTATGCATCAGAGTTTCCTCTTGGTATTTCATATCTTGTAATTAATGCTGTGTTAATTATAGCCAGTATTAAAGTCCTGGGCAAAAGTTTTGGTATTAAGACCATTTTTGCCGTTGGTATGCTAACCGTGTTTCTTTCTGTTTTACAAGGGATTATTAAAGAGCCTATTGTTACCGAAAATTTTATGTCAACTGTAATTGGAGGTATTCTTGCAGGTGCAGGCGTTGGAATTGTTTTTAGCCAGGGGGGAAGTACCGGAGGAACCGATATCATTGCCATGATGATTAATAAATATCGAAACATCAGTCCCGGTAAAGTAATTCTTTATGCTGATGTGCTGATTATTTCATCATCGTTTTTGATTTTTCAATCGCTGGAAAAAATAGTTTACGGTTATGTTACTATGGCTGTAACTGCATATGTAATCGATATGGTATTAACCGGGGCAAAACGAACCGTTCAGATGTTTATTTTCTCGAAAGATTATGATAAGATTGCAGAAAGGGTTGCCATGGAAATGAACAGAGGGATTACCCTGCTTGACGGGCAGGGATGGTATTCTAAAAAAGAATCAAAAATATTACTTGTGCTTGTAAAAAAACAAGAATCGGGTAGTTTATTGCGTATTATTAAGGATATAGATCCCGATGCATTTATTTCGGTAAATAATGTAATGGGAGTTTATGGTTTAGGTTTTGACCAAATAAAACCGTAATAGTTTGAATTTTAGTAATTTATTTTTTATTTTTCCGCAAATATCTAATTTTATGCATCTTAAGAAAATATCAATTGCCGGTTTTGGAGTATTAATAATTATCCTACTTAGTATTTTTAAACCTTCCGAAAGTAGTATACTTTCTCGAAATACGCATATTTATGCCGTAGGAATTGATGAAAATATTATTTATCATGATATCAAAAAAGAGTATGGAATCACTATCGATTCATTTAATATATCGCAGGGAAAAATAAGAAGAAATTATAATCTTGCCCGGTTGTTAACTGAAACGGAACTCGAATATGATAAAATTAATAAAGCAATTAAAAGCTCGGCCAATGTTTTTGATATCAGAAAAATAAAAGCTGGCAACCAGTATAGATTGTATTTTACGAAAGACAGTTTAAATACATTAAAGTATTTTGTATACAGGCACAGTCCTACCGAATATTTAAAAATTGATTTTAATAAAGAGCCTGTTGCACTTAAAGGAACAAAAGATATTAATAATATTAAAAAAACCAGTTCCGGCACAATTTCTTCATCTTTATGGAGTACAATGATCGAAAATAATATCGACCCGATGATGGCTATTCGGTTATCTGAAATTTATGCATGGACAGTTGATTTTTTTGGATTAGAAGAGGGTGACCAGTTTAAGGTACTTTACGATGAGCAATATGTTGATAGTATTCCAATTGGTATAGGAAGGATCTATGCTGTTAGTTTTACGCATAAAAACGAAGAAATGCTTGCTTATGAATTTGAGCAGGATGGGCAGTTAACATATTTTGATGAAACAGGAAAAAGCTTACGGCGGCAATTTTTAAAAGCTCCATTACGGTTTTCCAGAATAAGTTCCGGATTTTCGAACAGCCGGTTTCATCCTATCTTAAAAATTAATCGTCCGCATCGTGGTGTCGATTATGCTGCCCCGGCAGGCACACCAATTTACAGTATAGGCGATGGAACAATAATCCGGAAAGGATATACTAAAGCAGCAGGTTACTATATCAAAGTAAAACATAATAGTGTTTATACTTCCGGATATAATCATTTATCCAGATATCCAAAAGGAATTAAAGTAGGACAAAGAGTAAGCCAGGGAGAAATTGTAGGATATGTCGGAAGTACTGGTTATTCAACAGGCCCGCATCTTGACTTTAGAGTCTGGAAACACGGAAGCCTAATTAATCCATTGTCTATTAAAGCGCCTCCGGTTGAGCCGGTGAAAGAAGAAAATCTTCAGAAGTTTAGAGCTTCTATTGATACTTTAAATCAAGAGTTGTTATCGACTAATTAATCAGTATCACAAATTTTATTTTATTGAGCAAACGAAAAACAGCAGATTGATTTTCGTCGCATGCTCAATTTGGTTAACTTTTTCCAAAGTTCAAAACTTTGAAAAAGGTTGTACGTATTGTTTGCACTCTTTATTAATAGTCTGGGTTAATCGAATACACTTTAAATAATTAATTTAAACACTTGTTTAAAACATATGTTTTATTTAACTTGCAATTATTATTATTCTAATTATGAATCAGCAATTATCTACACAGGAAAAAATTGTTCACTCAGCCACTCAGCTGTTTCTTGAAAAAGGCTACGATCGCACCAGTGTTCGCGATATTGCTTCGAAGGCAAAAATAAATGTCTCCTTAATGAACTATTATTTCAGAAGTAAAGAGATATTATTCGAAACAATTATTGATTTGTTAATAGGGAAATCTTCTGCATCATTAAAAGAGATTCTTAATTCTGATCTTGAATTGCATCTGAAAATAAAGAAATATGTTTCAAGGTATATCGATATACTTATTGAAAATCCGTTGCTTATTTCGTTTGTTTTAGCAGTATTAAACCGAAATCCCGAAAAGTTAACCAAATTAAAAGTGGCTGATGATTTATATAATTCTGAAATATTCTCTTACCAGATAAAAAATGAAGTGGCCAAAGGAAAGATAAGAGATGTTGAACCTGAACAGATTTTTATCAGTATTTTATCATTAATTGCCTTCCCCTTTGCCATTAAGCATATGATAAGTCAGAAAAATAATTTTGATCATAATGAATTTATTGAATTTATCGAAAAGAGAAAAATAATCATATATGAGATGATAATAAGCTATTTAAAACCTAACCAAAATTAATGAGTTATGAAAAATCTATTTTTAAACAAAAAATTAAAAATTTTGCTATTGGTGATATTATCAGGTTTTTTATTTTCATGTTCGCCAGAGTATATCCCCAATATGGTAAATTCACCTATGTTTAGTAACCAGGGAGAGATGCAGGCAACCATTGCTACCGGCACAAGTAATTTCGATGCGCAAACAGCTTTCGCCATTACCGATAATATTGGTATAATGGTAAATGGAAGTTATGGTAACGAAACCAGCGATACAACCGACGATTTTCATAAACATGCTTTTATTGAAGGTGGTATAGGATATTATGAAAATATTGGAGAGAAAGGCCGATATGAGATATATGGAGGATATGGTTTTGGAAGAACTGAAGGTTATTTTGAGGGTGCATGGGCTGATTCCCGAATAACCGATGCCGATTTGCAAAGAATATTTGTTCAGCCCGGAATTGGAATTTCTACTGGTGTTTTTGATGGCAGTTTTTCTCCCCGGTTTGTTTTAGTAAAGATGACGCCTCGAGGAGAAGGATTCGAAACAGGTGGATACAATACTTTTTTCGAGCCGGTAATTACATCTAAGGTTGGATATAAATGGATTAAGTTTGTTGCTCAATTTGGTTTTTCTATTCCGGTAGGTAATGACAATATTCATTTCGATTATCAGCCTTTTATCATTAATTTCGGGCTTAATTTTAATATCGGCCGGAAATATTATGATTTATAATTTGCTAACAATTTTCTCAACTACCTTTGGAAAGTGCTCGTATTCCAATTCGTGCACTTTCTTTGCTACATCTTCCGGTGTATCATCTTTTTTTACCTGGCATTTTGCCTGAAAAATAATATCGCCTTTATCATAATCTTTATTGACATAATGGATGGTGATACCTGTTTCTTGTTCATTATTTTCAATTACTGCTTTATGAACATGCATACCATACATTCCTTTGCCTCCATATTTGGGCAATAACGCAGGATGAATATTGATTATCCTGTTCGGGTAATGATGGATTAAATACTCAGGGATTAACCATAAAAAACCAGCCAGTACAATGAAATTAATTTGATTCTCTTTTAAAATTTCGATGATGTTTTGCGTATCATAAAATTCCGTTCGAGAAAAAATATAGTGTTTAATACCATGATTTTTAGCTCGTTGAATAACATATGCATTTTTATTGTTCGAAAAAATGTACGAAATTTCAATTTTTTTATTTTCTTTGAAAAAGTTGATCAGGTTTTCGGCATTGGTTCCCGATCCCGAAGCAAAGATGGCTATTTTATTCATACACAGAAATTTGAAGGTAAAAACGCACGTTTTTTGTTCTTTTTAAATTGAAAATTTATTGCAAAAATGGCTTTAAAAATTCAAAAAAGATTATTTTTGCAACAAAAAATACGGAAATATTTTTGATTTATCATAGTTAATTATATTTCTTTGCACTGTTAAAAATTAAACTTAATTATTAATTAAAACTTAAAGTTATGTCTGATATTGCATCAAGAGTAAAAGCTATTATTGTTGATAAGTTAGGAGTTGATGAAAATGAAGTTACACCGGAAGCTAGTTTTACTAATGACTTAGGTGCTGACTCTCTTGACACTGTAGAGTTAATTATGGAATTTGAAAAAGAATTCAATATTTCAATTCCTGATGATCAAGCTGAGAATATCGGTACTGTTGGTGATGCTACCAAATATATTGAAGAGCACGCTAAGTAATTGATAATATTTAATAAATCTTGTTTTAAATTTTAATGCTATGGAATTTAGACGTGTAGTTATTACGGGCCTTGGAGCGATTACACCCATTGGAAACAATGTTGAACAATATTGGGATAATTTAATTAATGGAGTAAGCGGCTCTGACCTTATTACTCACTTCGACGCATCAAAATTTAAAACAAGATTTGCTTGTGAAGTAAAAGATTTTGATCCTAAAGATCATTTTGACCGGAAAGAGCTAAGAAAACTTGATCTGTTTGCACAGTATGCATTATTTGTTGCAGATCAGGCAATTAAAGATTCGGGTGTTGACCTTGAAAAGCTAAATCATGACAGAGCAGGAGTAATTTGGGGGTCAGGTATTGGAGGTATTAATACTTTCCTCGAAGAAGTCCGGAATTTTGTTCAGGGTGATGGGACACCCCGGTTTAGTCCTTTCTTTATTCCGAAAATGATCTCCGATATTGCTTCAGGGCACATTTCAATGAAATATAGTTTCAGAGGGCCAAACTTCACAACGGTTTCTGCCTGTGCATCATCAACCAATGCTATGATTGATGCGTTAAACTATATTCGTTTGGGAAAAGCCGATATGTTTATTACCGGAGGATCCGAAGCATCTGTTAATGAAGCCGGAATGGGTGGTTTTAGTTCTATGCAGGCTATTTCTACCAGAAATGATGAGTATGAAACAGCATCCCGTCCATTCTGTAATACCCGCGATGGATTTGTTATGGGAGAAGGAGGAGCAGCCTTAATTTTTGAAGAGTTAGAGCATGCCAAAAAACGTGGTGCAAAAATCTATGCAGAAGTTGCAGGTGGTGGACTATCTGCTGATGCACACCATTTAACAGCTCCACATCCCGAAGGTTTGGGTGCAATGAATGTTATGAAAAATGCACTTGAAGATGCTAAAATGAACGCTGATGAGATTGGCTATATCAATGTTCATGGTACTGCTACTCCTTTAGGAGATATTGCAGAACTGAAAGGGATCAAAGAAATTTTTGGCGAACAAGCCTTTAAGATGAATATTAGTTCAACAAAATCGATGACAGGCCATTTACTTGGTGCAGCCGGTGCTGTTGAAACCCTTGCCGCTTTATGTGCCATTAATAAAGGGATAATTCCGCCTACAATTAACCATCAAGAGACGGATCCAAATATTGATAGCAAATTTAATTTAACACTCCACAAAGCACAAGAGCGTGAAGTTAAAGCTGCATTAAGTAATACTTTTGGATTTGGCGGACATAATGCATCAGTTATTATTAAAAAATTTACCGAATAGAAAAAGCTAGGTGCACAA
Organism: Bacteroidales bacterium; assembly: GCA_041686115.1. Lineage (GTDB taxonomy): Bacteria > Bacteroidota > Bacteroidia > Bacteroidales > UBA12077 > UBA12077. Next base: position 9,357 of record JAWLEM010000009.1, read on the forward strand.
GCATTTACCTCCATTTAAGTACTTTTTTTCGAAAGATAAAAAATTTTATAAACTGATATATTTTTTAACCGGAATATATCCCCGAAACATTCAGGTTTATAAAATCGCTTTTACACACAAATCGGCATCTATTTTATTAGAAAATAATCAGTATATTAATAACGAAAGGCTCGAGTTTTTAGGCGATGCTATACTTGCAGCTATTGTTGCCGACTATTTGTTTTCTTATTTCCCTTATAAAAAAGAAGGTTTTTTAACCAAAATGAGATCTAAAATAGTAAGTCGCGAGCAGCTTAATGAGATAGCACTTAATCTCGGACTTCAATATCATATCGTTTCTCAGGCCAAAATAAACGGCACAAAAAATATTTATGGCAATGCTTTAGAAGCATTAATTGGTGCCATTTATATTGATAAAGGGTATAAAAGAGTTAAAAAATTTATTATCCAAAAAATCATTAAGGGAAATATCGATCTTAATGAACTTACAAAAAATGACTCCGATTACAAAAGCCAGATTATAGAATGGGCTCAGAAAAACAGGATTGAAGTAAAATTTTTAGATGAAGAGGTTGAAAGTACCGAAATCTCTTCCCAGTATTTTGCGTCTACTATAAAGGTCGATAACCGAATTCTTGGAACAGGTAAAGGATCATCAAAAAAAGAAGCTCAACAACATGCTGCCTGCCAGGCTTTATCTGAGATTTATAATATATCTTTTTAAGAAAAACAACCTGAATTCACGGCTTTAACGCTTTAATTTGTGATTCTAGTCCACAGAAGATTTTTTTTATCATTAACCCCCTGCATATTTGTTGCTAAATTTTTCTATATTCGTTTGATAAAATTTAATGATGGTTTCTAAAAAGAAAGTACATAAATTATCGGCCGATTACGAAAGTGATTTTTATTTGATTGGGATCGCCTCGCATGAAAACGATTATAGAATAAGCTGGGCTGTAAATACAGCTTTAAAATGGAAGCTTGTAAAGATTGATGATTTTAAGGTTAATCATCCTAAACTTAAAACCATGGTTAATTATTCAATGTACAAATATACCGACGTGGATGAGTTATTTAATTATAACCTGATAGCTAATAAATCTGAAAAGGGATTTCTTTTACCAGAATTAAAAAATATCGATTATATCTTGAAAATATCTGGAGATATAGATGCGGAATTTTTGAATTCCATTATTCAAAAAATAAAAAAAATAGATATTGTGATTACAGCCTTTCTTATTGATGATTTACCCACCCGCATGAAGAAAATGTTTGTTTTCTAAAAATAGAAAAGAGAGAAATGCATCTCTCTTTCCTAACCCTAAAATTTAAATCTATCGACAATCTTTCTTGCATTTTTGCTTTGCATTGTCATCAACAAAAGTATTTCAAAATTTAGTTAAGTTAATTAAACCTATGTTAAATAATGTTAAATAATTCATTTAGAACTTATCTAGCAATTATATTTGTATTGTTATGCAAAAAAGAACACTTTGGATTATTACTGTTGTTTTATCAATAACCCTTGTAGGCTTAATTATTGTTCAGGTTTACTGGATTAAAAATGCCATTGAAATAAAGCAGGAACAATTTAAGCAGCTTGTAACCAAAGGGCTTGATAATATTGTTAAAGAGATTGAAAACCGGGAAGTGGTTTATAAAGTTGTAAATGAATTTGAACCTCATCAGGATATTTCGGTAACAGGAAGTCCTTCGGTAAATTACAGGTTTAATGAAGTTCAACAAGGCGAATTTAGCTTATCTGCTACTGATCAGGAGAAAGAGGTTTTTGTTTTTCGAAATGCTGATTCATTAGATTTAAAAAGTCAGCTTAAGTTATTCGGTTCGCAGGGAATGCAAATAAACAATATAACAAATATGCAATTTGGAGATATCAGGAAAAGGCAGTCTTTTGGTAAATTTCAAATTACATCCGAATTTGGTGAAAAATTAGATAACAGAACAGTATTTGTAGAAAATATTGTAAACAAGTTAATTCAGGTCGACGTTGATATTAAAGACCGCATTGACAAAGAAACCATTGAAGATATTATTCAAAAAACATTTCACAACCTGGGTATTGACTTAAGCATTGAATATGCCGTTTCTAGTAATGATTCGGAGATCATATATCAATCGGATCATTATGATCCAAATGTTGAATCTGAAAAATTTTCCAACCGGTTATTTCCTAACGATGTATTTGCTAAAAATAATTTTTTAAGTATTTATTTCCCTGGCGAATCAACTTATATCTTAAAGTCGACTGGATTCATGGCATTTTCGTCAATTTTTCTTACTCTGGTTATTATTTTCGGTTTTTCACTTTCTATTCATATTATGTTTAAGCAAAAACGATTGTCGCAAATAAAAAATGATTTTGTAAATAATATGACCCATGAATTGAAAACCCCGATTTCTACCATATCGCTTGCCTCACAAATGTTGAAAGATAAAAGTATTCCGACGGAAGCAAAAAATATGGACTATATCTCTAATATTATTGATGATGAGAGTAAGCGCCTGAGCTACCAGGTGGAAAAAGTACTGAAAACTGCCCTTTTTGAACAAGGACAAATAAAATTGAAGAGAAAAGAACTGAACTCACACCATATTATCGAGAATGTAGTCAACAATTTCGATATCCAGGTAAAAAATCGAAACGGGCAAATTATTCAAAATCTGCAGGCTAAGAATCCTAATTTATGGGTCGATGAGGTTCACTTTACAAATATTATTTTTAACTTGCTCGATAATGCTGTAAAATATAGCGATGGTATTCCCGAAATTAATATCTCTACAAAAGATAATCACTCGGGAGTCTATATTTCTGTTGCAGATAATGGAGTAGGAATAAAAAGACAAGATCAGAAAAAAGTTTTTGATCAGTTTTACAGGGTTTCTACTGGTAATGTGCACGATGTAAAAGGTTTTGGATTAGGATTAAGCTATGTGAAAAAAATTGTGGAAGAACATGGAGGTGAAATCGATCTCGAATCTGAGTATAAGAAAGGAACAACATTTAAAATATTTATTCCTAACGTGGAGAGGTCACAACCAAACAAATAACAAATTTCAAAATACAAATGACAAATAAATTACAAACTTCAAATGCAAATAACCAAACAAACAACATAAACAAATTGTTTTGAATTTAGAATTTTTGGCATTGTATATTATCTGCACGTCCCTGCCTTGCCGGCAGGCAGGCGGCAGGCGGGTTTGGTTTTTATTATTTGTTTTTTGGAATTTTTGTTAAATAATGCAAAAATATTAGATATAACTATTAACTATATAAAAATGGATGACAATAATATAAAAATTTTATTAGCCGAAGATGATGAAAATCTTGGTGCTTTATTGCGCGAATATTTAAATGCCAAAGGATTTAAAACAGACTTGTTTGTTAATGGCGAGTTTGCTTTACAAGGTTTTAAAAAGAATGGCTATCATTTATGTATCCTGGATATAATGATGCCTAAGATGGACGGATTTACTCTTGCCAAAGAAATACGAAAATTGAATTCGGGTGTCCCGTTTATTTTTCTTACGGCAAAATCGTTAAAGGAAGATGTTATAGAAGGCTTTTCGCTGGGAGCAGACGACTATATGACTAAACCTTTTAGCATGGAAGAGCTGCTATTCAGAATTAAAGCAATTCTGCGACGCACTGAAACAAATCATATTTCCGAGCAAAATGAAAAATATAACATTGGCGATTATATTTTCGATTCGCAAAAGCAAATATTGCAATATGGCGATAAAATTCAAAAATTAACAACCAAAGAGTCCGAGCTGCTAAAATTACTTTGTAATAATATGAACAGCGTGCTTGAACGAAATTTTGCATTAAAAACAATTTGGCAGGAAGATAGTTATTTTAATGCCCGGAGCATGGACGTTTATATTACCAAACTTCGAAAATATTTAAAAGAAGACCCTTCAATCCAAATTCTGAATATTCATGGGAAAGGTTATAAGTTAATTGTATAATCAAATTTTTTAATGATGATTAAACAGCAAAAAAGCGAAGTACGGAAACAAATTCATAGTTTAAAAAAACAATATACACACGACGAAAAAAAAATAAAATCGCAAAAGATTTTTGAGCAGGTTGAGAAAATTATTGATTTTCAGAAAGCTGAAACCGTAATGGCTTACTGGTCAATGGATGATGAAGTTTATACGCACGATTTTGTTTTAAAATGGTTTAAAGAAAAAACAATCATCCTGCCATCGGTAAAAGGCGACGAACTTGAACTACGGGTTTTTAATGGTTTGGACAGTATGATTGAAGGTGCTGCCTTTGGAATTAAAGAGCCTCGCCAGTTATTTAAAGAAAATCTCAATAAAATAGATGTGATCATTGTGCCGGGAGTGGCATTTGATAAACAAAACAACAGGCTTGGACGAGGTAAAGCTTATTACGATAAACTGTTAAGTAAAACATCAGCACTTAAAATAGGTGTTTGTTTTGATTTTCAGTTGCTCGAATCGGTTCCTGCCGATAAATACGATATTAAAATGGATAGGGTAATTACCGGTTAAGTATGGTAAAAAGAACTTTACAATCAGCTAAATTATTTCAAAATAACAACTACCCCGGCGAAATATACCCTCCAATAATTGTTGGATATCAAATAAAAACACCCGAAAATATTGGTAATATTATTCGTTTAGCCGATAACGCAGGATGCAGAGAAGCGATTTTTATTACCAGTTTAGAAAAAATAAGACTGTCAAAAATAAAGAAAACAGCATCATCAAGTTTCGATGCTGTAAAATGGAGATTTTGTAAACCCGACGAATTTGAATCTGTAATTCCCGACGATTATCAATGGGTAGCCATTGAAACATCAAGCGACTCCAAAGACATTTTTAAAAGTAAACTGCCCCAAAAAGCAGCATTGTTTGTTGGTAATGAGATTTCGGGTATTAATAACCAAATTCTCGACCGATGTGAGCAGATTGTGCATGTTCCGCTGTTTGGGAATAACAGTTCATTAAATGTGTCGCATGCTTTAGCCATTGCTCTTTTTGAATGGCAGAGACAATCTTTTTATTGAAAATCAAATCAATAAAATAGCCTGTTTTTTTGTGCCTGGAGTTGTAAAAAATAATTTTATTATTATCTTTAAGCATTGTTTAACTTCAAAATCTTCCTTCCATGAAATTGTATTACCCCTATTTTAATTTGTTTTATAAAAAAGGCACTACAAACTACCGTTTAGATGTTTTGGTAAAAATGCCAGGGAATTGCTATAAAGAAGCAATAGAGCAAATATTTGACGGCAGGTACTGGGAAGTTCGGATTAAACTCCGTGAAAAAAAGGATTCAATAGAAGGTGATAAGGAAAAGCAAGAAGAATTTAATATTGATTTAACACCATCAAAAGTTGAAGAGCTTGAAAAGATTAAAATTGTTGTAAAGAATTACGATAATACACTAAAAAATGGGGGTCCGGACGGTGAAGGTCAAACCGGATATGGGAATGGTGAACAGGATTAGTAATTATTTGTTTGAAATGAAAAAATTGTTTCTTTTTTTTATTATTCAGTTAGTAGTTTTTGGATTTTTTTCCAATAAGAAATGTTTTGGCTCTAATTTAGACAGCCTTAAACGCGTTATTCTTAGCATGCCTGATGATACTGCTAAAGTGGACAAGTTAACCGATTTATCCTATAAAACCTATAAAAACAATACTGATTCAGCATTATCTATAGTTCAGAAAGCCATTCTTATTGCTGAAAATATTGATTATACCGAAGGATATGCTTCTGCATTAAGCCAGTTAGGCGTGGTTTATAAGTACCAATCGGAATACGATTCGGCGCTATTCTATTATAATAAATCACTTGCCATTTTCGACAGCCTGGGGCTCGATTACGAAAGAGCTGTAAACCTGAACAGGTTAGGAAATGTTTATAAACGCTATGGGAGTTTTGATCAGTCAATTGATTGTTTTCTAAAAGCGCTTGAAATTTTTGAAAGTCTAAACGATACATTACGTACAGGTTTTGTGCTTAATAACCTGGGTGTATTGTATTATGATTTAGGGAATTATGATGAGTCGTTAAGATATTATCATTTAAATCTGGAGTTACGAAAAAAAGCCGGTATAACAGCTGGATTGCATACCGCATATATGAACATCGGAAATGTTTATAACGCACTTGCATTTCTTAGGTCTAATCCTGAGTATTACCATAAAGCCATTGAATATTTTTTGCAGGCAATGTATTATTTAGATAATGAGTCGAATAAGTATGACCGATTTTTAATTCTTCATAATATAGCTGTTAATAGTGAACAACTCGGGAAATTTGATGATGCTAAAAAATATGCATTGCAAGCGATTGAATTGGGCAAGGAGATAGGTGTTAAAGAGACCATGGTTTATTCTATCCAGTGTTTAGGGAACACCTATATCAAAGAGGGCGATTATGCGAAAGGGATTAAATATCTAAACGAGAGCTATGCTTTGGCAAAAGAGATTAAAGATATTAGAAAACAGCACCGGTTATCAAAAAATCTGTTTGAGGTATATGAGAGATTAGGTAATTCTGAACAAGCATTGCAATATTTAAAGGATTATGTTTATTATGAAGATAGTGTTTTTAGTTTAAACAGGAAAGCTCAAATTGTTGAACTTGAAAAAAAGTTCGAAGCAAAACAGAAAGAACAGCAGATAGCATTACTTAAAAAAGATAAAGATTTGCAGGAAATGGAGCTTGCTAAAAAAGAGATAGAAAGCAGGCAAAATAAACTGCAACGCGCTGTTTTAATTTTTGCCATTATCATTGCCATTGGCCTTTCTGGATATTTTTGGGTCGAAAATAAAAAGCGGAAAAAAGTTAATGAACTATTATCATTACAAAATAAAAAAATCAATAAACAAAGAACCGAAATTGCAACACAAAATAGTGAGCTTCAAGAATCAAACAAAACCAAAGATAAACTATTCCAGATTATTGCGCACGATCTTCGAAGCCCCCTAATCTCTATTGACAGTATTTCGCAATTAATACCCATGTGGATTGATGAGCAGGATTACGACTCGTTAAAAAAGCTTTCGAAAACACTCGAGCTGTCGGTAAATAACCTGCTAACATTAATCGATAACCTTTTAAACTGGGCATTAAGCCAGCAGGGAAAATTTCCTTATAAACCCGATATGGCAAATGTTAAAGAATTAATATCAGATGCATTGGATCTTTACAAATCTGTTGCCGCCCTTAAAAATATAAAGTTAGTTAATCAGGTTAAAAATGATATTCTGGTTTTTGCCGACAAAAATATGATCCATACCGTATTAAGAAATCTGTTAAATAATGCCATAAAATTTACACCCGAAGGTGGAAAAGTTTATGTGGGAGCATCTGTAAAAACAGATATGGTTGAACTATGGGTTAAAGATACCGGTATTGGAATAAATAAAAAATACAAGGAAAAAGTATTTGAGATTTCCAATGGAAACGGAAACGGAACCAAAGGTGAAACCGGAAAAGGACTTGGGCTTTTCTTTTGCAAAGAATTTGTGAAGATCAATAATGGCGAAATATTTATCGACAGTGAGGTAAATAAAGGAACAACAATTACTTTTACGCTCCCGCTTTACAATCCTTCTAATAATTAACCAATACCTTCTATTCTGATTAATTTATAAATACTAGAAATAACAATATTTATGAATACGTCTGACTGTTTTATTGCAAACTTATTTTTATCTTTATTTCAGATTTGTAAAAATTTAAAGTATCACTATTATGGTTAAAAGAGATAAAGCAATTAAAGATATTGTTAAGCTGGAAGATATGGAAGCGGTAATAAAAAAGTGTAAAATTTGCCGGGTAGGAATGATCGATGGCGATAGCCCTTATGTTTTGGCTATGAACTTTGGCTACGAAGATCAAACCCTTTGGTTGCATTGTGCCAAAGAAGGAAAAAAAGTTGATGTTTTAAAACGGAATAATAAAGTTTGTGTCGAATTTGATACCGACCATAAGCTTTTTGCGCGCCACGAACATGTGGCCTGTTCATGGCGGTTTGCCTATCGCGGAGTGCTCATTCACGGACGCGCCCTTTTTGTAGATGATTACGAAGAAAAAATGAAAGGGCTAAATATTATGATGAAAAATTTCTCCGACCGCGAGTTTGAATATTCCAAACCGGCAGTAGATAATATTTTGGTCATTAAAATTCCTGTAGAATCAATTACCGGGCGTTCTTTTGAATATTAATAGAAAATCATCCGGAGCCAACTTGCCGGACAGGCAGGCCTGACGTTATTCTGTCCCTGATGTCATCCTGAGCCCGACGAAGGATGACGAAGGACGACGAAGAATATCGAACAATAACCAGCAAAATATATCAATCAAAAATGAAGAAATTATTAAATCCTTATACTAATATTCCCGGATACAATTGTTTTGGGTGTTCGCCAAACAATGAGCATGGTTTACAAATGGAATTTTACGAAGATGGCGATTGGATTATTAGTCCGTGGAAACCTAAACCGCATTTACATGGTTATGGGAATATTTTACATGGCGGCATACAAACAACTATGCTCGACGAGATTGCCAGTTGGGTAATTTATATAAAACTCGAAACCGCAGGTGTTACATCGGGTATTGATGTAAAATTTAAAAAGGCGGTACATACCAGCGATAAACCAATCACTGTTCGGGCAAAACTGGTTGATCATAACAGAAAACTTGCCACCATACATGCAGAGCTTCTTAATGAGAATGATGAAATTTGTACCGAAGCAGAAGTGAAGTATTTTATTTTTTCGCAAAACGTAGCCCGCGAAAAATTTTATTACCAGGGTAAACAAGCTTTTTATGAATAGTATTTCATATAGTAGAATAAAATCGTTATCCGATAATTCCTGAAATCCGTAAGTTAGGTTATGTTTTTTTGTAACACAAAGTCCCTCAAAGGATTACACGAAGTTGCACAAAGAAAAACCTCACCTAACTTGGCAACTTTGTGTTTTAACTTCGTGATACCCTGCTTGCCAGCAGGCAAGGTTGTGAAACTTATAAAAGACATGCGGATTTCAGGAATTATTGGATCGGTGTTCTTAAATTATAATATTAATATTTAATATCGATTAACCCTGCCAGTTCCGCAGACTAGGAATTTTGATTTAGAATTGTAACGCATAATGGCGGCTTACAGCATCAGTAAACCCGTTTTCGCAATTGCTTTTGCACACCGGAAAAATCGCTTTTAACTCATCAGGAGCATTGGAAACAATATATTTTTCGTAGGTATACTCAAGCATATCAATATCGTTAAAATCATTGCCTATGCTAATGGTATCTTTAGGATTGATTTTTAAATGATTGCACAACCACTCAATTCCATGCCCTTTTGAAACTGTTTGTGGAAATATTTCCATCCAGATAGAATCTCCATCCAGTGGCGAAGTGGTGCGGATGATTTTAATATCATCAAATTTTTGTTTGATGGTATCAAAAAGGGTTATGTCATTCGGAAATACAGCAAGAATCTGGCATGCATGCTTATATTTTTCTGTTAGTGGATTGAGTTTTTGTGCAAAGTCCTGGTAAACTTGTATTCGGCGTTCGAAATCGGGGTTCCGGTGGCTTGATCGGTGATAAACGAATTTATGATTTTCGGGAATAATTTCATGAATCATAAAATCAACCGAATGCTTAATTAGTATTTTCGATATCTGCCTTACTTCAAAGTCTGGTAAATACTGCGAATGTAAAAGCTTTTTGTTTTTCCAGTCGTAAACTCCTGCTCCCGACGAATAAACAAGGTAATCAACCGGGAATTTTTCAGGCAAAACTTTCGATACAGAGAAAAAATTTCGGCCTGTGGCAATTGCTCTGATGATATTTTTTTCACCCAGCCAATATAAGGTTTTCATATCAGTAAAACTCACTTCTCTGTGATCATTAAAAAGTGTTCCGTCAAGATCTGTAATAACCATTCCGCAGGTGTTTTTCATGATATTTCTTGTCATTTAAAAATCTATGGCAATGACATTAAAAATGGTTTTTGCATCATCTTTATAAGTCATAGACGAATCAAATTCCCATTTCCATCTGGTTTCCGATAATTTGCTTTCCGGCAAATCTACAAATATTAACGGGTTTACACCAAGCAATTGGTTCTCATCATCGTAAAGTTCTTCTTCAAATTCTGTAATAAGGCATGATTTACCCTTTGGCAGGATTTCTAAATGTGATTCCTGTATTTGCCTTGCAAAACTGTTTAACTCCACATCGGAATATAATTTAGAAGCTTTCATGTAATCTGTTAAAAGCGTATTTAACTGGGTCATTATATTGAGCGAAACTACAAAATCCACTTTAGATGGTATGGCATATGAAAATAATCTCCCTCCACTTAATAAGGTTTTGCTTTTATTTTTTTTATCTGTTTTTATGGTACTGTAAACATAATCAATTAATCCGCCTGTAATATCAGCTTTTTTGGGGATCACATTTTCGTATTGTTCAATTTTTTTTAAAACATGGGGAGGATGTATGATATCAATCAAAATAACTTCAGCAAAGTTCTCAGACAATTCTTTAAGCGGAACATCCAGCAGCCAGCCACTTCCCAAAATTACTGCTTTGCCATTTAATTTGCTTTCGGCAGATTTTAATATAAATTTTTTAGTGTTGTTAATATGTTTATCCCAATCTGCTTTTTCTCTAATATAGCGGTTAATAATTCCTTTCTGATCGGATAAATAATTCATCTTCGAAAGCTTCAATGAATCATTGAGCTTGTTAATGGTTTTTTGTAAAAACATTTGCTTTGATTCTTAAAAAGTAAAAAGTTGTCGTTCGTTCAGATAAAGTTACAAAATTTAAACATTTTACTATTGGTATTGTTAATTTTGCCAACAATATTTTTGATTAAAGATTTTATAACATGATAGACAACCCGATTTTTAATAAATTTAACGAAGTAATTGATTTTAAAACCATTAACAGCTCTCATGTTGCAGAAGCTGCAAAAAAGGCAATTGATCATGCAAAAAATCAGTTAAATAATATTTATCATATTCCTGAAAACGCAAGAAACTATAAAAATACACTGCTTGCATTAGACGATATATATAACCAGTTGACAAAAGTTTACGAAATAGAATCGCTCCTTGCTTTTGTTCATCCCGAAAAGGAAATTAGAGATGAGTGTTTAAAACAAACTGCTGTGCTGGAAAAGTTTTTTAACGAAATTGCTTTAAGCGAAGAACTTTATAATGCAGTAAAAAATTATGCAAAAACAATCGATGCAAAAAATCTTAAAAGTGCAAGAAAGAAGTACTTAAAAGAAACCATCGAAGAGTTTGAGCGAAATGGGTTTGCGTTGCCAAAAGCAAAAAGGGATGAGTTAAAAGTAATACAGGATAAATTGTCTGACCTGGGTATTCAATTCGATTCCAATATCAGTTCGCACAAAGATTTTTTAATGGCCACTGAAAAAGAAATAGATGGTTTACCCGACGATTATAAAGATGAGCACCGGCAGGATGACGGAACCTTTAAAATTGGGCTGGCATATCCTTCATATGTCCCTTTTATGAAATATTCAAAATCGGACAAAGCACGAAAAATACTGGCTGAAAAGTATAAAAATATTGCAGCCGATAAAAATCTGAAAATTTTAAAACTGATTTTGATTGAGCGTGAGAAAATGGCCAGTTTGTTAGGTTATAAAACTTATGCAGAATACAGAACCGAAAATCGGATGGCTAAAAATCCAAAAAATGTTTGGGATTTTGAAAATCGTTTAAAAGAAAAAGTAAAAGAAAAAGCAGAACAGGATTACCAGGAATTACTTGAAATAAAAAGAAAATATAAAAATGACACAACAATTCGGGCCATTGAATCGTGGGAAGCAGCTTTTTATAACAATTTGTTGCTGGAAGAAAAGTATGAGCTCGACAATCAAAAACTGAAAGCGTATTTCGACCTTAACCAGGTAATTAAAGGATTGTTTAGTATTGCACAGCATTTATACGATGTGGAATTCAAAGAAATTGAAAATCCGTCTGTGTGGCATGATGATGTGCGATTCTTTGAAGTAGAAGAAAAAGGGAAATTAATTGCCCGGTTTTATCTTGATTTATTTCCACGGCCTGATAAATATAATCATGCTGCATGTTTTGGAATGATTCCCGGGAAACAAATGGAAAATGATTATCAAATACCTACTGCCAGCCTGGTGTGCAATTTCCCTAAGCCTGTAAAAGATAAGCCTGCGCTCATGCTTCATGGCGATGTGGAAACATTTTTTCATGAATTTGGGCACTTAATGCATGATTTGTTAACCAGGGCAGAATTATCGGCTCAGGCTGGTACCAGCGTAGCCCGCGATTTTGTTGAAATGCCATCGCAGATATTTGAGCACTGGGCATGGGATTACGAAGCGCTTAAGCAGTTTTCGATGCACTACAAAACCGGTGAAGTGCTGCCGAAATCGTTGCACAAAAAAATGCTTGATGCTAAAAATGTAGGCTCGGGATTACATGTATTGCAACAAATATTTTATGGTACGTTGGATTTAACTTTCCACGATAAATACAATCCTAAAGGAAATAAATCTACTACCGAACTGGTAAAAGAGCTACAAAATGAAATTACATTGTATAAATACCAGGAAAATACGCATTTCGAAGCCGGATTTGGACATTTGAACGGTTATGCTGCCGGATATTACAGCTACTTATGGGCATTGGTTTTTGCCGAAGATATGTTTTCTGTTTTTCTGGAAAACGGAATAATGGATAAAAAAACCGGATTAAAACTCCGAAAAATTGTTCTGGAACGTGGTTCAACCATCGATGAAATGGAAATTGTAAGGGAATTTTTGGGAAGAGAACCCAACGAAAAAGCATTTCTTAAATCGATAGGATTATAGCATTATTTTTTTGAAAGAATTGAATGTATTGATTTTTATTTTAATTTTGGATGAGACAATGATCCGGAAATGATACACCATGGAAAAAGTTAATGTAAGAAAAATATTTAAAGAAAAGAACCCTAAAGTTGCCAGGCTAATTCCCGGCTTTTTATATCGATATCTTGAAAGAGTTATTCATCAAAAAGAGATTAATGATTTAATTCCCGTATTTGAAGGGAAGATGGGTTTGGATTTTGTTCAAACCGCCGTTAAGCAGTTCAATATAGAAATCAATGTAAAGGGAGATGAAAATATCCCGAAAACCGGAAGAAATATATTCGTTGCTAATCATCCTCTGGGAGGTTTCGATGGATTGGTTTTTGCGCATGTAGTAGGTAAATATCATCCCGAATTAAAATTTTTGGTCAATGATATATTAATGAACCTTGAAAATCTTGAGCCTATTTTTATTCCGGTAAACAAACACGGAAGGCAATCGCTTGAATATGTAAAGAAGATTGAAAAAACATATGAATCCGATGATCAGGTGCTCAATTTTCCTGCCGGACTATGTTCCCGTAAAGTAAATGGAAGAATTATTGACCTGGAATGGAAAAAGAGCTTTATTACCAAAGCGGTTCAGCATAAAAGAGATATTGTTCCGGTACATATTGATGGGCGAAACTCAAACTTTTTTTATAATCTTTCCAACATACGAAAAAAACTGGGTATAAAAGCGAATATAGAAATGCTATACCTGGCCGACGAGCTTTTTAAGCAACAGAATAAAGAGATTACGCTAACCTTTGGGAAACCAATTCCATATCAAACATTCGACAAGTCAAAATCACCGAAAGAATGGGCACAAGAACTTAAAAATTACGTTTATCGATTGCCAAAAGGTGAAATTGAACCATTCAGGTAAAAAATGGTTGTAAAATTATTCGTAAATTTGAATTCCTAAATCATTAATGGAACATGAAAGAAGTAGTAGAACCTATTGATAGAAATTTAATCGAAAAGGAGTTAACCCCCGACAAATTTTTACGCGACACGAATAATGGTGGGAATAAGCTTTATATTATCAATCATCATAATTCGCCAAATATTATGCGTGAAGTTGGCCGTTTACGCGAATTAACATTTCGTAATGCAGGTGGGGGAACCGGAAAAGACATTGATATCGATAAGTTTGATATGCAGGATGAACCCTACGAACAACTTATTTCCTGGGATCCGGAAGAAAGAGAAATATTAGGAGGATACCGGTTTCATATTTGCAGCTATGAAAGTGACCCTGATCAACTGGCTACATCAAAATTGTTTGTATTTTCCGATGAGTTTAGTAAAACGTATTTGCCATACATGATTGAGTTGGGACGGTCCTTTATTCAGCCTAAATTTCAATCGGCATCAGCTGGCAAGAAAGGCCTTTTTGCTTTGGATAATCTTTGGGATGGCCTGGGCGCATTGGTAGTGGATAATCCACAGATAAAGCATTTCTTTGGTAAAGTTACCATGTATCCACATTTTAATACCGAAGCACGAAATGTAATTTTATATTTTTTGCAAACACAATTCCCAGATGATAAAAATTTGGTTTGGGCAATAAATCCGATAAATCCGGATTTTGATGTAGAAAAAATGAAACAGCTGTTTAATGGTAAAACTTACAAAGAGAATTACCGCATTTTACAGAAAAAAGTTCGTGAATTTAATCTGAACATTCCACCATTAATCAATGCTTATATGAATCTGTCGCCTACTATGAAATTTTTCGGAACATCTATTAACGAAGCATTTGGCGGAGTAGAAGAATCGGGTATTTTAATTACTATTGATGATATCTTCCCGGCTAAAAAAGAAAGATATATTGATTCTTACATAGAGCAAAAGAACGGGAACGATTAACCCACTTTTATTATTTTTTCATTCCTGCCAGCGGATTGAAACTCTGTCAGAGAATAAAACCGGCAAAATTTTTTGTTTCTATAGCTTTTAGAACCTTCAGCTAAAGCAGACGGTAAATAAAATGCTGTTAACCCGCTAAGCGAATTAATGGAAATTACCGTTGACTTCAGTCAACGGGTTTCAGGAATACTGCAAAGATTCGGGCTTTAGCCCTTTCAGCAAGTAAGTCAGAGTGTGACTTGCGAGTTTAAACAATCCTGCCAGCAGTTTATAACTCTGGCAGTGATTAATAAACGGCTAAAGCCGTTTGTTTTTATAGCTTTCTAGAAACGTCAGCTAAAGCAGACAGTAAGAAAATAGCTACTAACCCTCCAAATGAATGAATAGTACAAAAACCGATAATTACCGTTGACTTCAGTCAACGGATTCTAGGAGCAATCTATAAGTCAGGGCTTTAGCCCTTTTAGCAAGTAATTCAGGGTGTGATTTGTGGGTTTTACGGTTTTCAATCCACCCAGACTCCTGGAGTGTCTTGGCGGATGATTGTAAATTCGGTTTAATATGCTCTCAGATTTTTTCCTTCAATAAAATTAATAAATGATTTGTTAACCACCTTATTTCCTCCCGGGGTTGGATACTTTCCGGTAAAATACCAGTCGCCGGTATCGTTAGGGCAGGCAGCATGCAAATTTTCTATGGTTTGGAAAATAATCTCAACATCTGCATGGGTACTCTTGGATTTAAGCATTTCGGAAATTTTTCCTGAAATTTGTTCCGGTGTAAATGGTTTATATATCTCTTTTACATAATTCACAATCTGCTCTTTGGGTAAGTTTTCCTGTCCTTTAGATTTTTTATATACTTCATTAATAATATTCTCTTTACCCAATTCTTTCAGCAGGGCAATAGCTGCTCTGAATGCGGCAAAATCGCCAAGCTTAGCCATGTCAATTCCATAGCAGTCGGGGTAGCGTATTTGTGGCGATGAGGACACAACAATGATTTTTTTGGGTTTTAGGCGGTCAAGAATTCTTAAAATACTTTCCCTCAGTGTTGTCCCCCTTACAATTGAATCGTCTATCACTACCAGTGTGTCAATATTTTCGTGAACAGTTCCGTAGGTAATATCATAAACGTGTCCTACCAGGTCGTTTCTTCCTTTATCCTGGGCAATAAATGTCCTTAGTTTAATATCTTTTACAGCAATTTTTTCAACCCTGATTTTTTTCGACATTACCTGGTCGTACAATTGCTCGTTTAGTTTATTGCCAAGATTTAATATTTCTTTTCTTTGTTCCCGTAGAAGATGACTTTTAAGTTCATCTATCATTCCATAAAAGGCTGTTTCTGCAGTGTTTGGAATAAATGAAAATACGGTGTTTTCTAAATCATGATGAATAGCCTGCAGTATTTGTGGTACCAGTAATCTTCCCAACTGTTTCCTTTCCTGGTAAATATCTTTATCGCTGCCCCGCGAGAAATAGATCCTCTCAAATGAGCAAGAGCTTCGTTGTTGCGGCACACGAATTTCTTCATTCAATACTCTGCCATCTCGTTTTATTATAAGTGCTTCGCCAGGTGTTATTTCTTTTATTAAATCTGTATCAACATTCATTACAGTTTGAATTACCGGCCTTTCCGAAGCAACAACCACAATTTCTTCGTCTTTGTAATAGTAGGCAGGCCTTATTCCCCAGGGGTCGCGCATTACAAAAGCATCGCCGTGGCCAATCATTCCTCCAATAGTATATCCGCCGTCCCAGTCTCTGCTTGCTTCTTGCAATACTTTTCCTAAATCAAGGTTTTTGGCAATGAGTGTTGATATCTCTTTATTAGATATGCCTTCATTTTTGTATTGCCTGAAAAGGTACTGGTTTGCTTCATCGAGAAAGTGGCCTACTTTTTCCAGAACGGTAACAGTGTCAGAGTACTCTTTTGGATGTTGCCCCAAATCGATAAGTACTTTAAACAACTCATCCACATTAGTCATGTTAAAGTTTCCGGCCATAATCAGGTTCCTTGACTTCCAGTTGTTTTCTCTCATGATGGGTTGCACAAACTCAATATCATCACCTCCGAAAGTGCCGTATCGTAAATGCCCAAAATATAATTCTGCAGCCGATGGTAAATTTTCTTTGGCCCAAACAGGGTCTTTTAATAAATCGGGGTTTCTTTCTTCTATAATTTCGTGATGGCTGTTAACTTCGGAAAACACTTCTTTGATTGGAGAGCTCCCATTTGAGCGGAACCTGTGAATATATTTTTTACCGGCTGTTAAGTCGAATTTTAATGTTGCCAGTCCGGCGCCATCCTGTCCGCGATTATGTTGTTTTTCCATCAATAGATACAACTTTTGTAATCCGTACATCCACGATCCGTATTTCGACTGGTAATATTCAAGTGGTTTTAATAACCGGATAAGGGCTATTCCGCATTCGTGTTTAATCTGGTCGCTCATTTTTTGTTTTAAAAATTATTTGTTCTGTTTTATCATGTTTTTTGTCACATCGGCAATATGATCTGCTGTCAGGCCATATTTTTTCATTAGTTCTTCCGGTTTTCCGGATTCCCCAAATCGGTCGTTTATACCAACCATACTTATTTTTACAGGATATGATTTGACAAGCACTTCGGCAACTGCACTGCCCAGTCCTCCATAAATCTGATGTTCTTCGGCTGTAACAATTAATCCTGTTTCTTTGGCTGCTTTTATGATTATTTCTTCATCAATGGGTTTAATCGTATGTATATTTATAACACGCACATCGATATTTTGTTTTTCGAGTTGGTAACCTGCTTGTAATGCTTCCCATACCAAATGTCCTGTTGCTATGATGGTAATATCTTTTCCTTCTTTTAATAATTGCCCTTTTCCTACTTCAAAAGGTAAATCCTCGGGAGTGAAATCAGGTACGGCTTCTCTTCCAAACCGGATATATGCCGGCCCGTTAACTTGTTCTACGGAAGCAATAGTTGCCAGTCTGGTTTGTGTGGCATCGCAGGGCGAAAATACGGTCATATTGGGTAAAACACGCATTATGGCAATGTCCTCTAAGGCCTGATGGGTTGCTCCGTCAGGGCCTACAGATATTCCCGCATGTGCACCGCCAATTTTTACCGGCAGATTATTATAACAAACCGAAATTCTGATTTGATCGGTAGTTCTTAAGGCTGAAAAAACACCGTATGTTGCTGCAAACGGAATTTTACCCCCCAGGGCAAGTCCTGCAGCTGCTCCCATAATATTTTGTTCTGCAATACCAAAAGAAAAGAATCGTTCAGGAAAAGACTCTTTGAAATAATTGACACTTACCGATGATGTAATGTCTGCACCTAAAGCAACAACATTTGGGTATTTTTCTCCTAAATATTTTAGTCCCTCTCCAAATCCGAAGCGTGTGGGTTTTAATTGCTTTAATTCAAACATTGAATCGTGTTTTATTGTTTATTTTCCAATTCACTGATAAATGACTCAACCTGCTCGGGTTTAGGAGGTTTCCCGTGCCACGTGTAATCATCTTCAATAGGTTTAACTCCTTTTCCCATTTTTGTTTTGGCTATAATAACCACAGGCCCTTTTTTATAATCAATAGCCTTTTTGTACGATGTGATGATATCTTTATGATGATGCCCGTTGCATGAAATGACATGCCAACCGAATGATTTAAATTTTTCCTTTAGCGGCTCCAACTCCATAACATCCGAATTTTTACCATCAATTTGTACATAGTTTCTATCTACCAAAGCTACCAGGTTATTTAAATGATGATGCGAAGCACTCATTACTGCTTCCCATATAGCGCCTTCCTGTAATTCGCCGTCGCCATGAATGGAAAATACGTTCCATGGTTTTTTATCTATTTTACCTGCCAGGGCTAAACCCACGGCAACAGACAATCCTTGTCCAAGGGAGCCTGCAGAAAGCTCAATTCCCGGCAAACCATGCTCTTTGCCAGGATGCCCCTGTAAACGAGAGCCTAATTTTCGTAAGGTCATTAATTCTGATCGGTCGAAATAACCGCTATGAGCAAGTGCTGCATAAAAAACAGGCGCAACATGCCCGATAGACAGAATAAGCCGGTCGCGGTTTTCCCATTCAGGAAATTCGGGTTTGTGGTTTAAGATATTAAAGTAAAGGCAGGTAAAAATATCAGCCAGTCCTAATGAACCTCCAAGATGCCCGGAACCGGCTTCGGCTAAACTTCGAATTACATCCTTGCGTATCTCTAATGAAATCTCTTTTAGCGTTTTAATATCATTGATTACTGGCATATATGAATCGTTTATTCTTCAAGTGAAGGATAATTTATTTCATCAGGAACCATAAAAGCTGCCGGAAAATATTGCTTTATGCGTTTAAACTCTTTCATAGCATCAATCTTTGTTCTAAAATCGCCTACATATACTTTGAAATAGGGACTGTCATACTCCCTGTACACAGGAATCTCAGGGAACTTATCATAAAAATCAGCTTGTACCTCCTGCGAATGTTCCCGAGCACCGCTACCTAAATCATTAAAAATTCTGATACGATATCCCGGAACCCCTGCTTTTCTTTTATTCTTTTCTATATGATTGTGAACTAGATTGTTAATTCGCAAATCCTGGAAAATAACTACTTCTCCTTCAGTATTTTCTTCTGATTGTATTTTAGAAAAAATATCATCGCCAAAATCTGTTTTAGCCTGACTGTAAAGATTAGCAACAGGTAACATCCCCAAAAGTAAAATAGCGAA
>JAWLEM010000010.1:0-18507 GCA_041686115.1 Bacteroidales bacterium
GTGAAAAAGGGTTCGTTCTAAGATAGCCGGCGACAGGTCGCTTGCAGCACCACCATTTTGATACATGGTAGCCTGAAATGCCAGAATTTTATAATCTTTCGATAAGCCAATTTTAAAATCAGAACTGTAAGGATGCCGTTTACCGGTCATCATCATATCATCGAGCCGGTGAAGTGATATTTTTACCGGTTTTTGCAGATGATACGTTGCTAATGCAGCCATACATGCATAAGCTGTTGCCTGGTCTTCTTTACCACCAAAAGCACCACCCAAACGAGCAACATCTACTTCTATACGATGCATTTTTGTGGCTAAAATTCGTGCTGCAATTTTTTGAACCAATGTAGCACCCTGGGTAGATGAATGGATTTTTATACTTCCGTTATCCATTGGATAAGCATATGAGCCCTGAGTTTCAATGTATAAATGTTCCTGTCCGCCATTTTCTACTTTTCCTTCAAAAATATAATCGCATTCTTTCCATTTATGATCTACATCTCCCATTTTAAAACTTCGGGGTGGGAAAAGTAATTGTCCTTTTTTATGGGCTTCCCTGGGATCGGTAATCACTTCCCATTCTTCAATTTCTATGCTTATTTTTTTTGCTGCTTTTTGGGCTGTTTTTTCACTACAGGCAACCACAAAAGCAATGGGTTGTCCAATAAAATGTACTTCGTTTTCAGCAAATAGTGGTTCATCTTCAATAATTCCACCAATCTGATTTTCTCCCGGAATATCTTTATGCGTAAAAATATACTCTACTCCTTCAATTGCTAAGGCATCAGAAAAATCAAGTTTTAAAATCCTGCCATGTGCTTTCGGCGATCCAAAAACAGCTCCGAATAATGTACCGGTTTGAACAGGAATATCATCAACATAAACCGATTTGCCCGTAACGTGATTTTTTGAGTCTATATTTTTCATAATGATGGGTCCTTTAGCTTAGCAATTCTTTTAATGATATGGTATTGGGAAACAATTTAATAAAATGTGCAAAGAGCAATTGGCGTAAAAGCAGTTTTTTATACGCTTTACTTCCACGAATATCGCTAATAGGAGCGATTTCGTTTTGCATAATTTCATTCGCTTTAATAATGGTACCGTTGGTTACCTGTTTTCCTTTAAAATAGGCTGATGTTTCGTTTAAAAACTTCGGAATAGGAGATATGCCACCGGCTGAAATTGAACATTCTTCAATGATGTTGTTATTCAGTTTTAGGTAAATGGCGCAGTTTACACTGGCAATATCTAAGTGCGTTCGTTTGCTCACTTTTTCGAAGTTGAACTTTACAATTTGTTCTGGAATGGGAATGCTAACCGTATCGATAAATTCGTTTTCCTGCAAATCAATTTTCTTGTAATCTAAAAAGAAATTTTTAAGCGGGATAATACGTTTCTGATTTTCGTTTTTTAGAACAATATTAGCATTTAATGCAAGGAAAATAATACTTAAATCGCCAATAGGCGAAGCATTTACAAAATTTCCGGCAATTGTCCCCATATTTCGAATTTGTTCTGATGAAATGAGTTTAAAATGGGGTGCTATTTCCGGAATATATTTTTGAATTAATTTAGATTGCATGATTTCGGTTGCTGTACTGGCAGCTCCGATATTTATATTTCCTTTTTCTTCTGAAATTTCTTTTAAATCATTTCGATTGTAAAAAAAAGCCAGTTTTTTCTCAGCGGTTTCTTCAGGTTTTTGAACCATCACATCGGTTCCGCCGGCAATAATTTGTCCTTTATATAAATCTGTTTGTTTAGGTAGTTCTTTAAGTTTTTTTGCAATTTCCAGAAAATATGCCGGAAGAAAATTATTGCTTACCATCCAGGTTACAGGGTCTTGAATATCTTTGTTTTTAAGCAGCATGTTTATATCTTTTGCTGCTTTTTCTATTGATTTATATCCGGTACACCGGCAAATATTTCCACTAACAGACGCTATTGTTTTATCATCATCTGATTTTTCATTTGAAAGCCCGTGCCCTGTGAGTGACATGATAAAACCTGGTGTACAAAAGCCGCATTGAGTGGCTGAGTGGTTAACCATAGATTGTTGAACAGGCGACAGATCTTTTAGATTTATTCCTTCGATGGTTACAATATGTTTTCCCTGTGCATTGCCCAAAGGTGTTAAACACGATATAATGCTTTTATAATAAACTTTTCCGTTCATCAGTGTTCCTTCTAAAACGGTGCAAGCACCACAGTCACCTTCTCTGCATCCAA
This sequence comes from Bacteroidales bacterium, assembly GCA_041686115.1. Lineage (GTDB taxonomy): Bacteria > Bacteroidota > Bacteroidia > Bacteroidales > UBA12077 > UBA12077. The sequence goes on from JAWLEM010000010.1 coordinate 2,230, forward strand.
TTTTTGTTCCGGGCAAATGCTTTTCGTAACGTATAAAATCAAGCAAACTGGTGCCTGGATGTTGATGGGTTTGTATGGTTTTATTATTAAGAATAAAGGTTATCATAGTTCATTTTTAAAATCTAAGGACAGGTACAGCAATATATTAACTTAATGCATGATGGTTTGTTTAATCATAAATGATTTTGTTACCGACTTGAGTAATATTGAGTATAAATTTATGAAAATTTATGAAACTCGTTAACTTTTCTTAAATTTTGGGCGGTTGTTCTATTTTTGGGGGAATAATTTCAAATGTTTTCTGCAATAAATGAGTCAAATTTGAAATTTTATGGTATAAAAAAAGCTCCCGAAGGAGCCTTAACTTAAACTTTTAACTTTTTTTCGATCGATTCTATTTGCCCTTTAAAGCGTTTGTCTGTATCCATTAAGTTGTTTACTGTTTTGCAGGCGTGCAGAACAGTTGCATGATCTTTACCGCCAATTAGTGCCCCAATGGATGCTAAAGATGATTTTGTCATTGTTTTTGAAAAGTACATGGCTATTTGGCGTGCCTGAACAATTTCTCTTTTCCTGGTTTTTGACTGCAACAGATCGGTTGAAAGACTAAAATAATCGCAAACTACTTTTTGGATATAGTCTACTGATATCTCTTTTTTCGAATTTTTCACCAGCCTGTCAATCATCATCTTAGCCAGTTCTAGTGTAATTTCTTTTCGATTTAAGGTAGACTGGGCTAATAAAGAAATCAGTGCTCCTTCAAGTTCTCTTATGTTCACTGTAATGTGCGATGCAATATAATCGATAACTTCATCGGAGATATCAATTCCATCGTGATAAATCTTTTGTTTTAAAATGGCAATCCTGGTTTCATAATCAGGTGATTGTAAATCAGCCGATAATCCCCATTTAAATCTGGAAAGCAGGCGTTGTTCCATTCCCTGCATTTCTACAGGAGCTTTATCCGAAGTAAGTATAAGTTGCTTTCCTGATTGATGTAAATGATTAAATATGTGAAAGAAAATATCCTGGGTTTTTTCTTTGCCGGCAAATTCGTGCACATCATCAATAATTAACAAGTCAATCATTTGATAAAAGTGCAGAAAATCGTTTTTATTATTGTTTCTAACCGACTCAACAAACTGGGTTTGAAATTTATTAGCATTTACATAAAGGACTGTTTTTTCAGGAAATTTTTCTTTTACTTTAATTCCAATGGCTTGCGAAAGGTGGGTTTTACCTAACCCTGAATCTCCATAAATAAAGAGTGGGTTAAAAGCTGTACCTCCCGGGTTATCGCCAACTGCATTTCCTGCCGATCGTGCTAAACGGTTACATTCTCCCTCAACAAAGTTTGTAAAACTGTTATCAGGATTTAGCATTGGGTCGACATGTAGCTTTTTTATGCCCGGTATAATAAATGGATTTTTAATCGATTGCTCTTCGGAACTTAAAGGAACCGATACAGGTTTATTTTTTAGTTCTGTTTTGTAATTGGTTGGGAATTTGACAGTAAATGGTTTATTATTCGAATATAAACTATTTTCCATAACAACGCTATATTCTAATTTAGCGCTGTCACCTAGTTCTTTCCGAAGTGTTTTTCTCAGAATGTCGATGTATTGTTCTTCAAGATACTCATAAAAAAAGGGACTTGGTACCTGAATGGTAAGAACGTTCTCGTTTAATTTAAGGGGAACAATCGGTTCAAACCATGTTCTAAAACTAATTGATGGTACATTATCTTTAATAATTCTTAAGCAATTGTCCCAAACTTCTTGATATTTTTTATTATCCATTTAACTCTCAAGTATTTTATGATTTCCACTACTTCTTTAATTGCTCTAACAAATTTGTGAAAAAAAACATGAAAAAAAAACTTAATTTCTATTGTATTTTTCAAAAAGATTATATTGATTTTTATATCAGTCTATTAAATTTTTTTAAAAAAGTATTTTTTTTTAAAATACTGACTGCTAGTGTTTTAAATATTATTTATGTTAATAAATTGTTAACTAAACGTTTAATGAAAATTAATTAAAGTATAATATCAGAATTCTATTTCGGAACGATTTTTTTTTGCAAAAAAGACAAAATTTATATTTAGTCTAAGCAAATTGAAGGTTATTTTATCCTTTTATTTTTTATCTTTTTTCCCAAATAATGAAAAGTGAACATACCGATTGGGATTTTCATTTAAATCAATCACCAGGCTGTCTAAATCTGCCGCAAGATTATTCAGGTTAACGTAAAGGGAGTCATTATTTACCAGCATTCCAATGGTACCTTCGCCCTGATTAATTTTGGTGGATATTTTGCTAAATTCAGCCAGTGTTTTATTGGCATTCAGAATGGTTGCTTTTATATTAGATTGTTGCAATGAATCGCTAATATTAGAAAAATTATCGAGAATGTTGGTTATTTGTTCATTATTATTTTTTAGGTTAGATGATATTGATTCTACATTGACCAGAATATTTGCCAGACGAACTTTCTCAGACTCAACCAATCCGCCAAGGTCATCAGTAATTTGATGAATATTATCCAGGGCGTCTTTTAAATTTTTTCGTCGGCTGTCATCAAAAATGGCTAAAACAGAATCCATGGAAACCACCAGGTTCTCAATTTTATCTTTCACAGGGATTAATTCGTCGCTTATACTTGACATTAAATCTTTTTCCAGTATCCCGTTAATAGTATCACCCGACCGATGAAATTGATCAGATTCTGAAAAGTCAATTTTAATGGCTTTACCAGCAATTAAAGTTGCCGGATAGATTATCGCAGATGAGTTTTGAGGTACTTTTGTTTCTTTATTTACTGAGAATCTGACGACTATTTGATCTTTGTTTTTTTTATGGAATTTTATTGATTCAACAACACCAATTTTATACCCGCTTAAATAAACAGGGCTGGCCTCTTCTAATCCGTCAATGTGATTATAAACAGCGTAATAATGATTACTTTTAATTAATATATTTTTCCCTTTTAAAAAGTTGTATCCCCAAATAAAAAAAGCAATCGTAATTACTACAGCTATTCCTATTTTTGTTTCCAGATTAATTTTCATATCCTTCAATTAATTATTTATTATTTTTAATGCTTTTTGCAAAGGTATCATATTTCCAGAGCTATCAACTGATATTAAAAAAGCATCAGGGAAAATATCTTCAATACTTTTTTTTAGCTCATTCATTTTTTCATAATCTGATGAAGCTCCTACAGTATATTTGTACATTCCATTTAGTTTTATTTCTTCTATATCTTCCAGGTTATGGAAAAAAGGATCGTTTTTATCAATTGGGTTCTTTGATGATGCTATTTGAATTTTGAAGAGCACCTCAGCTGAGGTATCCTTTTTTATTTCTAATGAATCAATCGTTGTCGAAAAAATACTTTTAGCATCAATGGCTTGCTTGTAATTTTTAAAGGCTCTATATATTGCTGATGCAATATACTCCTGGCCATCTTTAGACATTAAATATTTTTCTTCCTGAGGGTTGGTTAGAAATCCGGCTTCAATTAATACGCTGGGCATTGTGGTTTTCCAAAGGATTAAAAATCCTGCCTGTTTAACCCCTCTGCTCTTTCGTAAAGCCCTGGTTTCAAACTCGTTTTCAACAAAAGAAGCATAATTTAGACTTTGTTCAAGAAAAGTATTTTGCAAAAATGAAAAGATGATATAAGATTCGGCAGAATGTGGGTCAAATCCTTCATATTTGGCAGAATAATCCTCTTCGTAAAGGATTGCAGCATTTTCTTTTTTGGCTACTTCTAAATTACCCTCTGTTTTATGCAGTCCCATTGCATAAGTTTCTGTACCATAGGCTCGTGTGCTTTCATTGCCATTGAGATGTATTGATATAAAAAGATCAGCTTTATTTTTATTGGCAATCTCGGCACGCTCGTCCAGTGGAATAAAAACATCTTTTGTCCGGGTATAAATAACTTTTACTTCAGGCAGGTTCTCTTCAATATAAGTGCCCAATTTTAAGGCAATGGCAAGCGCAATATCTTTTTCTTTGGCTATTCTTCCCGATGTGCCGTCATCTCTGCCTCCGTGTCCGGCATCTATCACCACAGTTTTTAAAGAATAATTATTTTCACTTTGCCCATAAGTGCTTGAAAATAATAGCGTAAATAATAGCAGCAATAATACCGCTGATAATTGGTATCTTTTTTGTTTATAAATTTTCAATATAAAATACATCTTCATATATAATGTATATAATATTTTAGTTAGTTTTGGAGCTTTAATCTCAAACAATAATTGAACAAAAATAGTATAATAAAATTGCATTTAAAATTTAGATATTTTGTTTTTTTTATAATTCTATTGATTTATTTACCCAATGTTTCATTCTCTCAAAATGATACTTTATCGGTAAGTGAACCGGTATCGGATACAATCAATACTCAAGCCAAAGATATACTTAAAAATGATACGATTAGCAATGATTCGGTAAGAACACGTAAAAGTGAAAATATTATTGAATCAAAAGTAATATATGATGCTAAAGACTCAATTGTTTTATCTCGTGATAATAAAAAAGTATATTTATATAAAGAAGCAAGCATAGAATATGGAGACGTGGTTTTGGAAGCTGATTTTATTGAATATGATCAGGAGAAGAATGTTGTATTTGCCATGGGTATGGAAGACAGCACCGGAACTTTAGTCGGGAAACCCGTTTTTACAGAACGCACCGATAAATTCGAAGCTAAAACCATTAAATATAATTTCAAAACCAAAAAAGGTTATATCGAGGAAGTTTTTACCGAAGAGGAGCAAGGTTATTTACATAGTGAAGTTACAAAGAAACTTGATGATAATAACTTTTTGATGAAAAATGGCAAATATACCACTTGCGACAATCCTGAACATCCGCATTTTTATTTATCCATGTCAAAAGCAAAAGTTATACCAGGCGAAAAAATAATTTCCGGCTATTCTTACCTGGTACTGGAAGATTTACCACTCTATTTTGTTGGTATTCCGTTTGGATTTTTTCCAAGTCAACAGGAACAATCCTCGGGGATCATGATTCCTGCTTATGGCGAAGATAATTCCTTAGGGTTTTTTCTTCGCGATGGGGGCTATTATTTTGGGATAAGCGATAAAATGGACCTTTCGATAACCGGCGATTTTTATTCGCTTGGAACCTGGGGTACCGATTTAAATTACCGGTTTAAAAAACGCTATAAATTTAATAGTAACCTATCAGCCAGTTATAAAGAAACAGTAAAAAGTGAGCAGGGTTTACCAGATTATTTTAAGTCAAATGACTTTCAGGTTCGGTGGTCTCACTCGCAAGATCCCAAAGCTAATCCCACTTCAAAATTTAATGCGAGTGTTAATTTTAGTTCAAGTTCGTATGATAAATTGCATAGCAGGGATGTTCAGAACTTAAGCCGTAATACAAAAAATTCAAGTATATCTTATTCAAAAAACTGGCCGGGAACACCTTTCAGGTTAAATGCAGATTTAAGGGGTTCTCAAAATAGTAAAAATAACAGTGTTGATTTAACTTTGCCTGTAATAACCTTTAATATGGACAGGCAATATCCTTTTAGGAGAAAAAATCCCACCGGATCCATGAAATGGTATGAAGATATAGAAGTGAAATATTCATCCAAGTTGGAAAACAGACTTAGTACCAAGGATAGTTTGTTATTTACTGAAACCAAATTCTCTGATTTTAGAAATGGATTCCAGCACGATATCCCGGTTAGTACAAATTTTAAATTATTGAGATACTTTAATTTATCACCTCAGGTAAAATATACAGGAATCATATATCCCAATTATATCAATCGTTACTGGGATCCGAATTATTATAATGAGTCCAGTGACAGTTACGGAAAGGTTATTACCGATACTATTTCGGAAATAAAATATGCACAATTATTTGAGCCATCGGTTTCGTTAAGTGTTGGCCCCAATATTTACGGGATGTTCAGGGCTAAAAATCCCAATGCAAAAATAATTGCATTACGCCATGTTGTAACACCCTCTGCAAGTATTTCCTACAGGCCCGATATGGGAGATATGATTTCGCAATATTATGGAACATATCAAATTTTTCAGGGTGGAGAATATAAAGAAGTTGAATACTCTAAATTTGATAATGGTTTGTATAGATTCCCATCAGCACCGGGCGAAAGCGGAACTGTTTCGCTGGGATTAAACAATAATCTGGAAATGAAAGTGCGTAGCGATGAAGATACTACAGCTACAGAAAAGAAAATTAAATTATTAGAAAGTCTTCGTTTTTCATCCGGATATGATCTTTTTGCAGACTCTTTACATTGGAGCCCCATTACAATTAGCGGTCGTACATCAATACTCGAAAATAAAATCCGAATTAATTTTGGTGCGAGTGTAGATCCTTATGCAATTAACAGTAAAGGAAAAACTTACAATGAATTTGAATGGAATAAAAATGGAAAGATTGGCCGAATGACCAGGGCAGATTTTAGTTTGGATTTTTCATTTAAGTCGAAAAAAGGAGAGAGCGATAAAGAGCAAAGCTCATCAACCGGAAGAGCCGGAAATAGATTTGACGAAGATTATTACAGAAATATTGAAATGGCCGAATACCAGGAGCAAATAGGTACTTATGTTGATTTTGATATTCCATGGAATTTTAGCGCTAATTATAAATTTGTTTTTTCCAAACCAGGGCATGAAAAAAAGGTTACTCAAACTTTAAGTCTGTCGGGCGACTTTAATTTAACACCCAAATGGAAAATTAGTTTCAGAACAAACTATGATTTATCTGAAAATGAATTGTCTACAACATCAATCAATATACACAGAGATTTGCATTGCTGGGAAATGCGTTTTAGCTGGATTCCTGTAGGTTTGCGTCAAAGTTACAGCTTCCAGATTAATGTAAAGGCATCAACACTGAAAGATTTCCTAAAACTGCCTAAGCGTAAATCATGGTACGATAATCTGTAATTAATGGGTTATCCAATTTTTTAAAATCGTTGTACCATATTCTGTCATTACCGATTCAGGATGAAACTGAACTCCTCTTATATCATACACTTTATGTTTTAACGACATAATATGGTTACTGCAATCAATTGATGTGACTTCCAATTCATCCGGAACACTATTTTGATCAACAACCCATGAATGATATCTTCCTGAATCGAATTTATCTGGAACATTTTTGAACAGGTAATCGGGATTGATTATTTGGGTTTGTATCTGCCTGCCGTGATTAACATCTTTCATATTTACAAGTTTGGCTTTAAAATATTCTGCAATAGCCTGGTGACCAAGGCATACGCCTAAAATTGGCTTGTGATTTTTGAATCGGCCGATCATTTCATTCATTATTTTTACTTCAGAAGGGAGCCCCGGCCCGGGCGAAAAAACGATTTTATCGCTGGTATTTATTTCATTCATGTTTACATTATCATTACGCTTTACGATTACATCAGAAGCAAACTGTTCTATAATATGAACCAGGTTAAAGGTAAACGAGTCGTAATTGTCAAGAATAAAAATTTTCATGATAAATAGTTTTTCCCCGCAGTAAAATAAATTATTTTTACTCATTAAAACCAATTAAATAAAATCATTATGAAAAAAATAATTTTTACAGAAAAAGCACCTAAAGCAATTGGCCCTTATAGTCAGGCAGTTGAGATAAACGGAACTTTATATATTTCCGGACAGGTACCTATAATTCCGGAAACAGGAGAGATGCCTGAAGGAATACAAGCCCAAACCGAACAAGTGATGAAGAATATCGGTGCTATACTCAATGCTGCAGGCTATTCTTATGATCATGTTGTAAAATCAACCTGTTTGTTAAGTGATATGGATAACTTTAAAGCAATGAATGAAGTTTATGGAGCATATTATAAAGTAAACCCACCTGCCAGAGCAGCTTATGGTGTTGTAAAATTGCCTCTTGGAGCCTTAATTGAAATAGAAACCATAGCTATTAAATAAGATTAGAGTTTTTATCAAAGTACATAAAAAAAAGCGGTTATCTTCAGACAACCGCTTTTAATTTTTTATATAAAGTTTTGTTATTCTGAAACTACATCTAATTCAATTTCAACAGTAACTTCTTTGTGTAATTTTATGGTGGCTTTATATTTTCCTACCTCTTTAATCTGATCATCCGTGATATTAATATTTTTTCTTTCTATTTCAAAACCTTCAGCTTGCAATTTTTCAGCAATCTGAATGGTATTAACAGATCCAAATATTTTACCGGTAGTACTTGTTTTTGCACCAATTGTAAGTGTTTTATTTTCAAGTTTTTTAGCAATTTCAAGAGCCTGGTTCTTAACTTTTTCTTCTTTATGCGCTCTTTGTCTTTTTATTTCTTCGTGCATTTTTTTTGCCGAAGTGGTAGCAATAACTGCTAAATTATTAGGAATGAGATAATTCCTGGCATATCCATCTTTAACATTTACCAGGTCATCTTTGTGTCCTAATTTATCTACGTCTTCTTTAAGAATTATTTCCATTTTTTATCCTCCGTTTATTATTTAAGCATATCTGTTACATAAGGCAATAAAGCTAAATGTCGGGCTCTTTTTATTGCTTTTGCAACTTTTCTCTGGTATTTTAAAGATGTTCCTGTAATTCTTCTGGGTAAAATTTTACCTTGTTCGTTAACAAACTTTTTTAAGAATTCAGGATCTTTATAGTCGATATACTTAATCTTATTTTTCTTAAATCGACAATATTTTTTCTTTTTTATCTCTACAGTTGGTGGAGTTAAATATCTAATTTCTGATTGATTTTGTGTCATAGCTTATTCCTCCGATTTTGTTTCTTTTTTACTTCTTTTCTTTTCACTGTATTCAACGGCGTATTTATCCATTTTAAAAGTTAAAAACCGGATTACACGTTCATCTCGTCGGTATTCGGTTTCAAGCTTATTGATAACATCACCTTCGGCTTTAAATTCAATTAAATAATAGAAACCTGTAGATTTCTTTTGGATTGGATAAGCCAATTTTTTTAAGCCCCAATTTTCTTCGTGCACGATTTCGGCACCTCCATCTTTCATGATTTTAATAAATTTTTGAACCGTTTCCTTCATCTGGGCTTCAGACAAAACGGGAGTTGTAATGAAAACGGTTTCGTACTGATTCATCATAATTTATTTATTTTAGTTAAAAATTATTGAGCTGCAAAATTAGAATATTTTTTTTTTATTGCAAAGAAAATGCAAGTAAATGAGCATAAAAGAAATATAAACTTAAAATCCGCAAATATTTGTATATAAGATTCTAACAAAATACCCAATGATTGTTCTATAATTTAACTGCTTTAATAAATGCCAGAGGGGATTTCTCTGGTAAAATCCAGTAGCAATATCAAAAATCTGTTATTTAAAAATAATCATTAAAAAGAGAAGTTTTAAATTGATGTTTTTATAAAAGTTTTACCTTTGTAGTTCATGTCAACAGATTTTTTTATTTATGGAAAACTTTATTGTTTCAGCTAGAAAATACAGGCCATCAACATTTGAGTCGGTTGTTGGGCAATCATCGATTACCACAACACTTAAAAATGCGATAAAGAACAATTACTTAGCCCAGGCTTATTTATTTTGTGGGCCCAGAGGCGTTGGAAAAACAACTTGTGCACGAATTTTTGCAAAAACGATTAATTGTAAAAATCTTGATGAAAAAGTGGAGCCCTGTAATACATGCGAATCATGTATAGCTTTTAACGATAATAGGTCTTACAATATCCATGAATTAGATGCTGCATCTAATAATTCTGTTGAAGACATAAGGCAATTAATCGAGCAGGTGAGGATACCTCCCCAGGTAGGTAAATATAGCATTTATATAATTGATGAGGTTCACATGCTTTCAGCACAAGCTTTTAATGCTTTTTTAAAAACACTTGAGGAACCTCCGGCACATGCTGTTTTTATTTTGGCTACCACAGAGAAACATAAGATTATTCCAACCATCCTGTCCCGATGTCAGATTTTTGATTTTAATCGCATTAAGGTGGATGATACTGTACAATATCTGGAACATATTGCTAAAAATGAAAAAATTAATTACGAAACTGATGCATTAAATATTATCGCCCAAAAGGCTGATGGAGCAATGCGTGATGCGCTTTCTATTTTCGATCAGGTAATTAGTTTTTCGGGTAGCAATATTACCTATCAAAATGTTATTGATAATTTAAATGTACTCGATTATGATTATTATTTTAATCTTACAGATACATTCCTGCAAAATGATATGCCAAAAGCATTATTAATCTTTAACGAAATACTGGATAAAGGATTTGATGCCCATCATTTTACCAATGGCTTAAGCGAGCATTTTAGAAATTTACTTGTTTGCAGAGATGAATCTACATTACAGCTTCTTGAAGTAGGAGCAAATATAAGAGAAAGGTATAAACAACAGACTAAAAATTGTAATCCTGAGTTTTTGTTTCGGGCACTGGAAATATCCAATAAGTGTGATATCTCATATCGGATGAGCCGCAATAAACGTTTACACGTTGAGCTGGCTATAATTGAGTTGTGTAATATTACACTTGAAAAAAAAAAATCTGAATTAAAAGCAACGAAGCAAAATGATTTAAAAGAAGAAAAAAAACAAGATGTAACCCAACAGGAGTCATCAGATAAGATACAAAAAAAATCAACACCTAAAGTAAATGGCTTAAAGTCAAAAGAAATTAACAAAGAGCCATTAGCTGATACAGGACAAATTTCTTCTTTTTCAATCAAAAAAAATCTTTCTGACAATAAAAATGGACATCAACCCGAAGAAGAAGTTGCTGAAAGTATTGATTTGGTGGAAGAACCAACTCTTAGCGATCATGATTTTACCGAAAAACAATTAATAGAAAAATGGCATCAGTTTTCTGATAATCTGGGCAATAAACCCCGGATTTTTAACACACTTACATCAAAAGATCCTAAGCTTGAAGATAATTATATTGTTAGTTTTGTGATTGATAATAATTTGCAGGAAGCGAAAATTAATGAAATAAGAAATGAGCTACTGGCCTTTTTAAAAAGTGAGCTTCAGAATACCATGATTGATTTAAAGCTAGTTATTACCGATGAACAAGATGATTCAAATAAGTTGTATACATCTGAAGATAAATACAAACATATGTTATCTAAGAATGAGAATTTAGGTAAACTTAAACAAGAGTTTAATCTGGATTTAGAGTAAAACAATTTGTGTTTTAATTTGTATTATCACCATAGAATAGAATAATAAACCAAAAAATAGAAAATTATGTTACCAAAAAAAATTGAAAAATTACTTAATGAACAAATCGAAAAAGAGGGATATTCATCCAACTTATATTTAGCTATGGCTTCGTGGGCCGACAAGGAAGGATACGCCGGAATAGCACAGTGGCTATTCGCACAGGCCGAAGAAGAAAGAATGCATATGATGAAATTTGTAAATTTTATTAATGAGCGTGGTGGACATGCTATTGTTCCATCTTTTGATAAGCCACCTACCGAATTTGATAATATTAAAAAAATGTTTAACCAGGTTTTGGAGCATGAAAAATATATTACCGGAACAATAAATGATATTGTTGCATTATCTATTAAAGAAAATGATTTTGCTACCCATAACTGGATTCAATGGTTTGTTACCGAGCAGATAGAAGAAGAATCATCTGTTCAGGCTATTTTAGATAAATTGAATATGCTAGGAGATAAAAATCTGTATATGTTTGACCGTGACATTATGAAATTAAGAGGAGCAGAATAATATTGACATTTATACTAAGAAAAGCCCCACAAAAAATGGGGCTTTTCTTTTTTAAAGATTTGACTTAGTTATTTTCTAATCTGTATTTTATTACTATAAACCTTTCCATCCAGATTTAATTTAATGATATAAATACCATTATTAAATTCTTCAAGATTTAACCGGCTATCATTCCTGCTAATAGTTTTACTGTAAATTTTAGCTCCGGATAAGGAATATACTTCAACATTGTAATTTGCATTTGCCTCTTCGGGCAGTTCAATAATTACATTCCCTTTAGTTGGATTCGGGTAAACTTTTAAGCTTTCTATTTTCGGGTTATTGTTTATACCCGTATATAAAGCATATTTTGATTTAGTATTAGATTGATAAGGATTACCAAATAAATATGCCTCAATATATAAGTCATAAGTTTGTGTTGCATCAAAAGTTACATCAAAAATATTTTCTCCATCATTAAGGTCGGATGTTGAATATTCCAATACATCATCTTTATAAACTTTAACCGAATCGTAATATTCAGTAAATGTTGATATAATTCTTAAAGTATTCTCATCGCTTAATTTTGTAACCGTAATTGCAGGTTTAAACTCCGGATTAACTGTAACAGGCAATGATTGGTACGAATCGCCATTAAAATATGAAATGGCTTTTACTTTAAAAGAATTATCTTCATATATTTCCATTGATAATGTGTCCAACTCTGATGTTAAATCGGTATAGGTTTTTATCAGGCCGTTGTTTAAATAAACTTCAACAGAATCAGCAGTTGAAGTAATATCAACTTTTGCTTTAATGGTTTGAAAGTTGTAATAACTACCTATTACTTCAGGTAGATTGTTTAATTCATCAATGGATGCTGACCAAATGCCTCTACCATGCGTGGCAACTACAACCTGTCCATCCTGAACAAACATATCATAAACCGATACTGCAGGGATACCATTGTTGGCATAATGCCATGTATCTCCATTATCATTAGATTCGAATAAACCAATATCCGTTCCAACCCAGATCGTATTTGGATCATTTGGAAGAACTACCAATGAATGAGTTACAACATTTGGAAATTCGTTACTGCTTGATACATTACCCACAAAACCTGTAATATCTTCCCATGTTTGGCCTAAATCTTCGGTGCGCAATATTTTAGGTTCACTGGCCAATGAGAATAATAAATAAGCAGTAGAATCTTCGAATGGATGCGTAGCAATACCGCTAATGTAGGCACTCATATCTGCATCAGCAAATTCATTCACCGGATTAAAAGTTTCGCCCTGGTCTGTTGATACAAATATTTTCCAGCCGTTTGTTGCAGACATGGCTGCACCAGCCCAAACAATATTTTCATTTGCCAATGAAACTTCAACATTATGTTGACTTGTTGTAATACCTTGTTCTATATTAGAAGTTGAATTCCAACCTTCCGGCAATTCTATACTCGACCACGATTCTGCGAAATTTGTCGATTTATAAATACCATTTGAACCAACTGCATATAAAACATCAGGGGCATTTTTATGGGAAGAAATTCTGGAAATAAATGGGCCGTCGTCGTCAGCAATTCCCGTAGATCCATTATGCCAATTTATTCCTCCGTCTAATGTTCTGTAAAAGGCATTGTTATAAATACTACCAATAATTTTTTCTCCATTGGTATAATGCCACATACATTCAAACCCATCGCCTCCAAGCTGGAATAAATAGTCGGAAGCCGATGATGCATTCTGGCCCGATTGTGACCTCCAGGTGCCATTGTCCTGCATACCTCCAATATATTCATTAGCACCAGGTTTTTTAGCTACACCATAGAATTGGGTAGTAATATAATTATTGGGTAACTGATTAAGTGTTTCGCCGCTATCAAAAGATATACCTAAACCGCCATCGTTGGCATTAACAACTAAAAAGCTATCAGTTGCTTCATTAATTGGAACCATAACAAGGTTATGATGGTCTGGATGTATACCAGGGATACTTGTATTACCAAACCCTAAACCCTGATCATAATTATTACTTCCTCCAAATTGGCCATATGCATCAGAAACATTAGAAGTAGTACCTTTTTGAATCTGCATTGTTCCATACTTGATACTAATCTTCGATTCCGGCAGGTTATTTGCATCCCAGGTTCCTCCGGCAGCCAGTGTGGGCCAGAAGAAATAAATTTGCTTGTAAGAGTGTCCTGCATCTTTAGCTATTTCCGGAGATGCTGTTTCTGAATATTCAACAGAATTAATAAATAGGTATTCTCTTCCTTTTGTATCATCATTATCATCGCGTGCTTCCAGATCAAATACGCCATCTTCTTCCTGGTCTCTGAATGATGCCATTAATTGGCGGTTATTGGTAACATCCCAAACTTCGAAAGGAACATCTACATAATCTTCGTAAAAATATCCAGATGGTGTTACTCCCGGGCCTTCACCTCCAACGGTAAAACGATGAGCCTTTTGACTCATACCGGGGCCAAAACGAATCTCCACAGAGACAAAATCACCATCTTCAAGGTTTGTGGCATTGTTATTTGTACCTAACTCCATTCCACCACCAAGAAACTCTCCACCGAAGTTTATAAAATCTAAAAAAGATGATGTATTAATTAAATTGACACTTGTTACTGTCGAGTCACTCTCTTCAATAGTACCCGGATTTGAGAAATCAACTTTCCATAAATTAACACCACCTACAAATGCAATATCTTTATTAAATGGATGTGCCTGAATGATATTATCATATTCACCCTGACCTCCAAGATAGTTCATATTATCTCCATCTTTATCTTCAAATTTTACCCAGTTTGCTCCAGAGTCTGTTGACCTGTATACATATGATTCAGAAGAACTAACATTTACAGATGCAAAAATAGTTGCCGGATCTGTAGGTGAAACTGCAATTTCATATCTTAAACCTGTTCCTAATCCATTTGAAGAAGAGGTCCAGTTAGTTCCGCCATCTGTTGATTTTATTACGCCTAAACTATTTTCTGCCGCATAAAGTATATTAAAATTATTTGGGTTTGCTACTAAATCTTCAACGCCTTTACTGCTTGTATAAACAGTATCCCAGTCAGTACCACCGTTTAAAGATTTCATTATTCCTTTCTCAGTAGCAGCAATTACAATGTTTTCATCGGCAGGGTCAACAATTAGTCGGTTTACATATGCAAAATAATCATTGTTTGTGGTCGATTCCAATTGTGTCCAGCTATCACCTTTGTTAGTAGTTTTGAAAATACCATTTCCTTTAAGATAGGTTCCTCCGGGAAAGCTTTCGCCTGTACCAGCATATAGAATTTGAGTATTTGATGCGGCCATAGCTAATGTATTTGCCGAAAGATTCGGGAATTCATCATCGGATAAATTTGTCCAGTTTTGACCACCATCCGTTGTTTTCCAAATACCACCAGTAGCAGCACCTGCAAACCAGGTGTTATGAGTTGCATCATCGGGGTCAACAATTAATCCTCTTGTTCGGCCTCCAACATTCGCAGGCCCTCTTGATGACCAGGTAAGCGAAAATTTAGTATTGTTTTTTAGATTTTTACGTCGCTTTTTAGATTTCTGGAATTCAGCTACACGATAGTTTAAAGGATAAGCATTTTCTTCCTGGTTGAGTTTTTTAGTAATAGCTTTAAAGTATTTGGTAAATTCATCAGGTTTATCCGCCTTCGATTCCTTTTTTTGTTTTTTTTGCTGGATCTCGTATTCGTAAAATTCTTTTGGTGTAAAAGATTCTCCTAATTGATTATTTGTAATTCCTGAATAAAAAAAAACAAAATAACCTGTTATTCCACCTATAATAACAGTCAATAAAAGTAAGTAGAGTTTTTTCATAATAAAAAAATTTAGTGTTATTTTAGAGTTGATTTGTTATATTCTTTTAGCTCATCAGTTAAAACATCGATAAGATAATATTTGATATTGTGTCCGTCGGATTTATCAATAATACCAAAAACACGCTTTAAAATAAGTTCGTTCCCATTATGCCATTCAATTTCAGCATTACTGTAATTGTTTTTATAAATAACAGAATTTTTGTCTTTATCGTAAACGAAAAAACGAATATTTTTTACCGGGTTAGCAGGTTTCTCTTTTGTTTCGGATAGGTAAAGAATTAAATCTTCATTTTTTGGGTTCGGAATAATTATAACGGAATCATTTTCGTTAAAAAAATGCTTTATGGTAGATTCAAGGGTTTTTTGATTATTTTCTAATTGATTACCTTGTGATACTTGCTTATTTGATTTACAAGAAGCAAATGCTATAAATAAAATTAGAAAATTCAGAATGATTATGGATTTTTTCATTGTTAGAGTATTTTAAAATAAAAAGATGTTATTGAATAAAAATTCCCCGGCTGCAAATCTAATCTTTTTTTAAATCTATGCAAAAAATTGATATGTAGTTTATTAATAAAAAAGAGTAATTTGTCCTTTTATTGATAAACAATAAAGATATATGTTGTTGATTTATTTTTATTTATATTTTTTATTAAAATATAAATAAAAATAAATCA
>JAWLEM010000010.1:18517-28528 GCA_041686115.1 Bacteroidales bacterium
ATTTTAATAAAAAATATTTATAGAATAAAACCATTTTAGTTCTAATAATTTTTATTTCTATTTAAACATTTAAATTTTATCTTAAAATATTACCTTTGTCAATTATACTAAAAACAAAAATAAACACTACAATAATGGCATTACTAACAAATATATTGACAAAATTTTTAGGTAATAAATCGGAGAGGGATATTCGGTCCGTTGCACCTTATGTTGAGCAAATTAAGGCTGAATATGAAAATATCAAACAATTAACCACAGATGAGCTCCGGTCACGATCTGTCCAGGTAAAAAACGAAATACAAAATTATATCAGTGAGGAAAACAAAAAAGTTTCCGAGCTAAAAGAAAAAGCTGAGAGTGATGAAGTTGATGTTCTTGATAAAGAAGCCATTTATGATGAAATCGACAAAATAGAAAAGATTATTGACCAGAAACTGGAAGATAAATTAAATGATGTTTTACCTGTTGTTTTTGCTATTGTAAAGGATACAGCTCGCCGATTTAAGGAAAATGAGTATGTGGAGGTAACAGCTAATGAATTTGACCGAAATTTAGGTGCTAAATATGAGCATGTCGAGATTAAGGGAGACAAAGCAAGATACTATAATTCATGGATTGCTGGTGGTAATGAAATTACCTGGGATATGGTTCATTATGATGTACAGCTTATCGGCGGAGTTGTTTTGCATCAGGGTAAAATTGCCGAAATGGCTACAGGTGAAGGTAAAACACTGGTAGCGACATTGCCTGTATTTTTAAATGCCATGACTGGTCGTGGTGTGCATCTTGTTACAGTTAACGATTATCTTGCAAAACGAGACTCTGAATGGATGGGGCCAATTTTTGAGTTTCACGGCCTTTCTGTTGATTGTATTGATAAACATGAGCCAAATTCTGATGCCAGGCGCAAAGCTTATTTAGCCGATATTACCTACGGCACAAATAACGAATTTGGGTTTGATTACTTGAGAGACAATATGGCCATTAATCCTGAAGATCTTGTACAACGAAGACATAATTATACTATTGTCGACGAGGTTGACTCGGTTTTGATTGACGACGCCAGAACTCCTTTAATTATTTCGGGCCCCGTGCCAAAAGGAGATATGCAACTGTTTGACGAATTAAAACCCAAAGTAGAAAACCTTGTTGATGCACAAAAAAATCTGGTTAACCAAATATTAGCAGAAGCGCGTAAAGAGTTAAACAACCAAAATAACGAAAAAGCCGGATTTTTACTTTTACAGGCATATAAAGGTTTACCTAAAAATAAAGCCTTAATCAAATTATTATCCGAAGAGGGGAATAAATCGTTAATGACAAAAACCGAGAATTACTACATGCAGGATAATAGTAAACATATGCATAAAGTAACTGACGATTTATTTTTTATTATTGAAGAAAAAAACAATTCTATAGAAATGACCGATAAGGGAATCGACCTTATCACTTCTAAATCCGACGATTCAACCTTCTTTATTTTGCCGGATATTGGTTCGGAAGTTGCCGAACTCGAAAAATCAGGATTAGATGAATCAGAAAAGCTTAACAAAAAAGATAAGCTTTTACAAGACTATGCTGTTAAATCGGAAAGAATACATACCATCAATCAATTGCTAAAAGCTTACTCGCTTTTTGAAAAAGATATTGAATATGTGGTTATTGACAATAAGGTTAAAATTGTTGATGAACAAACCGGCCGTATTATGGAAGGCAGGCGTTATTCAGACGGCCTGCACCAGGCAATAGAAGCAAAAGAGCAGGTAAAAATTGAAGCAGCAACGCAAACTTTTGCAACCATTACTTTACAGAACTATTTCAGGATGTACCATAAGCTTGCAGGTATGACCGGTACAGCCGAAACTGAAGCAGGAGAGTTCTGGGATATTTACAAACTGGATGTGGTTGTAATTCCTACAAACAGGCCTATTGTACGAAATGATTATCAAGACCTGGTTTATAAAACCAAACGCGAGAAATATAATGCATCAATTGACGAGATCGTTGATTTGGTAAATCATGGAAGACCTGTTCTTGTTGGTACTACTTCTGTAGAGATATCGGAGTTATTAAGCAGGATGCTTAAGATTAAGGGAATAAAGCATAATGTTTTAAATGCAAAATTGCACCAGCGCGAAGCAGATATTGTTGCTGAAGCAGGTAAATCAAAATCAGTAACCATCGCAACCAATATGGCTGGTCGTGGAACTGACATTAAGCTTTCGAAAGAAGTTAAAGAAGCAGGCGGATTGGCTATTGTTGGTACCGAACGGCACGAATCACGCCGTGTTGACCGCCAGCTGCGTGGTCGTGCAGGCCGACAGGGCGACCCGGGATCATCGCAATTTTTTGTATCATTAGAAGATGATTTGATGCGTTTATTCGGATCGGGGCGTATTTCCGGGATTATGGACAGGCTTGGACTTAAAGAAGGCGAAGTAATTCAGCATTCTATGATTTCCAAATCCATAGAGCGGGCACAGAAAAAGGTCGAAGAGAATAACTTTGGCATACGTAAACGATTGCTTGAATATGATGATGTGATGAATTCGCAACGAGAGGTAATCTATAAAAAACGTCGTCATGCCTTACATGGCGAACGCCTGAGTGTTGATATTGCAAATATGATGTCTGACGTTTGTGAAAACTCAGTTATTGAATACCAGGAAAATGGCGATTTTGAAGGCTTTAAATTCGAATTACTTCGAACATTTTCAATAGAGCCTCCTTTTGGCGAAGAAGAATTCCTAAAAGAAAATGCTGAAGGTTTAATTGACCAGGTTTATAAGGTTGTTTTGGAAACCTATAAACGCAAAGAAGAAACCATAGCCAAACAAGCCTATCCTGTTATCAAAGATGTTTACGAAAAAAGCGGGCAAAACTATGAAAATATTGTTGTTCCCATTACTGACGGAGCAAAAACTTTACAGGTAATTACCAATCTTAAAAAATCTTATGAGAGCGAAGGCCGCGAGTTGGTAAAATCATATCAAAAATCTGCCATCCTTGCTCATATCGATGAGGCATGGAAAGAGCATTTACGTGAACTGGATGATTTGAAACAATCTGTACAGGCTGCTACCTATGAACAAAAGGATCCTTTGTTGATTTATAAATTTGAATCATTTGAATTGTTTAAAACAATGATTGATAAAGTAAATCGCGATGTTGTGGCTACACTGGTAAAAGGGCATATTCCTATACAGGATCCGGATCAGGTAAGAGAAGCAGAAAGAAGAAGAAAAACCGATTATAGTAAATATCAAACCAGCAGGCCTGATGAAGCCGGTGGAGAACAGGGAGACAGAAAACAAAAAGCACAACCTGTACGTGTTGAAAAGAAGGTAGGGCGCAATGAACCATGCCCATGTGGTAGCGGTAAAAAATATAAAAACTGTCATGGTAAAGTTCAGGCCAATGCCTGATAAGTTGAATTGATTACAATAATTTAACCTCCGGAATTTAATTTTGGAGGTTATTTATTAGTATAGGTAGCAATGGTATGGTAAGCGTGGAAGTATGTTTTTCCTTTTTTACCTTCGAAATTAAAACTCTGGGTTTTAGAACCTGCTCTTGGAGAATTTGTTTTTAATATTAGTTTATTTTGTCCTTTATTTAACGGAATACGGCAATATGAAATGGAGTAGGGCAGTGTTTGCCAGTTTCGGGTATCTGCTTTTTCTGTAATTGTATTTACAATATTGATTAATGTACCCAATCCCTCGTCTTGCTCATCGGCCAGCATCTCAAGAGCTTTTTTTGTTGCTAATCTCATAATGGCATTCGCCATTTCTCTAACCATTCTGTCTTTTAATGTTTTAAAAGCTATCTCATTAATATCTTGTAAAAGCTCTAAGTCGTAGATTTTTGCATTGTGATGTATCTCAGCACTTTTATAAACCGGTGGCCTTTCCACATATTTTGGAAACGCTACCCTGAAAAATCGTAATTCTTCAAATGCTTTCTTTTCTTTTGATGATTTATCACCGATATACAAAGGGAAAGATAAACCATGCTCATCGTTAACAAGAGTAATATATCCTCTTTTTTGATGCGGCACTTTTACAAAATTAATGCTTGTTTCGGCTTTATATGGGCCAAAACCATTTAACCAGAAAAATACCAACTCGCCATTTTCTTTTGGGGTATATTGATATTTTAGGTTAAATTTCCTTTCATAATAATCAACTTCATCATAAAAACCGGTAAGATAAGCAGTTCTTAATAAATCCGTTTTTAATTGTTCAGGAACCGGAATGTTGAAAAACGCTTTATAATCGGTTTCATAAACATCTAAGGCATTGCGGTAGGCAATAAAAGCATTATTGTAATCATTGTCAATTTCATAAATAATTCCCATTAAGGTATGAGCAAAAGCATCGCGCTGATAACGGTTTTTATGGTCTTTATATTTGTCGTTTAATTGATTAAGCTTAATATTTATCCTTTTGCATTCAACAATGGCATCATCATATTTGCCCATATAAATATAATTTAATGCCATAAAATAATTGACCATTACGGTTTCAAAATCTTCGGGTTGGTAAGGTTTTACATTTGGGTTTGATATAAGGGTAAGGGCTTCTAAATAATAATTTTTAATATAATCTTCAATCAGATATTCTGCTTTGGTAAAATAAAAATTACTTTCCTGATAATTCTGTAAAACCCAGGAAACATAGCCCCTGTTTAAATAATATAACAGTTGGTTTTTTCCTGTTGCCTCCTTTTTATTATCTTCTAACCAGCTGTTTGCCTTCTGAAAATTTCCATTTAGAATATTGTTTTGGAAATCAATATTTTGAGCGTAATAAGTTGCGCAACCTGTAATGATTATGCTAATTAAAGTGATGAAGACATATTTTTTATATTTACTTAAAAAAAGCTTCATTTAAGGATGCAATTAAAAAAATGACCCGTTAAGGTCATTTTAGGGTTTTAGTTTGTGATATATTTTTTGATTTTCTTTTCTCCAATCCACACAATCTCATTGGTTTCCAGGTGTGATAATTCAAGGTTAATCTGGTAAAATACTATTTTTTCTTTTTTGTAGGCATCTACAATCGAGCTTATTGTTCCTTGTAACATATAATCTGCTCCCAGTTCGAGTCCCCAGTTTTTAGCAGTTTCCGACGATGCAAAATTTTGCTGATCAACTCTTTCCTGCCTGAGATCTTCGCGCTTACTGCCCGCCTGAACTAACCTCGCTGAACCATCCTGTATTATGGCTCTTTCAATGTCTTTGATAAAAGTGCTTGCGTCAATATGCTCGTGGCTTTTATTTCTAATTAATCCTACAATTAAAATAGGGCGTTTATTGGGGTTTTGCGAATTATAATAATTGATCCATCTATCGTGTAAAAGTTGCTTAATCATATCATCAGCCACCATCCTTGAATCTGAATCATTCCATCGTCCACTTAAATCTACCGACTGATCTGTTGAAATTCGTTGTACTTCTCTTTTTGGCGTACATGCAGATGTGATTAATAATAAAGCTGTTACAAATAAGGCAATAGGTGTTTTCTTCATTCTGAAAAAATTTTGTTTATGATATTAACACATTTTATTTTACAAATTTCAGACCAGAGTAAGAATTATGACTGAATTTTTTTAATTAATTCGGCAATTTTTTTGTTTGTTTCCATACTAGCAGGAACTAATGGCAGTCTGAGATTATTTTTTATGATTCCCATATTTGAAAGTGCAGCTTTTGCTCCTGCGGGATTGCCTTCAATAAATAAGTAATCTATAAGCTCTATTAATCGATAATGGATTTCTGCAGCTTCGGTAAAATTATTACTTAATGCAAGTTGTACCATGGTTGAGAACTCTTTTGGAAAAACATTGGCTACAACTGAAATTACACCGGAAACACCAACTGACATTAAGGGTAGTGTTAATGCATCTTCGCCTGAAACAACAATAAAATCCGAAGGTTTATTTTTTATGATTTCCATGGCCTGGGAGAAGTCTCCAGAGGCCTCTTTTATGGCTACAATATTTTTAAAATCTTTCGCCAGCCGCAAAGTTGTTTCAGCTTTTATATTTGATCCTGTTCGCCCGGGGACATTATATAAAATAACAGAAACCGGTGAGACTTCAGCAATTGCTTTAAAATGCCGGTAAAGGCCTTCCTGGCTGGGTTTGTTATAATAAGGCGCTACAGATAGAATGGCATCAATTTGATTAAAATCGGTATGTTTAATTTTATGAACAACTGCTGCAGTGTCATTTCCTCCAATACCTAAAACGATTGGAATACGATTATTTACTTTTCGTTTAACAAAGTTTATTAAATCGAGTTTTTCCTCGTCTGTTTGTGTTACCGATTCGCCTGTAGTTCCAAGTACTACAAGATAGTTTACTCCATTAGAAATTAGGTGTTCAATCTGTTTTTCGAGTGATTCAAAATCTATCTCTAAATTATCTTTAAAAGGTGTAATAATGGCTACACCTGTACCTGCAAATTTATTCATAACAATTATTGATTTATAATGGTTAAATAATGCTTAATTTGCTCAACTAAAAAATCAACCGAATGATTTTTTCCAATATTGATCATTAAGTCCGGGTATGGATATTTTTCTGATTGCCTTCCAATTTTAAACGATGAATCTGATAAGCTTCCTATATAATACAAAGGGAAATAATCGTTTAAGCTTAAATCGATTAAAATATCAAATTTATGATTAATAAATTGATTAATGGCTTCGTTCTGTGGTTTGTAATACCAGTTTAGGTCTTTATTGCAGAAAAAGTTTATTCCTTTTCGCAGCAATAAATTTTCGGGTATTTTATTAGATGGAACATAACCAAGAGCAATAACTTTTAAATTGCTGGTTGCTAAAAAGGACAAAAAGTTTTTTACCGTACCAAAAGCTTCTTCATCAGGTGAATTAAAAATAATTCCAACGGTTTCGGCTGAATTAAAATTATGAACCCTGACCTTCCTTTTTTGCTTTTTTAGATTTTTCTTTAGGCCAAGCCGTCCTACAGTTTTTTTTATGTTTTCCAGATACTTCACGTTGCAAGTATAATAAAATTTTAGTTTAACAATTTATTTCTTATGCTTATACATTGAAATTTTATTCAATCATTTTTAAAAATTCATCTTCATTTATCAAGGGAATATCAAGTTTTTTAGCCTTTTCGAGTTTTGATGGGCCAATGTTTTCGCCGGCTAACAAATAATTGGTATTTGACGATATTGAGCTGGTATTTTTTCCTCCATTTTTTTCTATTAAATCTTTTAACTCATCTCTTGAATATTGATTAAATGTTCCTGAGATTACAATATTTAGCCCACTCAACTTATCATCATATTGATTCTTTGATGTTTCATCCTGTTTTAAGGTAACGCCTGCATTTTTTAGTTTTTCAATAATTTTAATATTGCGTTCATCTTTAAAATAATCGATAATACTTTGGGCTATTCTGTCGCCAATTTCATCTATCTCAATTAATTCATTATACGATGCATTTTTAAGATCATCGATTGATTTGTATTTTGCAGCAATTGTTTTTGCTACTGTTTCTCCTACAAATCTTATCCCAAGCGCATACAATACTCTGCCAAAAGGAACGGTTTTGGATGCTTCAATGCTTTTAATTAAATTATTTGCAGATTTCTCACCAAACCGGTCAAGAGATATAACTTGTTCTTTTGTTAAGTAGTATAAATCGGCACTGTCATTTATTAAATTTTTATTAAACAAGGCATCAATAGTTGCTTCGGCTCCACCAATATTCATCGCTTTACGGCTTACAAAATGTTCAATACGCCCTTTTATCTGTGGTGGGCAACCTGTTGTATTTGGGCAATAATGCTTTGCTTCACCTTCAACTCTTATGAGTTCTGTACCACATTCGGGACAGTTTTTTATAAAATCAATCTCTTTGCTTCCGGTTTTTCGTTTACTTTTATCAATACCAACAATTTTGGGTATTATTTCACCGCCTTTTTCAACGTATACCGTATCTTTTTCATGAATATCAAGTAGTTTAATCTGATCTGAATTATGCAATGATGCACGTTTTACGGTCGTTCCGGCCAGCAAGACTGGTTCCAGGTTTGCAACCGGAGTAATTGCCCCGGTTCGTCCAACCTGGTATTGAATGGAAAGTAATTTGGTTGTCGCCTGTTCGGCTTTAAATTTATATGCTATTGCCCAACGGGGTGATTTAGCAGTGTAGCCCAGTTTTTGTTGCTGTTCGTAACTATTAACTTTTATTACCACTCCATCAATATCAAATGGCAGATTTTTTCTTTTTTGATCCCAGTGTTTTATATAATTAAAAATATCGTCGATATTTCTACATTTTTTGATGTGTTCTGGTATTTTGAAGCCCCATTCTCGGGCTTTTTGCATATTTTCGTAATGCGATTGGTATGGCAAATTTTCTCCCAGCAAAGAATATAAGAAACAATCCAATGGCCGTTTTGCAACAGTCGACGATTTTTGTTGCTTAAGCGTTCCGGCAGCAGCATTCCTGGGATTAGCAAAAAGAGGCTCATCGTTTTTTGCTCGTTCCTTATTAATTTTTTCAAATCCCTGATGGGGTAATAAGATTTCACCACGAATTTCAAATTCATCCGGATAATCCTTACCATATAATTTTAAAGGTATACTTCGTATGGTCTTTACATTGTTGGTAACATCATCTCCTTGAACTCCATCGCCACGAGTAACTGCCTGCGAAAGTATTCCGTTTTTATAAGTTAATCCAATAGCTACTCCGTCATATTTAAGCTCGCAGGTAAATTCTGTTTTTTCGTCTTTTAGTGTTTTCTGTATCCGTTTTTCGAAATCACTAATTTCTTCTGATGAATAGGTATTACCCAATGATAACATCGGGTATTTATGTGTTACCTGGTTAAACTCTTTGGCAGTATCATCGCCAACTCTTTGTGTAGGTGAATTTGGATCAGAAAATTCGGGATGATTATTTTCAAGTTCCTTTAGCTCATTGAGTAAATTATCGTATTCAAAATCGCTAATTTCGGGTTGAGCTAAAACATAATATTGATGATTGTGATGATGCAATAACTCGTGTAATTTTTTAATCCTGTTTTTTATCTCTTCTTTATTCATTGGTAAATTCATTTGGGATAAACAAAAATACAAATGCTTTTGTTAACATCAAACAATTGTTATTAACAGAAACTTTTAATATTTTAACAAAAAAATGATCATCAGATAACTTAACTTTGCATCAATGAAAAAAAGCATTTTATTATTCGTTTTTATAGGATTTGTTTTTATTGTTTATTCACAAGAAAATGATAACCCTGAATTAATAGGCGACAGGCCTGACCAAACTGAATCACCATACCTTATTCCCAAAGGATATTTTCAATTTGAAGATGGATTTGTATATGAAAACGAAAGCGACCAGGTTTTGAATATTTCATATTCATCGATGCTTTTACGTTATGGGTTATTTGATCATTTTGAATTGCGATTGGGTACAGATTATAATAAAACACAAAGGTCTGCTTTTGATGATTTATCTGGATTCTCCCCACTTTCTATTGGAGCTAAAATACATGTAAACGAAGAAAAGGGATGGATTCCTCAGATTGCTTTTTTAGGGCATATCAATATTGCCCAAACCGGTGCACGAGAGTTTATGCAAAAAAATCATAGTACAAGTATATTACTGGCCTTCGGACATACATTAAATAATGACCTTTCATTAGGCTATAGTTTTGCTGTTGAGTTTCCTGATGATATCAATTATACAATTGGAACATACACCGTAGTTCTGGGGTATGCTGTTACAGATAAAATTGGTGCTTTTATTGAGGCTTATGGCGACTTTTCTAAAAACAGGATTGCTGAAAATAAATTTAACGGTGGCATAACCTATTTAATTCACCCTAAAGTACAGCTTGATTTTGCCGGTGGATTTGGATTGTCGCAATATGCACCTAATAATTACTTCTCTTTTGGTATCATTTATCTTTTTAAGCCTTTTGAATGATAAAATTGGAAATATTTGGAG
>JAWLEM010000011.1:0-28365 GCA_041686115.1 Bacteroidales bacterium
CACATTCTGGTTAAAAATTTCAATAATCTCTTTCCAGCTTACAGGCTCTTCGTCGGTTTTCCAGCAATCAAAATCGGTGCTCATGGCAATGGCCGCATACGGAATTCCCAACTCGTTGGCTAAAATAGCTTCGGGCGCAGTTGACATGTTAATCACATCGGCACCCCACATTCGGAACATGTTGGATTCTGCGCGTGTCGAGAATCTGGGTCCCTCAATGGTTACTACCGTTCCTTTTTGATGAAAGTTGAGTTTTAATTCTTCTGCCGATTGTATCAACAGTTTCCTGAGATTTGAGTCAAAAGGATCGGCCGTAACCGTATGTTTCATCTCTCCGGGTTCAAATTCTTCGAAAAAAGTGGTTTGCCGGTGTTTGGTAAAATCAATAAACTGATCAAGCATGACCAGGTCGCCACGGTCAATTTCTTCGCGTAAACTGCCGCATGCTGTTGTTGCTATAATATAATTACAACCTTGCTTCTTTAATGCCCAAATATTTGCCCGGTTATTAACTTCTGTTGGCGGAATGGTATGCTTTTTTCCATGTCGCGATAAGATAACCACTTCGGTATCTCCAATTTTTCCTGTTGTTAGTTCCGACGATGGAGCACCATACGGTGTTCCCACTTCAGTTATTTCCGGCGATTTTAAAATCTTAGGGTCTTCCAGCCCCGATCCTCCTATAATTCCGATTTTTGCCATGATTTATAATTTTTGATGATATTTTAATAAAATTTCTCCTGCTTCGTTTAACGATTTTCCATAGGTAATTATTCCTTCTTTATGGCCTCCCATAATAATAATTCCTTTATCGTGTATGGTTAATTTGGAAATCTCACGAGCCATCTCCGGGGTGCCGAATGCTGCATTTTCTGATGTGGTGGGCAGCTTATTCAAATATTCTTCCCAAAATTTTTGATGATGTACGTGAATAACTGCATTTATATTCCGGTTAGATTGATAAATTAAGGCATGGCTTAACGATTCTGATGATGCTTTGGTTGCTCCGGCAGAAAGAATGTAGTTTTTTTTCAGGTCAAAATCTTTTACCAGGGCATAATGTTTTTTTGTAAGATGTTTATTCTTTCCGGTGGCCGAACCGGTTATGATAAATTGATTTTTATGATACCGGATACTCAGATTCCCAAATCCAATTCCATCCGGATAAGCGCCAATTAAGTTTAGTTCAAACAACTTCGTTCGGTATGAATTTAACAGCTTGAAATCATCATCCGCGAAATCAAATTCTTTTTGATCCCAATGCAAATTAAACTTTATATATCCTTCATCTGGTTTTACCATTATTCAATTTTTGCTATTCACACTTCGACAGGCTCAGTGTGACAGATGTTTAAAAAATTGTCATACTGAGCTTGTCGAAGTATAGACAATTTTTTTATCCTTATAATATTTATACTTTTTTCAATTTCTCAATTTCTTCTTTATTCGCTTTACAAACCCCTTTTTCGGTAATTAAAGCAGTAACATATTTAGCCGGAGTAATATCAAAACCATAATTTGCGGCTTTACTTTTTTCGGGTGTAATTCTTATTTTGGTGATTTTATTTTCATGCCAGCCTTCTACATAGTTTACTTCATCCTGATCCCTTTCTTCAATCACAATCTTTTTTAACCCGTCATCAATATCCCAGTCGATGGTAGAAAGTGGCAGGGCCACATAAAATGGAATTTGATTATCAAAAGCAGCAAGTGCTTTCAGGTAAGTGCCAATTTTATTGGCTACATCACCGCTTGCTGTGGTACGATCGCTGCCAACAATTACCATATCTACCATATTTTTTTGCATCAACAAACCTCCGGTATTATCGGTAATTACAGTATGTGGAACTCCTTCCTGCTCCAATTCATACGCTGTTAACCTGGCACCCTGATTTCTTGGGCGGGTTTCATCAACCCAAACATGAATTTTTATTCCTTTTTGGTGTGCGAGGTATATGGGAGCTGTAGCCGTTCCGTAATCGATACAGGCCAGCCATCCGGCATTGCAGTGGGTTAAAATATTTACCGTTTCTCCTTTTTTGTTTTGGCTAATTTCTTCAATCAAAGGTAGGCCATACGTTCCAATCAAACGGCAATTTTCAATCTCTTTTTCTTTAAGCTGGTTCGCCAGTTCAAGCGCTTTGCCTGTTTTTTTATCTAAGGTGTTCAATGGCTTTATCCCGTTAAGGATTAAATCAATGGCATATTGCAAGTTGACAGCTGTTGGCCTGGCAGATTTTAGATAATCAGCCAAAGCTTTTATCTCTTTATCAGCTTTTTTTTCATTTTTCATCTCTATTAAACCAAGATAAATACCATATGCAGCTGTTACCCCAATTAAAGGGGCTCCGCGGACCCACATTTCTTTAATGGCCGTATAAATATCTTCAGCAGTTTTTAAATCCTGAATCACAAATTGAAAAGGCAAAAACCGCTGATCGATAATCTGAATAGCCTGTGGATCATTTTTACTTACCCAAATGGTATGATAATGTGTATTATGAATGTTCATGCTTAAAGATTTTGTATAAAAATAGGAAAAGATCAACGAATCTTTAAAACTTTTCTATTTTTGTTATCCTAAAGACGAAAAAATTAGCCATGGAAGGAATAAAAAATATCATTTTTGATTTAGGCAATGTGATTATTAATATTGATGGCGATAGAACAGTAGCCGCAATGAAAGATCTTGGTTTTAACGATTTTCAGGAAAGTTATACCCTGATCCGCCAGTCTGATTTGTTTGATTTACTGGAAAAAGGATTAATATCACCCGATCAATTTCGAAATGAATTAAAATCTCACTTTAATCAACATGTTTCTTCCGACGAACTAGACAAAGCCTGGGGTGCCATGTTGATGGACTTCCCCAAAAAACGAATTGAACTTATCCAAAAGCTACAATCAAAATACAGACTATTCTTATTGAGCAATACCAATATAATTCACTATCAGAAGTATAATAACGATTTAATTAACCAGTTTGGATTTGAACTTAGCTCGTTATTCGAAAAAGCATATTATTCGTTCGATATGGGCATGCGAAAACCCGATTTGGAAATATTCAAATATGTAATTAGAGACAGTCATTTAAAACCTATAGAAACACTTTTTATTGACGATGCTGAAGCGAATATTGAATCGGCAAAAAAGCTTGGTTTACAAACTTTATGGATTGATGTTGCAAAAGGAGATGATATTTTGGATGGATTAGATGGATTTTAAAATCCAAACAGAATTTAGTTCCGAAGTTTCCCTGAGTTTATAAAGTTTTTTTAATGCCGATGTTTCATCGGTATACGAATAGATCGAAATTCTGAACAGATTTTCGCCCGATTTAATAATTTCAGGTTCATATCCCAACTGGTTTAAATCTCTACAAAATTTTTCGGCATTTTCGGCTTTTTTAAAACTACCGGCAATAATATGAAATTGGGTGTACTGTTGTTTTTCTTCTGGCTTTGTTTCAGGTTCTTTATAGAAAAGGGCTTCCTTTTTGTCTGTTGTTACGTCAATTGATTGGTTAATTAACGCCTTTAAACTGTCTGCTTTTGCAATGCTGTCGAGATAGTTTTTGGTTTTTGGTTTTTTTACTGGGATACCTTCTTTTGGAGATGTTTTGCTCGATGAGATAAAATTAAAATTAGAATATCCCTCGGTAAAATACCAGCTTAATGCGATGAGCAAAAGCACCAAAGCGGCCGAAGAAATATAGATAAATAATTTTTTGTTGGATTTTGATTTTTTGGGAACTATAGCCGATGGCCTGGCTTGAGTCTCAATCGGACTTGTTTTTAAATCTTTCAGTCCCAAAGCTTCGGCTAATAAATTTGAATTTTTATCCTGGGTAAAAATAATTTCACCCTTTTTTGTTTGGCTTAAAACGCCTATTCCGGGGAAATCAACTTTTTCGCCGGCATTGAGTTTGCTTTTAACGCTCTTCACAAAATCATCTAAAAGTGATTGAGCTTTTTCCGAATCAGTTTTTTCTTTTTTGGCAATAAAATTGATCAGTTTTTGGTCTTTGAACGAATATTCTGTGTTAAAAATAATTTTTTTTGTAGGTGGTAAAAATTTATTTTCGGTAACATCGAATGCTGCCGGTTCGTAATCTGCAACAAAGCCACCCAGCCCGGGAATTACTACCCCCTGGTTATCAATAAGTAATTGCTTTATGTAGTTTTTGATATCCAAATTTCTGATTTTCTTGAAACAAATATATTCAAAATAATCTTAAAGCCAATAGCGAAAATGTTATTCGTGGCATGCTTCCGGAGTCTTTGCCATGAATTTTATCCAACTTTGATAAAGGCCAATGTAAACCATTAATTTTATTATGCTTAATTTTGTTGTGATTTGAAACATTAAAAAAAATGAATAAGCTTGTATTGGTTACCGGGGGTACCGGATATATTGGTTCGCACACTGTAGTAGAATTGATGAACGAAGGTTTTGATGTTGTTATTATCGATAATTTGTCGAACTCAGAAAAAGCTGTTTTAGACGGTATTGCCGAAATTACAGGGAGAAGGCCTTTTTTCGAACAGTTTGATGTTGGTGATAATGAAAAGCTGACCAATTTCTTCCGGATTTATAAAAGGCTTGATGCTATTATCCATTTTGCTGCATATAAGGCTGTTGGAGAATCTATTGAAAAACCATTAATGTATTATCAAAACAATTTAAATACATTAATGAATGTATTGGAAGGAATGATCAATTTTAAGGTTTCCAATATTGTATTCTCATCTTCTGCAACCGTTTATGGGCAACCCGATGAATTACCTGTAACTGAAGAAGCGCCATTTAAATCTGCTGACTCTCCTTATGGAAATACAAAACAAATTGCCGAAAATATTATCAGGGACACTGTAAAGGTTAATCCTGACATTAAAGCCATTTCGTTACGATATTTTAATCCTGTTGGAGCCCATCCAAGTGCTTTAATAGGCGAATTACCCCGTGGTGTTCCAAATAACCTGGTGCCTTTTATTACGCAAACGGCTATTGGTATTCGTAAAGAATTAAAAGTTTTTGGCGATGATTATCATACTCCCGATGGCTCGGCAATTCGCGATTATATTAATGTTGTTGATTTGGCTAAGGCACATGTTGTTTCTATTAACAGGATGCTGGGAAATAAATCGAAAAGTAACTTGGAAATATTTAATTTGGGTACAGGAAAAGGTTCTTCAGTTTTGGAAATTGTAAACGCATTTGAAAAGGCCACAGGAGAAAAATTAAAATATTCCATTACAGGACGCAGGCCAGGTGATGTTGAAGCAGTTTATGCTGATACATCTTTTGCAAATAAAGAGTTGGGTTGGAAAACGGAAAAAGGACTGGAAGAAACGTTGCTTTCTGCATGGAACTGGGAAAAATATATTCGTAATAAGAAAAACAGAACATAAGATGAGTAAAACCATTTTAATAACCGGAGGAGCCGGATTTATTGGCTCACATGTAGTAAGATTATTTGTGAATAAATACCAGGATGATAAAATTGTAAATCTTGATAAACTGACCTATGCAGGAAACCTGGAAAATATCAAGGATATTGAAAAGGCTGCAAATTATGAGTTTGTAAAAGGCGATATTGTTGATGAAGAGTTTGTTTTTAGGTTATTTGAAAAGTTCCGGTTCGACGGGGTAATTCACCTCGCCGCTGAGTCGCATGTTGACCGGTCTATTGCCAATCCGAATGAGTTTATAAAAACCAATATTGTGGGTACGTTGAATTTGCTCAATGCTGCCCGAAACATTTGGAAAGACACGAAAGAGAAGCTTTTCTATCATATATCAACCGACGAAGTTTACGGATCATTAGGTGATGAAGGATTATTTACTGAAGAAACAACATACGATCCGCGTAGTCCTTATTCTGCATCAAAAGCCAGCTCCGATCACTTGGTAAGAGCCTATTATCATACGTTTGGATTACCTGTTGTAATTACCAACTGTTCTAATAATTACGGGCCAAATCAGTTTCCTGAAAAATTGATTCCATTGGCTGTCAATAATATTAAAAAGAAAAAATCCATACCTGTTTACGGAAAGGGCGAAAATATCCGCGACTGGCTTTATGTAGAAGATCATGCAAATGCCATTGATTTGGTTTATCATAAGGGTGAAAAAGGCGAAACTTATAATATTGGTGGCAATAACGAATGGCAAAATATTGATTTGATTCGTACGCTTTGTAAGATCATGGACAGGAAGCTTGATAGGGCAGAAGGAGAATCTGAAAAACTGATCACTTTTGTAAAAGACCGCGCCGGACATGATTTAAGGTATGCTATCGATTCATCCAAAATACAAAATGAGTTGGGTTGGAGTCCGTCACTTCAGTTTGAAGAAGGATTAGAAAAAACAGTTGACTGGTATCTCAAAAATCAGGACTGGCTTAATCATGTATTAAGTGGCGATTACGAGAAATACTACGACGAACAGTATGTGAAAAGATGATGAAATTTGGAAAGCGGCAATAACTAGTTTACTTGCCGAATGGCAGGTAGCAATAAGCAGTAAAAATAACAAGTTTACTAGTTTACCATTTTACGAATTTACGAATTCACTAATTCATAAAAGCCCTTAGCGTCTTAGCGCCTTCGCGGTGAAAGAAATAAGGCGGCAGTAATCAGTTTAATCCAATTACTCACTGGTCATAATAAACAATGGCTGCAGTTCAAAGCTTTTGTAGTAGGGTCTTAATCGATCTGTATTATAATGTTTATCTACATGGACAATTTTTTTTGCCCCAACAACAACATCAATGGGCAAGTTATCGTACCTTCCATTTTTAAGCGCCACTAACCTGCCATGGACTCCTTTTAACACCAGGTCTAATGCCAGGTTTCCGTATGCCATGGGCACAATCGAATCAATGGCATCAGGGTCGCCACCACGAACAAGGTATCCTAATTTTTGGTTGATAACACCAATAGGCCTGCCTTTACAGCAGTTAGCCGAATATTCTTTTAATTTTGCCGAAACCAAATCGCCAATTCCTCCCAGTTTGGCATGTCCATAGGAATCTTTTATATCGCTTTCAAAAACCATTTCTCCACCTTCGAACATGGCACCTTCAGAAACCAGCACAACCGAATATTTACTTGGATTATTAGCACGGTCTTCGACAAGAAGCTCGGTTAATTTTTCGATATTAAATTTGTATTCAGGAATTACACACCGGTTTGCTGCTCCTGCCATTGTGGGGAGCATGGCTGTAAATCCGGCATATCGCCCAAATACTTCAAGAACCATAAGGCGCTCATGTGAGCCCGCACTGGTTCGTAGATTATTTGTCATTTGAATAGTTCGGGTAACACAAGTACTAAAACCGATGCAGTAATCGGTGCCGGGCACGTCGTTATCCATGGTTTTTGGAATGGCAACAACTTTAAATCCTTCGCGATACAAACGCACAGCATAACTTAGCGTGTCATCGCCACCAATAGGAATAAGATATTCAATACCCAGAAAATCAAGGTTTTTTAATACTTCTTTGGTTAGGTCGTTTACCGGCTCGTTATATTTCTCTTTTAAATGTTCGGGTATATTCCACCTTGCCACGCGGCTCGGATTTGTTCTGGATGAATGCAAAAAAGTACCACCGGTGCGTGCAGCCCTGTTTACTCTTGTTTCAGTCAGAATTTCTATACATTCGGAGTTATCGGCATTTTTTTCACGAATCATATCTACCAGCCCCATCCAGCCGCGGCGGATTCCTATTACTTCATATCCTTCGCGTAAAGCTCTTATGGTAACAGCTCTAATTGCCGGATTTAGTCCCGGAACATCACCACCACCGGTAAGAATTCCAATTTTACCTTTTGATTTTTTACTTTTTGCAACCATATCGATATGTTTTAGATTTTACCAACGAAGTAAATTACAAAATAATCAGAAGCGAGTAAAGTTTAATTCAAAAAAATATTCAAAATATTGGCACCTGGTTGATAAAGTTATGTAATGAACAGGGCAATGTGGTGGCTAAGTATTTACTTAACTATTGTTCGTTTTTTGTTTCATTATCATGCGTACTTTTTTTATAATAATCGCTTAAGCGGTACTTAATTTGGAAGTATCTGTAAACTCCTAAAATCATAAGTATTATGCTTAATAATATAGCTGTAGCCCCGATCCATCGTATTTGAATAAAATCATTCATCTCAAGAAATGCGATTCCTCCTAATAACATATATAAAGAAGTCCTTGAATATGCCAGCAGGGTGCGCTCGTTGGCAAGTCTTGTACGTTCTAAGGCTAAATAATCCCTTAAGATTATTTCATCTTTATTTTTGAAAATTTGGTTAAAAAAGCTTACCCTCTTAAACATGTTTTGCTAATTTTTTAAAAGGGAAATTAACAAATCATTTTGATATTTGAAAGAAAATATAAAAAGGAAGTTAAAATGTCAAAACTTTATCGCATTCAAAG
The DNA here is from genome assembly GCA_041686115.1 of Bacteroidales bacterium. Taxonomy (GTDB): domain Bacteria; phylum Bacteroidota; class Bacteroidia; order Bacteroidales; family UBA12077; genus UBA12077. The sequence continues at coordinate 8,440 of JAWLEM010000011.1, forward strand.
GTCCATTGCGCAAACTCTTTCATGTTGCTTAGTTTAACTCCTTCGATAAAGGAAATTTTATCAATTCCACGTGCTTAGGAACAACCACCGCAGCTTTTTACTTCGCCGCCCCGTTTAATAACCGATTTAAACATTCGTTCTATGTTATAAAAACCACTTGGAGTTGTTTGGTTTGGCAGTCCGCAGAAAACCGCATCTGCAAGCAGGAAAACTTTTATTTCAACATTTTCTCCATGTTCTTTTTGAAGTGTCATTGCCATTCTTAAGGCATTGTATGCCTTTTCTGTGCCATAAGGTGCATCGTTAATAATGATCAGAATTTTTTGCATCTTTTTGGGTTCTAATTTTTATTCGTTTGTTGATTTGTTATATGCAAATATAACAACATGTACCTATTTTGATGTGGTAATTCGTGATTTATATTATACCCTGTTTTTACCGGTGGCAAATCTTACGATATGGACAATATTCACAATGGCTTGTTTCTTCCGTCTGCGTGAAAGCTGCATCCGGATTAAAAATATCATAGATCAACTCATTTAAATATTCCAGATACTCTTTCTCAACCAAGCTGTATTCGTTGATGTAAGATTTGCTCTCTTTGTTTTTAATCCTGAAATCGAAATCTTTTTCAAATAGTTTTCGAACTGAGTATACGCCCGGAGTAATCGATAAATCAGGCTTTTCTATATCTTTATAAAATTTAGCGTATAAAAAAGTTTGGAACACTGCACTGTTTTGATCATTTTTTTTATCAGAAAATAGTGCGTCAATATTTTTAAAGGTTAAATCATCGCTTCCGGTTTTATAATCGATAATCCGGATATGGTTGTCCAGCTTATCAACCCGGTCAATTTTTCCACCCAGTTTTACCGTTTCAAAAGCCCCGTTAAGGGTTATGGGAATATCTATTTGGTAAAGGTTTTCGAGCGAAATAATTTCCAAAGGTGCAATTTCCATGTCGGTTTTTATGATCTGCCTTACATACTTTTCAATAACTTCTCTTATAATAATATTTTTACCGGAGTAGTCTGCTTTATCACGTTTAAAATATTCTTTTTTAAATGCATGGTCTATAGCGGTTGATATTTTAGCAGGATTTTTTAACAGCCCTTTAACATCTGCCGGATGAACTGTTTTTTCTGCAAACGCCCCGTATAAATTATCCATTGCTTCGTGTAATATGTTTCCAAATAACGGCGCATCAATTTCTTCGGTAATTTCATCTTGTTCGCTCAGTTCGGCAATATAGCGGAAATAAAACCTTAGCTTGCATCGCAAATAATTGCTTAATCCGCTGGGCGATAAATATTTATCTTCGCCTGACGATGATAAAAATTTTCTGAGTTTTTGCTGTATTTCATCCGTTTTTTCAATTCGAATTTCTTTGGGCTGTGTCAGGTTAATATCATAACGCAAACTTTTTTCTTTAATGTTAAATGATGATTCATATTTTAATTGATATAAAAACCTGCTCATTTCTCCTGTTTGCATACCATCGGTATTCGAATTATACATTAACGTAACATTTTTTGCCCGTTGAATTAAGCGGTAAAAATAGTAGGCGTAAATTGCATCCTGATGTTCAATGGTTGGCAATCCAAAACCACGTCGCAGATTATAAGGAATAAACGAAGGTGATGATTCTGTTTTTGGGAAAACCCCTTCGTTTACGGAAGTTATGTAGAGATTTTCAAAATCGAGTAATCGGGTTTCCAGAATTCCCATAATCTGCAACCCTGAAAGTGGCTCGCCGGTAAAAGGAATGCGAAGGTTTCTGATGATTTTTCGAATTAAACGGATATAAGTTTCCATACGGATTTCAACCTGTTGTTCCTGCAATACATCTTTTACTCGATTGATCGAAAGGTAAATGTGGTAGATATACTCTTTCTCCAACGAGCTTGTATGGATCGTACTTTCATGCTCCGGCTTTTTCAGTGAATTGTAAATTTGGTGCAGGATGGTTAGTAAATATTCGGATAGCTCTAAATAAGAATTGATTTTGTTAAAAATGACCTTAAAAAAACCGCAGCGTGCCAGCTCATCCTTAGAAATAACAATTCGGTTGTTTTTTTTAATGAACTGCAACAGATCTCTTGCTTCATTGTGAAATTGAGTATTTACGTACTGATGATTTAAAATGGCTACTACATTTTGATGGTAAAATGTGGTTTTATTTTGTTTTTGTTTGGCGTTTTTCTGCAACTCAATAACATGCTCAAGCAAGCTGTAAATGGGCGTATTGCTTACCGGGTAGCCCATGGTAATATTTACATTTTTTATGTTATCGGGTACCGATTGCAAAACAGGAACCAGCAAATCTTCATCTCCAAGGACAATAGCTGTTTTATTGGGCGATTCGGAAATTTGCTCTCTCGAAGCTTTTAATATTTCTGTAATCACTTTTCCCTGCCCGACATTTCCGGGTACTGATATGATTTCAATATTTTTATCTCTTGATAAGGATTGAAAAATTGGCTTGTTTGTAAAACTTTGTGGCTGCTTAAACTGGTTGATATTCTCACGCAAAAAGAATCCTGCTTCGTGATGGTGGTTTTCAATATAACTGTGGTCGTAATCCCAGTAAAAGTCTGCCACCTGGTTTTTTTGTAAATATTCAAATAGTTTTTTTTCGCATGGGTTTAGCGCATTAAATCCGGCAAAAATGTATTTCGAATGGGGCAGTTCTATTTTTTTCGTGTCATCGATTTTAGATGCTACCAATCTGTAAGCCATTCCTTCGTAAGCAATTCCCAGGCTGTTTAGCCTTTTATTCAACTGTTTGTAAATATCTGATAATACATTCCAGATACTGATAAAATCTTCCTGGTGACTTGAATACTTCTCCGGGTCGAAACTTTTCCAGAACTGCTGAATGGATTCGATCTGCTCTTGCGATAAATAGGTAAACTGGTCCTGTATCGATTTTAGTGATTTTAAATTTTTAAACAGGTCGTCCGGATTGACCAGGTATTTATCGATATCATCAAAATCATTCAACATCATTTCGCCCCAGAAATAAAAATCATCAAAGCTTTCTTCCGATTTTTTTACCTGTTTATAAATCTGGTACAGCTCGAACAGTAATTTGATATGATCAGCCGCTGTTAAACCGGAGATTTCCTGCATCAATTCATTAATCGTTGTTGTATCCGGCGACCAGATTGGTTTTTCTGTTAATTCGGAAAGGTATTTTTTAAAGTACAATCCTGCCCTGCGATTTGGGAATACAATGCACAATTCGGAAACTTTGTCTCCGTATCTCGAATATAAGTCGGTTGCAACATATTTTAAAAAGCTATTCATATCTTAAATTTACTTTTATCTTTTTACTTCCTGCCTGCCGGCAGGCAAGGTTTATTTTTCTCTTTAAAAAAGCTTCCCCTGCCAGGTATCTAAATCATTTAGTCTTTTTTCGAATTTTACCATAATCTGGTCGTTACGAATTAATCCCCACCCGGGTCCGGCTAAAAAGCGTGGTGGCACTTCTCCGGCAAATCGCTCCAACACAAAATCAGGATTTAATCTTTCAACAAACCTGATAAAAAAATCGATATACTCCGGCAATTCGAAAAAAGTAAAATTTTCGGGATGATTTTTATATTCTTTTTCCATCGCTGTACCCTTGATAATTTGCAGCTGATGGAATTTGATCGTATCCAGCGATAAGGCAGAAATGGTTTTTGCCTGATTTAAAATATATTCTTTCGATTCACCCGGCAATCCGATAATAAAATGAGCTCCTGTTTTTATTCCATATTTCCTGGTTTTTTCCAGAGCTTCAACTGCATCTTCGAAAGTATGCCCGCGGTTAATCCGCTTTAGCGTTTCGTTATTGCACGATTCAATGCCATACTCCAGAATGATATAATATTTTTCCGATAGTTTTTGAAAATATTCCAGCTTTTCTTCATCAATACAGTCGGGGCGAGTACCAATTACTAATCCTGCAATTCCCGGAATGCTTAAGGCTTCGTCATAAATAATTTTTAGTTTTTCGAGCGGAGCATAGGTATTTGAATACGCCTGGAAGTAAGCCAGAAATTTGTTCGATCTGCGGTATCTTTTTTCATGAAACTCTATTCCCTCGTTAATTTGTTGGGTTATCGACTTATTGGGTGTACAGTACGACGGATTAAACGCATCATTATTGCAATAGGTACATCCTCCTGTTCCTTTGCTGCCATCGCGGTTCGGACATGTAAAACCTGCATCAATGGTTACCTTTTGCACCCGCTCGCCAAATATTTGTTTAAAATAGTTGCTGTAAGCGTTAAATCTTCGGTTATGCCCCCAGGGGTAATTGGTCATACTTTATTTGTTCTAATTAGTGTTTTCTTAAATTTAAACCCTGTTGCTCATGGTTATTGGCTTCGAGTTATCAGCTTCGAGCTGCCAGCTCATAGCTCATAGCTGCTCATTCGACACGTCGAATGAGTCCCAAATCCACAAACCACAAATATCCTTCAACTGTTTGATTTTCCATTTTTTCTAACAATTTCATGTACGATCTAACCTGCTTATGGTGTTTTTCTTCTTCTTGCTCGCCAAATTTATAATCAATAACAATGGTTTTTTCTTTATTACTTATCACTCTGTCGGGGCGAGATGTTGTACCATTGGGTAAAAGGATTTCTGCTTCGGCTTTAACTTGCCAGCTATCACTAAACCATTCTTTTATCTGTTTGTTTTCGAAAATATTGTTTATTTTTTGAGTGATTTCAGCTTTTTCTTTGATCGATATTTTCCCTTCAAAAAGGATTTTATCAATGGCTTTTGGGATATCCTTTTCCGTTTTAATATGTTCGAAAACTTCGTGCATCACTTTGCCATGGTTTACTTTCTCAAATGCTCCACTCTCTTTCCCTGTAAAAAAGGAGTTGTCGTGCAGCTTTAAGCGCAGCTTATTCTTAATTTCATAAGACTCATATGCCTTAATTTTTATTTCGTCATACTTTTGTTGCTGCTCTTTCAACGATTGCTTTAATTCTCCATACTCAAACAGGTTTTTTTCTTCGTTCCAATGATTAAATTCAAGCAGGCTGTCATTGCTGACTGCAAATTTCTGGTAATTCCGGTAAGTAAAATGGAGCAGTTCACCAACCTGTTTAAAAGAATCAGGTTTATTGTCTATCGGAGAGAAAACAAATAAATTTTCTTCTGCTCGTGTAAACGCTACATATAGCAAGTTCAGGTTGTCTACAAAAACATGGAATTTCTCATCTAAATAATCATTTTTAAAAATGGTGTTTGTCAAATTCTTTTTTGAATATTGTATGGGTATTAAATCCAGCTGATTAAAAGGTTCTTTATCCGTTTTACACCAAAGTATATTGGTTTGCCTTGATGGATGATCAAGGCTCCAGTTACAAAATGGAATGATTACATTTTTAAATTCAAGTCCTTTGGATGAGTGAATGGTTATGATTCTTATGGCATCCTGATTTTCGGAAACAGAAAGCGTTTTTTTCTGCCCTTCATCTTGCCACCAGGTAATAAACGAATGAATGTCTGCTGTTTTTGTTTTTCCAAAATCAAGCACAACATCCAGAAAAGCCTGCAGGTATGGTAACTCAGAATGTATTTTGTGGAGCTCAAAAATGTTAACGATTTGATCAATCAATTCATAAACCGGAAGCTGTTTTAATTGATCAATAGAATTGATAAACGATTCGGGGAATAATCTTTTAAGATGATTTTCTTGTTTTTTTCCAGGATATTTTTTTACCAGCTGATGAATATCTCCACTATTTAATGATTCGGCTTTTAAATAGCGATGAAACTCATGAGCAATAAATGCCAGGTTGATTTGGTCATCATTATTTAAAAGGTATTCTAAAATGGCAATTGTAAATTGGATGATCGATGCATTGGCAATAAACAAAGAATCATTAGAAATAAAATCGTACCGGTATTTTGTTTTATGATTATTCTGATAATCAATAAGGGCATTGGCTATTTTTTGTCCTTCTCCTTTTTTTCGCACAAGAATAGCCATGTCTTTTAAAGCATAATTTTTACCCTGCAAGGTTTCTATTTGCTCTATTACGCTGGCTATAATATCCGATTCCCAGGATTCATTTGCTTTTTTATCTAAAAATTGATGGTAAATATATCCACCGCTCTTATTTTGTTTTTCGGGAGTATTTTGAATAACATCAGCGTAAGCTTCTGTAATTTTCGACTGGTATTTGTTCTCCGATTCGTTTGTGCTTTCAAATTCGTTGTTGAAGTGTTGCTGTAAAATTTCTGATGAGTAACTAAATATGGTGTTATTAAAATCAATAATATTTTTTTTACTCCGCCAGTTGGTATTTAGCGATAAAACGGAAGGATTATGTTGTGCAAAATCCTGTTCGATTTTATCCGATAAAATTTCCCAGTCGCTATTTCTCCACCGGTATATAGATTGTTTAACATCACCCACCACCAGGTTTTTGTTCCCCTGGGCTAAGCTGTTGCCAATTAATGGCTTAAAGTTGTGCCATTGGGTTTCGGATGTGTCCTGAAACTCATCGATCATAAAAAATTTGTAAATGCTACCAGCTTTTTCATATATAAATGGAGTATCGTTATTATCGATAATTACCTGAAGTAGTTTGGCAGCATCGGATATTAAAAAAATGTTTTGCTCTTCACAATACTCATGCAGCTTAGATGATATATCAGTTAAAATGCCCAGGGTTTGGATATGTTTTAAGATTTCAGCTGATGAGTAGTAGTTTATGGAGTTTTCAGTATAGTAATTGTAAATTGATTTAGAGATACTTAATAAATTGTTATTTAAAAGATTTTCAATTTCATCTTTTTTATCCGATGCTTTGGTATACCATTTTGTAATATCGTCAATGGCTCCTGTAAAAAGTTTGCCTGGTTCAAATTCAGATTTATTTACGATTTTATAAAAATAACCTGCCGGACCACCCGCTTTTCGGCTAAAATCATTGATAGTTAATCCGCTTTGTTCAATGGTTTGGATAGCATCTTTTGCCAGGTTAGTAATTTTATTTTCGAACCTGGCTTTAATCTCTTTTAGTTCTTTGATATAGTTTTTCAAAAAATCTTTATCGCTCATTTTTTTTACGAGTTGCTTATCGAAATTTTTAAACTCTTCTTTAAAAATCTCTCTCGCTAAATTCAGAATGTCTTCCTTAAAATCCCATTTTTTTCCCTGTTCAATTTTATCACCAGCCAATGCAGAAACCCATTCACGTAGTTCTTTGTTTTCATCCAAATCCAGCAGCAGCCCGTCAACTACTTGCGATAAAATTTCATTTTGGTCTAATTCGACCGAATAACCTGGCTGAATTCCAATTTCGTGGGTAAAAGAGCGAATGATCTTCTGGAAAAATGTATCGATCGTGCTCACCGAAAACTTTGAATAATCGTGTAGTAGTAGCGATAAGCCTTTTTTTGCTTGTTGCTGTATCGTTTCGTCATTTATGGCAAGGTCCTTTTTTATAATATTGATATACTCTGAGTTTTGTCCTTCAGCCAACTTATATAATTCGTTTAGAATTCGGTTTTTCATCTCCGCTGTTGCTTTATTGGTAAAAGTAACAGCCAGCACTCTTTTATAATTATTTAGTGATGAAAAGAGAATTTTTAAATATTCGCCGGTTAGCTGGAAAGTTTTACCCGAACCTGCTGATGCTTTATAAATAGTGAGTTGAGACATTGATATTTTGGATTTTAAGGATAAAATTAGTTAAAAAAATCCCCATATCAGAATTATCTTATCAACAGTTGGGCGATTAATTGGTTATAGTAAAAAGATGTGTTTGATAGAAAATTAATATCTTTGCATCCGAAAATCGCAAAGGAGCTTTGTCATGAAGAGAGTTGTTGTAGGTATGTCCGGTGGAGTTGATTCAAGTGTTGCTGCATTCCTTTTAAAGCAAGAAGGGTATGAAGTGATCGGGTTGTTTATGAAAAACTGGGATGATGCTTCAGTTACCCTTACAAGCAATTGCACATGGGAAGATGATTTGCTTTTTGCTGAGATGGTTTGTAAAAAAATAGATATACCATTACATACGGTAGATTTGAGCGATCAATACAGAGAACGTGTAGTTAATTATATGTTTGCAGAATATCAACGGGGACGTACACCCAACCCTGATGTATTATGTAATCGCGAAATTAAATTTGATTTATTTATTGATGAAGCATTAAAACTTGGAGCCGATTATGTTGCTACAGGACATTATTGTCGAAAAGAAACCAATGTTATAAACAACAAACCGGTTCATCGGTTGCTTGCCGGTAAAGATCCTAATAAAGACCAAAGTTATTTTTTATGCCAGCTAAGTCAGGCACAAATTTCCAGAGCACTTTTTCCGGTTGGTGAGCTGTTAAAACCTGAAGTGCGCAAAATTGCCGATGAGCAGGGGCTGGCAACAGCTACTCGAAAAGATTCACAGGGCATTTGTTTTGTGGGGAAAGTAGATTTGCCAACTTTTTTGCAACAAAAATTGCGGGCTAAAGAAGGCGATATTATTGAAATTCCTGAAAACTATTACGAAAACATTAAAGCTTCTGATGATTTAAAAGAAAATACAAAGGCATATCAATATAAAAGGGAAGATGGGAAAGTTTTGGCAAGGCATCGGGGTGCACATTTTTATACCATCGGACAACGGAAAGGTTTAAACATAGGCGGTACAGGTAAGCCCATGTATGTAATTGCCATTGATGTGGATGAAAATATTGTTTATGTTGGCAGGGGCGACAACCATCCCGGACTCTATCGTAAAGGTTTGTTTATTAACGCAATTGAAGTTCACTGGGTCCGTGAAGATTTAAGGTTAGGTATCAACAAGTCAAAAGAGTATTTGGTAAGGGTGCGGTATCGTCAGCCATTGCAAAAAGCAAAATTATTTGCTAAATCTGAAGGTGTTTATATTATTTTTGAAAAACCACAGCGTGGAATAGCTCCCGGGCAATTTGCCGCATGGTATGAAAATACTGAGCTATTCGGTTCTGGCGTAATAAATTAAAACCAATAGTTTTTCAGTTGACAGCTTGCCTGCCGAAGGCAGGTTTGCCGCATGGTACGATGCAGATGAATTGATTGGTTCTGGCGTTATTGGTTAATTAGTTAATGTGTAAAATAGTAAACTTGTAAACTTGTAAACTTGTTTCTGGTCACTGGGTTTTTTATTGACTAGAAACTTTGAACTCAAAACTCAAAACTAATCTAACAATCTTATGGGTTGGTTGTTGTCATCAACAGCTGCAAAAAAGAAATTTCCTTCTACGGCTAATTCTCTGGTATCGGTATACTTTTCTTCAATAAATATCTTTACATTAATTTCCAGTTTTACCGAACCTGCTTTTTCAACAGATCCTACAAGTTCGACAATCGTACCATACGGAATAGGCTTTTTAAAATCTATTTTGCCGGTAGATACTGTTACTACTTTCTTTCGACAAAAACGGGTAGCTGTTATATAGGCTACTTCGTCCATCCATTGTAAAGCTATTCCGCCAAACAGGGTGTTATGGTCGTTAATTAAATTTTTAAATACAACCTTAACCTGCCTGGTTTCTGATTTTATTCTTTGCTCTTGAATATTCATTTTGAATTTTTTTACAAATATAGGCAAAAAAGCTTGGATTATGAGCATATGTTCAATATATTTGCATTGTAATTAGATATAAAATAATATGCCAAGACCAAAAAACAACAGATTAGTATATGAGCCTCCGGTATTTACAAGTTTTAAACCGGTTGGTGTAAAGGGGGCTGCATTAGAGTCTGTAATATTATCGTTAGATGAATTTGAAGCTTTTCGTTTGGCTGATGATCTTGGGCTTTCGCATGAGGAAGCAGCTGAAGAGATGGAAATTTCAAGGCCAACGTTTACCCGGCTTATTGAGAAAGCAAGAAAAAAAATTGCCGAATTTATTATTGGCGGTAAGGTTTTAAGTATTGAAGGTGGAAATATTCATTTTCGAAATAATATTATCAAATGCCAAAGTTGCGGACATATGTTCAGAACAAGATTTGATGAGAATATTACAGAATGTCCATCATGCCACTCAGACAGACTTTTAAATCTGGCAGGTGGTTTTGGCCATGGTAAATGTTGTACAAATAGAAATCAAAAAAGAGGAGGTAATTATGCCAGCAGGTGATAGAACAGGTCCATTGGGACGCGGCCCTTTAACTGGCCGAAGGATGGGTTATTGCTCAGGTAATGAGCAAGCCGGAAATACTATTGGTGCATTCGGGAGAGGCCTTGCGAGAGGTTTTCGCGGGGGACAAAATGGAAGAGGCGGTTTTTCCCGCTTCAGAAATTTTGGTTTTGCCCAAAATGCTGATGATTCTATGGAAAACAGAAAGAGAGCACTTGAAAATGAGCTTGAATTTTTGAAAAAGCAAGTAAGTGGCCTCGAATCTGAAATTGAAAAACTTGGTTAGTTGATTGATTAAAAGCCATTAGCTCTTTTCATTAAACGTGGATCTGCTACAATGGATGCGAATAATTATGCTAATGGCTTTTTTAAAATTTAAAGAGAACAAAGCTATGAATTACGGAAAAGGTTTTGGGAAAAGTGGCGGTTCCAATAAAAATCGTCAAGGAAAGAATAAAGGTGGAGCATTGGGGCCCGGAGGATACTGCGTATGTGCAAAATGCGGAGAGAAAGTTGCTCATGAGCAAGGGGTGAAGTGTACCACATTAAAATGTCCCAAATGCGGACAAACAATGATACGAGAAGAGCTTTTGAATAAAAATAAGTAATGTTTTAACTAATAAAAAAGAAGTATGAAAATGAAATTTGCTATTCCAACATTAAATGAGCAAATAACGCCACATTTTGGGCATTGTGAAAAATTTGCCATTATTGAAGTGGATGACAACAAAGTGGTTAAAGATGAGTTTATTACACCTCCTGTACATCAACCAGGGGTATATCCTAAATTTTTAGCCGATCATGGTGTACATGTAATTATTGCAGGTGGAATGGGGCAACGCGCCCAGGATTTATTTGCTCAAAATAATATTGAGGTTTGTATGGGAGTTCAGGGTGGTACACCTACTGAGTTGGTTGAGCATTATTTAAATGACCAGTTGCAGACTGGACAGAATTTGTGTGATCATTAAAAACAGACTCATGTAATGAAAATTGCTATTGCAAGCGGGAAAGGCGGGACAGGAAAAACAACCCTGTCTGCCAATCTTGCTGCCTTTTTGTCGGAAACAGAATTTGTTGTATTGGCCGATCTGGATGTTGAAGAACCCAACTCGGGGTTGTTTATTCATGGGATATTGGAGCATGAGGAAGTTAAGTACAAAATGATTCCACAGTGGAATTCTGAAACGTGCACCTTGTGTGGCGAATGCCAAAAAAATTGTAATTTTCATGCTGTCATTCAACTGGGGCCACAAATTTTGGTTTTTCCTGAATTATGCCATAGTTGTTACGCTTGTTCCGAATTATGTCCCACATCTTCGTTGCCAATGGTTAAGCAAAGAATGGGCGAGCTAAAACAATTTTCGGAAAACAACCTTTCCTTTATCGAAAGTCGTTTGGATATAGGACAAGAACAGGCAGTACCGTTAATTGGACAAACCATTCAATATATTAAAGAAAAATTTCCTGATAACACCTTAAAAATTTATGATGCACCACCAGGAACTTCATGTCCTGTAATTGAAGCAACTAAAGATGCAGATTTTATTATCCTGATAACAGAACCTACACCTTTTGGGTTGCACGATTTAAAACTTGCAGTAGAAACTGTGCAGGAGCTTAATAAACCTTTTGCTGTAGTCGTTAATCGATATGGATTGGGTGATGATAAGGTTTTGGATTATTGTAAAGAAAATGAGATTCCAATTATCGCAAAAATCCCAAATCAAAGAGAAATTGCTGAAATATATTCACGTGGAGAATTAATTTACAAACAGGTGCCGGAATTTAAAGAAGAACTTATTAAAATCAGGGATTATATTAAAAATAGCGTTAATTAATGAGAGAAATTGTTGTTATATCGGGCAAAGGCGGTACAGGAAAAACATCTGTTACTGCTTCTTTTGCATTTTTAGGAGGGAAAGATGTTGTTGTTGCCGATTGTGATGTGGATGCTGCTGATATGCATTTGTTGATGAAACCTGATTTCGCTAAATCAGAAGATTTTTATAGCGGTGTAGTTGCTCACATAAATCCTGAAAAATGTACTCTTTGTGGATTATGTGCCGAGAAATGCAGGTTCGATGCAATACCTTTAATCAATAACCAATACGTTGTACAAAAATTGGACTGTGAAGGGTGTGGATATTGTGCTAAAATATGCCCGGCAGATGCCATTACAATGCACAGCCAGAATGTTGGGAACTGGTATATTTCAACCACAAAAGTTCAAAATACCATGGTTCATGCAAAATTGGGAATTGGTGCCGAAAATTCGGGAAAGCTGGTTGCAAAAGTTAAAAATGAAGCTAAAGTTATTGCTGAACATCAACAAAAAGATTTTACGGTTATCGATGGCTCACCTGGCGTAGGTTGTCCCGTGGTATCATCCCTTTCGGGCGCACATTTTGCGGTTATGGTTACAGAACCATCTGTTTCAGGTTATCATGATTTGAAAAGAGTTTACGAACTGGTTAAAAAATTTAAAATAAAAGCAGGCTGTATTATCAATAAATTTGATATTAACCAGGATATAACTGATAAAATAATGAACTTTCTTAATGAAGAAAATATTGAACATATTGCCAGCTTACCGTACGATGAAAACTTTACCAAAGCTATGACCGTTGGAAAAACAATTGTTGAGTATGATAAGTCCGATTTAAGAGAGGAGATAGCCAGGAGTTGGGAAAAAGTGAAAGAATTAGTTAATAGTTAAGGATAATGTGCTGGAAAGGTTAAGATATATACCTGATAGCGTTTAATTTATTTAAATGAATAAAATTTAAAAACAATGAAAATAGCATTTACAACAAAAGGAACAAGTTGGGATTCGCCAATAGACCCAAGGTTTGGAAGAACCGAATATATTTTGGTTTATGATGATGAGAAAGATGAATTTACTTCTTTTGATAATCGGGATATTGAAAACGAAGCACATGGAGCGGGCCCCAAAACATCACAAAAATTATTTGAGTTGGGTGCAAATGTTTTAATTACCGGTAATGGGCCGGGGGGTAATGCTGCAGCAGTTTTAGAAAAAGCGGGAGTTGAATCTTACATCGGTGCTGGAGATATGACTGTAAAACAAGCTTTTGAAGCTTATCAAAATAATCAATTAAAAAAGTTTTAGCGTTATGAAAAAATATGATGTTATTATTATTGGAAGCGGGCCGGCAGGAATTATAACAGGAGTTACTGCAAAAAAACAGTTTCCTGACAAATCGATCCTAATGCTTAAAGAAGAAGAAAAAGGTTTAGTACCATGCGGTATCCCTTATATCTTTCATAAACTTGGCGATGTGGATAAAAATGTAATGGGGCCAAAACCATTTGTCGATTTGGGTGGTGAAGTAATTACAGAAAAAGTTGTAGAAGTTAATGCAGAAGAAAAAATTGTAAAAACAGAATCAGGAAAGGAGTTTACAAGCGAAAAAATTGTATTTGCCACCGGTTCTAAAGTGGTAGTTCCAAGCTTTATACCTGGTTACGATTTAAATAATGTATTCTACATTAAAAAGAGTTACAATTATATCAAGCATGTTTTTGAGAGCTTAAAGTTTGTTAATAATATTACAGTTGTGGGTGGTGGTTTTATAGGTGCCGAAGTTGCCGAACAATTGGCTCTTGAAACAAACAAAAAGGTTACTCTTGTTGAAAGTGAACCTTGCTGTTTTTCAAAAGCATTTTCAAAGGATTTGTGTAAAATTGCCACAGATGAAATGCGTAAAACTGCTATCGATGTTAAAACTTCAACAAAAGTTGAAAAAATCAATGGTACCGACGGTAAAGTATCATCTATTCAATTAAGCACGGGAGAAGAACTTCCTTCCGATGCAGTGATTATGGCTATCGGATACAAACCCAATACAGATTTGGCGCAAAAAGCAGGATTAGAAGTTAACCGGATGGGAGCAATTGTTGTTGATAATTATGAACGAACCAAAGTAAAAGGCATATGCGCAGTAGGTGACTGTTCTCAAACCATTGGTTTTTTAACCGGACGCATGGATAATGTAATGTTAGCATCAACAGCGACAGCAGAAGCTCGTGTTTTAGGGAATAATTTATTTGGCATAAGAATAAGGAAAAACTTTAATGGTACATTAGCTGTATTTTCTACAGAAATTAACGGCTTGTCGATGGCTTCGGCCGGAGTTAACGACACAAATGCAGCGGAAGCAAATATCGAGTATGTTTCAGCAACATTCACCGACGTGGATACGCATCCAAAATTTGACGATACAAATCCATTATCGGTAAAATTATTCGCATCGCCAATTGATGGATCAATTCTTGGTGGCGAAGTGTGGGGTGGAAAATCAGCCGGAGAAATTATAAATACAATTAGTCTGGCAATACAAAAAGGTGTAACTGTATTTGAACTTGTGTCATTCCAGATTGGTTCACATCCTCTATTAACAGCAGCTCCAACAAAAACCGTATTAATTAAAGCTGCTGAAATGATTATTGGACAAATAACAAAGAAATAATTTCGAAGATTATTTCTTTTAATAGACTTAAAGCATTAAAAAATGCTGCAATTAAAAAACAATTTCATTTTTGCTCCAATAAAAACAGGTTATGGTGATTCTGATGGAAATATTACACAAAAACACCATGATTTTTATAAAAGACGGAGTAAATATCTGGGCGCAATAACCCTGGAACCTTTGTTTTTAGATAAAAGCCTTCGTGAGTTACCAACACAAATAGGTGTCGGAAATGACAATCATATTGAAGGATTAAGAGCACTGATTTCTGAGATTCATAGAAATGAAACAAAAATAATTGCACATCTAAATCACCCGGGAAGAATGGCCAATCCAAAGATTCCCGGGAATTTTTTTTTATCATCAACCGATAAAGCATGCGAAAATGGGGGTGCTGTACCCAAACGAATGGATAAATCGGACATGAACGATGTTATTGAATTGTTTAGAAATGCAGCAATTCGTGTCGTAAAAGCAGGTTTTGATTTCATCGAATTACAATTTGGCCATGGATACTTACTGGCACAGTTTATTTCCCCGGCGGTTAATGATAGAACAGATGATTATGGTGGCTCCTTTGAAAATCGGATTAAATTCCCATTAGAAGTACTAAACGCAGTTAAAAATTCTGTAAAAATTCCAGTTATTGCTAGAATTAGTGGTGATGAAATGACTCCAAATGGCTTTAAACTGGATGAAATGATTCGATTTGTAAAAATTCTTAAGGAAAAGGAAATCGCTGCCGTTCATGTGTCGGCAGGAACAGTTTGTAATACTCCACCCTGGTTTTTTCAACATATGTTTGTGCCTAAAGGGAAAACCTGGGAATTTGCAAAAAAAATTAAAGATAAAGTTAATATTCCGTTAATTTATGTTGGTCAGATAAATTCAAAAAATGATATTGAAGAGTTAAAAAGAGACTTTAAAGCGGACTATATTGCATTAGGGAGAGCCCTGGTTGCGGATCCTGATTTTATTGGTAAAGTTTTACTGAAAATTCAAGGTAATTATCGCCCCTGCCTGGCATGTGCCGAAGGTTGCCTGGGGGGTGTTAAATCAGGACAAGGATTACAATGCCTGGTAAATCCTGAGGTTGGGTTAGATAATGTAACTGTTAAGAAAACAGACATGCCGAAGCATATTGCAGTTATAGGAGGAGGTCTCGCCGGAATGGAAGCAGCTTTAAGATTAAATGAAAAAGGACATAATGTTGATCTTTATGAAAAGGATAAACTAGGGGGGCAATTTAATCTGGCTCCGCTAACTTCTAATAAAAAGTCTATGGGGTCTTTGGTTCCATATTATACTGATGAAATAAAATCAAAAGGAATAAATATTATTTATAAAGAAGCAAAAAAAACAGATTTAATAAATAAATACGACGAAGTTTTTATAGCAACAGGTTCAGTGCCCGCAATTATTGATATTCCTGGTTTAGAAAAGTTCTATTGGGCAGAAATTCTTTTAAAAGAAAATTTACCTGAAAATAAAAAAGTACTAATAATTGGTGGAGGATTAATTGGTGTTGATATTGCAACCGCTTTAATTCCAAAAAATAACAAGGTAATAATTGTTAAAAGAACAACAGATTTTGGTGAAGATATGGAAATGATCGCAAAAACTCTTTCTTTAAAAATGATGAAAGAGAAAGGGTGTCAATTTTGTGATCATACATTTATTGAAAAAATTGATGGAAAAACTGTTTTTGCCAAACAAAATGAAAAACCGATTCAGTTTAATGGAATTGATATTATTGTTATCTCGACCGGAATGCGAAGTTTTAATCCTTTAAAAAGCGAGCTGGAAAACATAATGCCTGTTAAAGTAATTGGTGATGCTAAAAAAATTGGCAATGCACAAGATGCCATAAAAGATGCATATACAGCCACATTAAATATATGATAAAACATTTTAAAGGTAATTAAATCAATATGAAACTTTTAATGATTTATACCCATCGTTTTTGGTACAAACCAAATATAAAAACGATTAACTCCGCGCCAGAGGCTGCAGAGAGAAAAGAATATAATAAGGTTCAAACCGCTTTTATTCAGGTTGAAAAGGAAGATGAAGAAAAAGAAAATGAAGTCATAAAAAAACTTATAAAGAACTTAAAATGGGTAGCCGGTAAGAACGAAACCAAACATATTATTTTACATTCGTTTGCTCATCTGTCCGAAAGCAAAGCCGGCCCTGAATTTACAAAGTCATTATTTGACAAAGCTGAAGAGCGTTTGGTAAATACAGGTTATACTGTTAATCAAACCCCATTCGGTTACTTTTTAGATTTGAGTTTGGATGCTCCGGGATTTTCTTTAGCTAGAGTATTTAAAGAATTTTAAATAATAAAAAGTTTGTAGTTAAAACCTACAGCTTAGTAATCAGGGGAATACATCATGAAAAAGGTAATGAATTTGTATGATGATAAGCACTGGGAAGATGCAAATGAATATGTTGCAGGGACCAAAAAGAAAGTGTTAAGAGATGAAAACGGTTGCAGAACAGTGCTATTAAAACTGCCAAAAAACTTCTATATGGCTCCTCATTCACATATTACTACAGAACAACATTTTGTTTTAGATGGCGAATATACCAGTAAAGGAGAAACTTATCCTGCTGGTTCATATCAGTTTTTTTCCAAAGGTGATGAACACGGACCATTTGAATCAAAAAATGGGGCTTTAGTTTTGGTTATTTGGGATCCAATACGGTTAAAAAATAAAAATAGATTGCAATTAACATTAACTGATGTAATAAAAACAATTTCCGAAATCAATTACCCTAAAAGTAAATTTTCTTTAATTGATCTGGGAATTGTATCTAAAATTCAGCTGTTAGAAAATAAAGTTGTATTGGTTTTTGCTTTTCCTTCGCTTCATTTACCTATGGATTGTGATATTGTGAAATGTGTTTCAGAAAAAATACACAATTTAGATTTAGATTTAGAATACGAAATAAGAAAGATGACGGATGAGGAAAAATCAAAGTTTTCAAAATTAGAAGCTCAAAAAAAATAATACAGTATGCCAAAAACAGAGCCTTTTGATAAGTATTTAAATGAATATGAACAGTGGTTTAAAGATAATTCTTACTTGTTTGAATCGGAGTTAGTAGCCATTAAAAAAGTAATTCCTGCAAAAGGGGTCGGTGTTGAAATCGGTGTAGGAAGCGGCTTTTTTGCTGATAAATTAGGGATTTCCGAAGGAATAGAACCATCAGCAAAAATGCGGGAAAAAGCCCAATCCCGGAATTTAAATGTGAAAAATGCAGTAGCAGAAGACCTTCCCTACCCCGATAAAAGCAAAGATTTTGCTTTAATGGTTACTGTAATTTGTTTTGTCGATGATATTCAGAAATCGTTCAGGGAAGCAAACAGAATATTAAAAGATGAGGGAAATTTAATTGTTGCCTTTATTGATAAGGATAGCCCTGTTGGGAAAATGTATGAAAAGAATAAGCATCAGAGCGTCTTTTATGAGGATGCAACATTCTTCGGTACTGGACAGGTAGTTGATATTTTACAGCAAACGGGTTTTAAAATTGATAAAATCTATCAAACCATTTATGGTGTAATAGGTAAAATATCATCGGCACAAAAGCCCCTGGAAGGATATGGGCAGGGAAGTTTTGTAGTGATTAAAGCAAATAAAGAATGGAGAAGAAATGAAACTTGAACATGTAGCAATCAAGGTTAATAGCTCTGATGAAATCATTAATTTTTATCAGAATATGCTGGGAATGGAGCAGGTACGTAATTTTGTTTTAGATAAATCTTTAAGTGCAAAGATTTTTGGTGTAAATGAAAATTTAACGGTTTATTTAATGCAAAGAGATGACCTGGTTCTGGAAATCTTTATCCTTAAACAAAATCAGCAACAACTTATAAATCATTTGTGTATTTCGATAGATAACAGAGAAGAAGTCATTAAAAAAATTCATGAAAGAGACTTTGAAACGATCATCATTGAAAGAGAACAATCCGATTTAGTTTTTATTAAAGATAAATCGGGGAATATTTTTGAAATAAAAGAACGTTAATTATGAATTTAAGATTTGCATTCGCAATAAATAAGCAGAATCAATTTGATGAACGATTTTTCGGCAATGCTGATAAATTTGCTATTTATGAGCTGGTTTCCGGAAGATTAGAACAGTTATTCGAAATTGAAAATGAATTTAAAGATGACGCAATCGACGATTTAAAAATTAATGAGCAAAAAGCCGAAAGCATTACTAAAAAACTTTTAGCCAATGATATAAAGGTGATTGTTTCAAAACAATTTGGCGAAAACATAAAACTGGTAAACGAATATTTCATCCCGATTAAAATATTTTCGGATTCACCCGATGATGCAATTCAGGCAATAAACAGCCATGTCCATTGGATTCAGGATGAGTTAAATAATTTTAGGTCAGGCTATAAATTGTTTACCATAAAATCGGGGATTTTAAAAACATTGATTGAAAATAATAAAACAATATAATTATGCATATTTCGATATTAACAGAAAATACAGCATCCGGCAAGTTTTTAGCCGAACACGGGCTGTCTTATTACATTGAACATGATAACACACAAGTTTTATTAGATACCGGTCATTCCGATGTATTTTTGAAAAATGCCGATAGATTTAAAATTGATGTTGACAGCATAAAAACGGTGGTTCTTAGCCATGGGCATTGGGATCATGCCAACGGATTAAAATTTTTAAAAAACAAGGAGCTAATTTGTCACCCTGAAGTTTTTCATTCGCGGTTTAGAAAAGGAGGAACGGAAAATATTGGTATTGAATTATCTATAGATGAGCTACAAGAACGATTTGAAATCATAACTTCAAGGAAACCCTATCCAATATCTCATGATATCATTTTTTTAGGCGAAGTGCCACGCCTGAATTCCTTTGAAGCACAAACAACTCCTTTTGTATATCAAAAAGGAGATGATGATTTTGTAATTGATGATTCTGGCTTAATTATAAAAATAAACCAGGGAAAAGAATTAGTCTTGATTTCGGGTTGTGCGCATTCAGGAATCTGTAATATGATTGAGTATGCTAAGAAGATAACCGGAATTTCCAGGTTCAGAGCAGTTGTTGGTGGATTTCATCTAAAATATAATAATCTGCAAACACAAGGAACTATCGAATATTTAAAGAATCAGGATATTCAGGAAATATTCCCGTCACATTGTACTGAATTACCAGCATTATGTGCTTTTTATAATGCTTTTGAAATCAGTCAATTAAAATCGGGAATGGAATTAAAATTTTAGATAAAATATGAAAACCTA
>JAWLEM010000012.1:0-28107 GCA_041686115.1 Bacteroidales bacterium
AATTGCCAGTTTATTATTCCTGATTTTAGGCATGGCTTTCTGGTTGTTAAATAAAAAAATAACCAAATATAAAACCCTTTCTATTTCTGATGATTTGGGTGTTTTTAATCACCGTGAATTAAACTCAAGGATTAAAATTTTGTTGCAAAAGCCCGATGTTGAAAGCTTTGTATTTATGTTACTCGATATAGATTTTTTTAAAAACTATAACGATGAATACGGATATTCAAAAGCGGATCATATTTTACAAGAATTTGTCAATCTTACCAAGGGATACATCCGTAAATCTGATCTGTTTTTTAGATATAAAAATGGCGATGAGTTTGCTTTAATTTTTAACAATATTGGCGTTGAACAAGCCCAGGAAATTGGGAATCGATTGCGGAGGGTTGTTGCTTACCATCCATTTCAGATCGATAACAAACAGGTAAATCTTACCATTAGTATGGGAATTACCACATCAATTAAAGATGATACCCCAGAGCAAATTAAACATAGAGCTGAAGAAGCGCTTATGGAAGCCAAACAATCAAAAAATACAGTGGTTTTGATCGAAGAATAGTTTTCTTGTAAAAAAAATATCCGATATTATGATTAACATCGGATATTTCTGTTTTATGCAGTAGCTCTTATTTATTCCTGAAAACTTTATAATCCCATGGGTTCATGTTATATTTCGTAGTTAACTGTTCATCAGTAAAGAGCTCGAACAATTGATTTTCTTCCAAATCATTCAGCAACTCAAATTCAACTACCTGATCTGATAAGTTTAATATGGTAATCACTTGATGTTCATCTTTTTGGCGTACGAATGCATAAATTTTGTCATCTGCTGTAGTTTCAATTCTTTCCATTGTACCCCCAAATTCACCATTCCATAAAGCTTTATTATTTTTCTTTAAGGCAAGCAAGGTTTTATAAAACTCGAACATAGAGCAATCCTTATCCCAGTTGATGGTATCTTTCTCAAAAAATCTCAGTTGTTTATCCATGCAAGCTTCCTGTCCGCTGTAAATTAGTGGCATTCCGGGAGCCGTTGCAGAAAGCACAGCAAATGTTTTTATAGCATCGCCCAATCTTTCATAAACGGTCCCTTTCCATGAGTTTTCATCATGGTTGCTCGTAAACATCATACGATAATCGGAGGTTTTGTATTTAGATTTTTCTTTTTCCAGTTGATTTACAAGATCACCTATATTTTTATTGCCTTGAGCTATTTCATTCCAGATAAAATGTAAGTCCCATGCATAGGTCATATCAAAAGCATATTCGTGCAATTCGGGTTCATTGGCTTCGGCCAGCATAAATACAGGTTTTATCTGATCAAGTTCGTAGCGAACATTGTTCCAAAAATCGGTTGGTACCATGCCAGCTACATCGCATCTGTATCCGTCAATATTAAAATCTTTTACCCAGTAAATGAGTGCATTTGTCATATAATCCCTCATTTCCGGAACATTGTAATCAAAACCCGCTACATCTGTCCAGTCATCAACCGGAGCAATAATTTCTCCTTCTTCATTTTTTTGATACCATTCAGGATGATCATAAATTAACTGATTATCCCATGCCGAATGATTTGCAACCCAGTCGATAATAACATACATCCCTAACTCATGGATTTGGTTAATCAGATTTCTAAACTCTTCTTCTGTACCAAATTCCGGATTGATGCCGTAATAATCTTTTACCGAATAATAGCTTCCCATGGTTCCTTTCCGATTCTTTTCGCCAATGGGATGAATAGGCATGAGCCACAAAATATCAACACCCAGTTCTTTTAATCTTGGCAAATGATCTGCAAAGGCATTAAAAGTTCCTTCGGGTGTGTACTGCCTGATATTAACTTCGTAAATACTTGCATTTTTACTCCAATCAGGGTGTTTAACTTTTTGATAACTAGTTTTTTCCTCATCGTTGGTTGGCACGTTCTTACATCCTGCAACCGCTAATAATGCTAAAATAAAGAATGCCAGTGCTTTATTCTTTACGAATAATTGTTTTGTTTTCATGTTAAAATATGTTTAATTTTTACAATATATGACCCTTTAAATTGTGATAAATCAGGGGTTTTTGTTACATTTACAGCTTATTATTTTTTGATCTTTAAAAATACAAAAATTTAAAGACAAAGTTGCATGAATAGCAGACTAAATAAGGAAAATAAAATACTTTTCTTTTCGAATAAAAAGATTATTAATCCATAAAAAATTTAATACCAATGAAAAGAGTTTTAGTAGCAACAGCAGGAGGAGACTGCCCGGGATTAAATGCTGTAATAAGAGCTATCGTAAAAAGAGCATCACAAGAAAGTGATTGGGAAGTATTAGGTAGCATCCAGGCTTTTAACGGAGTATTATGGGAACCCACCGAAGTTAAGATTCTTGATGAAAAGGCTGTTGCCGGAATACATTTCCAGGGAGGTACTATTATCGAAACTACGAATAAAGGAGGCCCTTTTGCATGGCCAATAAAAGATAAAGAAGGAAAATGGACAACAGCAGACCGCTCCGAAGAAATGATTCGGAAGCTGATGTATATGGGTGTTGACGCTGTGATAAATATTGGCGGTGACGGTTCGCAACAAATTTCGCAAGCATTATACGAAAAAGGATTAAATATCATTGGTGTTCCAAAAACCATTGATAATGATTTATCAGCCACGGACACTACTTTCGGTTTTCAAACAGCAGTTCAGATTGCTACCGAAGCAGTTGATAAATTGGTTACTACCGCAGCCAGCCATAACCGGGTAATGATACTTGAAGTAATGGGAAGAAATGCAGGTTGGATAGCGATGAATGCCGCAGTTGCAGGAGGAGCTGAGATTTGCCTTATTCCGGAAATCCCCTATGATATTAATAAGGTTTTAGAAAAAATTAATAAGCGTTTTGTACGCGACCGTGGTTTTACCATTATTGTTATTGCCGAAGGTGCAAGAGCCATTGGAAAAGATTCTTCAAAAATTGAAACGAATGAAGTAGGTTATAAAAATGCCAAACTCTCTGGTGCTGCTACACGTTTAGAACGGGAGCTGAAGGAAGCGGGTTTAAAGCACGATATAAGAAAAGCTGTGCTGGGCCATATCCAGCGGGGTGGTATTCCTATTGCTTACGACAGAGTGTTGGCTACGCAATTTGGTGTTCATGCATTCCACATGGTTTTAGAAGGACAATTCGGAGAAATGGTTTCATACCAACATCCGTATATTACATCGGTACCATTTAAAGATGCAATTAAAAAACCAAATTTTGTTTCGCTTGATACTGCACTTATGAAAAATGCACGGGGTGTGGGAATCAGTTTTGGCGATTAGTTGCAATCTTATGATATAATAATGAGGGTGTCCGAAAAGAGTTAAAAGTGTCATTGCGATCCCGATGGCTATCGGGAGAAGCAATCTATATTTGTTGAATATCAGCAGATTGCTTCACTCTCCCGATATCCCCTAAAATCCGCATGTCTTTTAAGAGTTTCACAAAGTATCACAATCCTGCCTGTTCGGCAGACAGGGTTATAGCACAAACTTGCCTACTGGCAAGCAGGGTTACACCAAGTTAGGTGAGATTCTACTTCGTGAAACTTTGTGTTATCCTTTGAGTGACTTGGTGTTACAATAAAAGCCTTAACTAACTTACGAATATTAGGATCCATCGGGATCGTTCGCAATGACTTTTCTCTGACTTTTCGGACACCATCTTTTGTTGATTTCAACTAATGCTTAGTTATTAATAATTTCAAAGGCGTAAGGTTTTAACATGAGTGAAATTTCTTTCTCGCTCAATTGTTCTAAAGTATTTCCAAAATTTACATTCCATTTTTCAGCGATTAAATTTTCTGGTAATTCAATTTTAATCGTTTCTTCTTTACCCGATTTATTTATCGCGATCACCATAATCTCATCGAAATATTTCCTGGCATAAACCATTGTTTTTTCATCGGCATGTAACAAAATAATATCGCCATAAATTAAAGCCAGATTATTCCTTCTAAGGTGGATTAGTTTTTTTGTATTTTCAAAAACAAGTTTTTCAAACCTGTTTAGATTTTCAAACTTCATCGGACGCCGATTGTCTGGGTCTCCCGCACCGGGCATTCCAATTTCATCGCCATAATATATTACAGGAATCCCGGGAATGGTATGAATAAAGCTGGTAACCTGTAATAGTCTGTAATATCCTAAGGTATCTTCAACCTGGATATCACGGTTCCAGCCGGCTTCTTTTTCATCTTCATCGAATTTCAGTGCTCCGCTGGCAAAAGTAATAAACCTTGGTAAATCATGATTACCCGTAATATTGCCCATTAGCGAGTGATGGCCGTAATATTTTAAACTTTCTTTTAACGATTGATTTAATTTTGTTAACGGCTCTTCTTCCTGCGCAAGATTATTTCGCATATCAAAATAAAGGTTAAAATCGAATTGCCCGTCGAGCATATCAGGCCCCACATAGCTTCGTATTAATCCCCGGCTGCCAAAAGTTTCACCAATCTGAAAAAGGAAATCGCCTTCGGTGTTCGAACGCAATTTTTTGGTTAAAGTTCTCCAGAATTCCAAAGGAATATGTTTTGTTGCATCATGCCTGAAACCATCTATTTCAAACTCATTCACCCAGAATAGTGCTGAATCGGATACCATTTCTGTAACTTCAGGTATTTCAAAATTTAGCGATGGCAAAAATGTATCGAACCAGGTAGTTAACCTTTGTTCGTCCCATAACCTGATATTTTTACTTCCATCGGGCAGATCCAAAACAGTGGCCCATTCAGGGTGCTCCTGGTATATTTTATTTTTTTCATGTACGTGGTTCGAAACAAAATCAAGAATAATATTCATCTCATTTTTATGCGTCGAATTTACAAGTTGGCGTAAATCTTCAGCTGTTCCGAAACGGTGGTCAACGGTTGTATAAGTTACAGGCCAGTAACCATGATAACCTGAATATTTTCTGTGTGGTGCCGGATACTCAATATACCCACCGAGTGGATTTTGTGTAATAGGAGAGAGCCAGATCATGCTTACTCCCAATTCAGAAAAATACCCATCTTTTACTTTCTGGGTAATTCCTTCAATATCGCCACCGTAATAATTGGCTTTGTCGAATATTCCCGGATCGTCTACCGGGTCATCAATTTTTGGGTTGCCATTGTTAAAACGATCAACCAACATAAAATATAAAACCTGTGCATGCTTATCTTTGCGGTTGATATCCGAGATATTGCTCAAGACTTGCCCATTTTCCAGCGGAACTAAAATATCATTGGAGTATCCGTTTTCATTGCAAGCCCATACTCGAATAAACGATCGTTTTTTTGTTTTTGCAATTTCAGGAATGTCAATATTTATTGTATTATCGATGATTGATGTCGGAATTGAAAAATTATCCCATAATGCAATGATTGAAGTAGCATTGCCTGATAATGAGATTTCTATATTGTCTTTTTGAAAAGATTCAGTTGAAAGTTTAGGTGCATTTTCTGCCGGGTCGGGAATGGTAAGAACCGAATTATACCCGCCAATATTATTACTTTCTTTAACAGGATTTTGTGGGTCGAGCATCCATTCGCCGTCAATTACCAGTTGATAGTGATATTTTCCCGGTGTCAGTTTTAGTGAATAAACCCACATATCATCTTTAATCAGAAAGTTCTTTGATGGTGTCCAGTCATTAAAACTTCCGGCTACCTGAACCGAATGGTATTGTTTTTTATCATCATTAAGGTTAAATGTATAATCTACTTTTTTATCAAGTAATAAAATAAGGGAATAAGGATATCCATCAATCCAGACTTCCAGTTCTTCAACCGGGTTAGCTTCTGATTTGGGTTTGATTTGTATATAATCTTTTTTTTCTGAAAGATGGTAAGAATAACCAGAAACAGTGACAGAGTCAATTCGTTCAATATTTTTAAATATCCCGTTAAGGAAAATTTCCTGTCCACTTTCGCTTACATAAACGGGTAAAGCTGGTTCGTGCATTTCAGTTTGTTCGGGAATATTAAGTTTTTGGTTTGAACAACCATAAACGAACAAGATCAATAGAATGATTAGCAAATTTCTCATGATAAATAATATTTTGGGTTATTTTTTTAACTCGATAATCATAGCTGATTTTTTCTCAATATGTATTTTATCTAAATCAGTAATTTTATTTTGTTTAATGATCTCGGTTCCCGAATGATATTCTCCGATTAACTCTTTAAAGCGTTCTGTTTTTATCGTTTGGGAATGATCGTTGTTGTTTAAAATGATCATTATAGTTTCATTTTCGTTATGCCTAAAATATACATACACATTATTTTCGGGAATAAAATGGGTAAGATTACCATTTTGAACTGCTTTGTTAGATTTTCGCCAGTTTAGTAATTTTTGTAAATAATTGTAAATTTCATTTTGCTCATCTGATCTTCCTGCGGCGGTAAAACCATTTTTTTTGTCATCGGGCCAACCGCCCAAAAAATCTTTACGCATTTTTCCATGTGCTTCGTGTGCAAAACCTTCCATTAGTAATTCTGTTCCGTAAAGGATTGAAGGAATTCCTCGTGTGGTTAGCTGGAAAGCTATAGCCATTTTTAATTTATTGATATCTTGATTTAATGATGAGTAAATTCTGTCAACATCGTGATTATCTAAAAATACTAAAGTGTTTTCGGGGTTTTGATACATAAAATCCTGGGCAAGAATATAATACAATTTAGCCATGCCTTCTGTCCAGGTTTGTTGCTCGTTAAAGGCTTGCGTAATAGCATAATGCATAGGAAAATCAGTGATAACAGGGATATTTGATGAATAGCCATCAAAATTCTTGGTGTTTTCCTGCCAGTAGGCCGTTATTGGAATTTTTTGCAGCCACGATTCGCCCAGAATTGTAAATTCAGGATATTCATTTCTGATTTGACTGGCCCATTCTGCGACCATTTCTTTGTCGGCATAAGGCTGTGTATCGAGTCGCAAACCGTTAAGGCCTGCATACTCAATCCACCAAATGGTATTTTGAATAAAATAAGTTGTTACCAGTGGATTTTTCTGGTTTAAATCAGGCATATTTCTGTCGAACCACCCTTCCTGCTGTCGCACGATGTCATATTCTGCAGCATAAGGATCGGTTAAAACCGGCGACCTGAAATTGGATTGTGTATATTCAGCAAATTGGTGAATCCAGTCCTGGGTTGGCAAGTCATTGATCCACCAGTGATTGATTCCGCAGTGATTTAAGACCACATCCATAATAATTTTCAGGCCTTTGTTGTGTGCTTTTTCAACCAACTCCACATATTTTGCATTATTCCCAAACCGTGCATCGATGTTATAAAAATCGGTTATTGCATAACCATGATAAGTATATTTCTCCTGGTTATTTTCTAACAAAGGATTTATCCATAAAGTGGTAACTCCTAATTCATCCAGATAATCCAGGTGGTTGATAACTCCCTGGATGTCGCCACCATGCCTGCCGTCAGGGTTGTTTCGATCTGTTTTTTCATGTAAGCCGGCAATGTTGTCATTTGTTAAGTCGCCATTGGCAAACCGGTCGGGCATTAACAGGTAGATCACATCTGAATTGTCGAACCCTTGATGGTGATTTTGGTTTTTCTTTCTTTTTTTTAGCTCATACGGAAAACTATCTATGAACTCTCCATCTTTTTTAATCAGGATATCAATGGTTTGAGCTTCTGTGTCTTTCGGCAATTCAAGATTCAGAAAAACATAATTTGGATTTTCAACCTTTTGGATTGATTTAATCAACTCATTGTTATTGACTGAAATGTCGTAAGTCGCAATATTGTCGCCATACAACATGATTTGTAATTCCTGATTTTCCATTCCAACCCACCAGTTGGGTGGTTCCACCCTTCTAATTACCTGGGCATTGGAATTTGTAATCCCGTAAACAATAAACAGGGCAGCTATAATTGATAAAATGGCAGTTTTCCTTAGCATTATTTTAATGAATTTCGATAGAATCTCTCTGATTAATTGTATATTCTACTCCGTGAATAAATACTTTTACATTTTGGTTATGTTGATTATAAACGATTGTTTTTTCTTTGGTTACTTCAACTTTTATGAGTTTTCCTCTGAATTTAACAATAAACGAATATCCTGTCCATTGAGAAGGAATAAATGGATTGAAATGTAATTCGTCGTTTTTTATGCGCATTCCGCCAAACCCTTCAACAATCGATAAATATGTACCTGCCATACTTGTAATATGGAGTCCCTGGTTTACTTCATTATTATAATCATCGAGATCTAGTCTTGCTGTGCGTAAATACAGTTCGTACGCCTGTTCTTTATAGCCCAATTTTGCAGCCAAAATGGTATGAACACATGGCGATAATGATGATTCGTGAACAGTTAACGATTCATAAAAATCGTAATTTCGTTTGATCATATCCTCATTAAAGCGATCTTCAAAGAAGTATAACCCTTGCAGCACATCAGCCTGTTTTATGAAGCATGACCTTAAAATCCTGTCCCACGACCATTTTTGATTAATCGGGCGATACTCAGGTTCAAGATCTTTTACCGGAATAATTTCTTTATCCATAAAGCCATCCTGCTGAAGGAATAAATTTAATTCTTCATCTTCGGGTAAATAGATATTGTCAATAATATTAGCCCATTTTCCTACTTCTCTAAGCTCGTTGAATTTTATTTTTTCTTTAAGCTTTTTATATTTTTCAGGTGTTTCGGACTGAATTTTGGTAATCATTTTAAGGGTGTAATCAAGACACCACGAAGCGATTAGGTTTGTATACCAGTTATTATTAACATTGTTTTCGTATTCGTTAGGGCCAGTTACGCCAAGGATTACATATTTATTTTTTTCTTTGGAAAAGTTAACTCTTTGTGCCCAGAAACGGCTAATGGCAATTAACACCTCCAGTCCATAATCTTCAATATACGATTCATCGCCGGTATAGCGGGTGTAATTGTATATGGCATAAGCAATAGCTCCGTTTCTGTGAATTTCTTCGAAAGTAATTTCCCATTCGTTGTGGCATTCTTCGCCATTCATGGTTACCATTGGATACAATGCAGCACCGTCTTTAAAACCTAGTTTTTCGGCATTTTCAATGGCTTTTTGTAAGTGGCGGTATCGATATAGTAACAAGTTTTTTGCTACTTGCTGCTCCGATGTTCTTAAATAAAATGGCAGGCAATAGGCTTCTGTATCCCAGTAGGTGCTTCCTCCGTATTTTTCACCGGTAAATCCTTTGGGCCCAATATTTAATCGTTCATCATCGCCGGTATAGGTTTGGTTTAACTGAAAAATATTAAACCGAATTCCTTGTTGTCCGGCAACATCTCCTTCAATTTTTATATCGCTTGTAGTCCATTTCTTTTTCCATGCACTGGCGTGGTCATCAAACAATTGATCAAATCCTTTTTCGAATGCTGATTGTAAATTATTATGAGCAGCAAGGGTTAAATGATCTTTGTTGTGATTTTCGGAATGGGTTATCGAAGCATATTTGTAAATGGTAATCACATCATCGGTTTTGCAATTCATGGAAATGCTCTGGCTGAGATATTTTTTCTTTTTCTCTTCCTTAACAGAATTGCTTATTTCTACATTATTTTTTTCAACCTTGAATTTCATGCTTGTACAAACATGGAAGTCGAGCTTTTTTGTTTTTGCTGTTACATATGCTTCTCCTGGCCTGCTTTCAATACCCACTTCTTCCCAGAATTTTTCCTGGTAGTTAGCATCTTCGTTAATAACATCTGCATCAATATATGGCTCAACAGTAATTTTATCGTCTATATTTGTGCATTTTATCTGGTATTTAATGCAACCTAACTCGTTTTCGGTAATACTTAGAAAACGCTTGGCGGTTACTTCTATAGCTTTCTCGCCTGGAAATTCGGCATAAAATGACCTTTCAAGAAATCCTTCCTGCATATTTAATACTCGCCGAAAATTTGTTGTTTTTACTTTAGCCAGGTCGAGTTCATGTTTACCTACAAAAACATTTATTCCAATCCAGTTAGGAGCATTTAAAACTTTGGCAAAATACTCAGGGTATCCGTTTTTCCACCATCCCACTTTTGTTTTATCGGGGTAGTAAATGCCGGCAATATAATTCCCTTGTAATGAGTCGCCACTATATCTTTCTTCAAAATTCGCCCGCTGGCCGATATGTCCGTTTCCCAGGGAAAAAATACTTTCTGACGATTTTTGATTTTCAGGGTTAAAACCTTCTTCTATAATACACCATTCATCATGCTTTAAATACTCATTCATATTGAAGGATTTTTTAGATTTTAAATATTTTCGATTATTGTAATGTCTACATCTTTAAAGCCTGGAATAACCAAATCTGCTTGATTTAAGTTTTCCGGTTTTCCCACGCCAATGGTTTTCATTCCGGCTTTTTGTGCTGCTTCGATTCCCGATTCGGCATCTTCAAAAACTACACAATGTTCGGGTGCAACAATCAATTCCCGGGCTCCTTTTAAAAATACCTCAGGATCGGGTTTTGATTTGGATATTTTTGTACCATCAATCACAGCATCAAAGTAATTGTCCATGCCAATGCGTTCTAAAATAGTACCTGCATTTTTGCTCGATGATCCTATAGCTATTTTATATTTTGCTTTTTTTAGGTCTTCGAGAAAATTTTTTACTCCCGGCAAGACATCCTCGGGAGTCATCTTTAAAATGTTTTCTCTATACCATTGATTTTTATTGGATGCAAGCTCTTGTTTTTTTTCATCTGCAATCTTAGCGATTCCTCCAATTTCAAGAAGGATATCCAACGATTCCATCCTGCTAATTCCTTTTAATCTTTCATTTTGTTCCTGGGTAAGGTCAAATCCCATATTGTTGGCTAGTTTTTTCCATGCCTGATAATGATAAATGGCTGTATCGACAATAACACCATCAAGGTCGAAAATAATTGCTTTAATTTTTTGCATACCTTAATCCCTGTCCTTTACAAATACGACTAAAATACCGGCTAAAATCATTGAAAAACCTCCGATTACCAAAGCGTATATTGGTTGATTATTAAAAATGATTTTTATGGTAAATCCCAAAATACTTGCAGCTAAAATCTGCGGAATCACAATAAAAAAATTAAAAATACCCATA
The DNA here is from genome assembly GCA_041686115.1 of Bacteroidales bacterium. GTDB lineage: Bacteria > Bacteroidota > Bacteroidia > Bacteroidales > UBA12077 > UBA12077. The sequence continues at coordinate 11,103 of JAWLEM010000012.1, forward strand.
AACACACCCATCTTATGAGCCGGAAGCGACCCCGTTAATATGGCATATGGCATGGCTAAAATGCTGGCCCAGGCTAATCCGATTCCTATAAATGGAATTAAAAGCATGGTTGGATTATTTATAAAAAATATGGAAGCCAGGCTAATACCACCAATAATTAATGAGATGGAATGCGTAATTTTTCTATTGGTTAATTTAGCTAATAATATGAGCAGGAATGCAAATGCTGCTGCAAATCCATTATAAATTCCAAAGCAAATACCTACCCAGTTTGCGCCTTTGTTGTAGAGTTCTGATGTTGGGTCGGTTGTTCCGTATATATGGCTTGTAACGCCGGATGTTGTATAAATCCACATGGCAAAAAGTGCAAACCACGAGAAGAACTGAACAATGGCAAGCTGTTTCATGGTTGCCGGCATGGTGTTAAAATCTGATATTACTGCTACAAATCCATTTTTTAATTTTCCCCTTTGTTTTAGGAATCCGCTAAAAATTTCAAGTAAACCAAAAATCGTTAGTCCAAATGAAAAAATATAAACTTCTTTGTCAACCTTAATATAACCCAGAAGCAGTGAGATGACAACCCCTAAAACAAGGAAAATAATACCTGTCCGAAAATCTCCTCTTGAATTTTTTATGTTAGCCAGTTCAACTTCTTTCATTTTAGCTTCCAATTCTTTGTCTTCAAACTCAGCTAATTCTTCAGGCGAATATTCTTTGGATGAAAAAACGGTCCATAATACCGAAAGTAAAAATACAGTACCTCCAATATAAAATGACAACTTAACCGACAAAGGTATTTCTCCTGAAGGGGCTGTGTTAGGAACATTTAGCCATTCGGTAAAAATATAAGGAAGAAATGAAGCGACCACAGCGCCAATACCGATAAAAAAGCTTTGCATGCTAAAACCTATTGTTCTTTGATGCGATGGCAAATTATCACCGACAAAAGCTCTGAAAGGTTCCATAGAGATATTGATGGATGCATCCAGTATCCAAAGCATTCCGGCAGCTACCCATAAGGCTGGTGAGTTAGGCATAATGAATAAAGCAACCGAAGCTAAAATAGCTCCTATTAAGAAAAATGGACGCCTTCGGCCTAAACGGGTCCATGTTTTATCACTCATATGGCCAATGATGGGTTGTACAATAAGGCCTGTCACTGGAGCTGCTATCCACAAAATAGGAATATTATCTATACTTGCTCCAAGGGTTTCAAAAATTCTGCTCACATTTGCATTTTGGAGCGCAAAACCGAACTGAATTCCCAGGAATCCAAAACTCATGTTCCATATCTGCCAAAAACTCAATGCTTTTTTCTCTTTTTTCATGATCTGTTTTTAACCAAGGATTAATGTTTAATTTAACGATTCAGATAAAGATCAAATATAGCTAAAAAACTAATAAAAGCAATGTATCTTATTAATAGGCAGATTATTACAATAAAATAAAAATCGTCTATAAGTATTGTTTCAAACGTTTGCGAATTGGTGAAAACCGTTAAAAATTTAATAAAAAAAAATCCTGCATCTTAATCGATACAGGATTTATTGAAATATTAAAAAGGTATTTTATTTCGTAATTCTTTCAAGCCATCTAAGCATGAAAATCATTGTTGCCATAGATAATACACAAACAACAACAAACATGGTCCATGTAATCCATAAAGGTACACTTTCGTAAAGAATGGCACCAATAAATAGTAACTGGTTACCTACAGCTGTAGCTCCTAACCATCCACCTTGCATTACACCCTGGTATTGAGGAGGTGCCACTTTAGACACAAATGAAATTCCCAGCGGGCTAATAAACAACTCTGCTACTGTAAGTATTAAATAAGTTCCAATAAGCAGTATTGGAGTTACCCTTTGGGCCTGCATTAAAGGAGTACCGTCTTGCTGAGGGTCAATGGTTTCGAAAGCTGGTAAACCTAATGAACCTAATGCCATAACAAGATAAGCCATTGCTGCAATACCCATTCCAATAGCAATTTTCTTTGGTGTTGATGGTTCCATTCCTTTGGCACGCAACCAACCAAAAAGTCCAACTACAATTGGTGTTAGTAGTACAATGAATAGTGGGTTCACTGATTGGAAAATTTCAGCACCTTCAATGGTTACAAATCCTAAATTAATGGCAATTCCGCTAAGATTAGTATAATCCCTGGCAAACATCGTTAAGGTAAGTCCATTCTGATGGAATGAAAACCAGAAGAAGATCACTACGCCAAATACTGCAAATAATGCATATAAACGTTGTCTGATTTCCTGAACACTCATTTCTGGTATTGCATTAGTAGTTTCACCTTTTTCACCTTTTTTCTGAACAGCAGGAAACTTCCTTTTATTTGCCATGTAAATCACTAATGATATAAGCATCGCTCCAATAGCGATACCAAATGCATAATGGTAACCTGTAGTAAAAACGTTCAGGTATTCACTGGCAAAAGCATCTAAACTTTTTGATGCTCCGCCAGCCGATGCTTTAATTTCTTCGAAACGGGCAAGAGCTCCTTCAGAAAGGCCTGAACCCAAATGTTTGTGGCATAATGCTGGCAGGTCGGGGTTATAGTTAAATCCGTTATTATTTAACCACCAGTTACGTATACCAATAGCTACAAAAGGAGCAAAAATTGCACCTACATTAATAAACATATAAAAAATAGCAAACCCGGAGTCTCTTAATTTTCCGTATTTTTCATTGTCGTACATTTGGCCTACTAATGCCTGTAAGTTTCCTTTAAATAACCCATTACCAAAAGCAATGACAAATAGCCCAAAAATAGTTAGTATAAGCATTGCCATTCTGGTCGATTCAGGAACCGGTGTTGGTGTAGGTAAGGCTACAATTAAATAACCAACGGCCATTATTACAATACCAGTAAAAATAGTTCCTTTGTAATTTCTTAATCGGTCGGCAATTAAACCTCCAACAAAAGCAAGGATGTAAATTGAAAAATAAAAAATCGAATAAATAAGTCCGGCATCTTTACCCGATAAGCCAAATTTTGACTGCAAAAAAAGCACCAGAATGGCCATCATGGTATAGAAGCCAAATCGCTCCCCCATATTAGCCAGCGCTGCTGCAATTAAACCTTTAGGATGTCCTTTAAACATAATTTATTAGTTTTAGTTAATATTAATATTCAGCATATTTAAAAAGGAATGACAAATATAAAAATCTTTTTTTTGAGACCAAGTTTTTAGTTAAAGGTTTAAGCCGAATTATTTAAGTAGTTTGACGCATTTTCGATGAACAATGATAATCAATATGATTAAAAATTTTAAATTAAGTTTTATTCTTTTTTTAATCAAATCTTTTTATGATGTTCTTCACCCTGAAGATGGGAAAAATTATGTATATTTCGACTTAACCTATTAAATTTGTTAAAAAAAGAATTAGAAAATGAAAATTCTTAAATCATCTCAAATACGAAAAGTTGATGCTTATACCATTGAAAACGAACCCATACAATCTATTGATTTAATGGAAAGAGCTGCAATGACAGTTACCCGATGGATTGCCGGACATTTTTTGTCTGAAAAGAAAGTGAAAATATTTGTTGGCCCGGGGAATAATGGGGGAGATGGTTTGGCTGTTGCCAGGCAATTAGCAGATTTAGAATTTAAAATCGAAGTATTTTTAGTCAGGATTTCGGATAAGCTTTCTAAAGATGCTGAAATAAACCTTGAACGATTAAAGAAAACAGATTCTGTATCAATTCATGAAATTTATATTGAGAAAGATTTTCCTGAAATTGATTTAAGAGATATTATCGTTGATGCTTTGTTTGGCTCAGGGCTGTCAAGAAAATTGGAAGGGTTGCCTTCAAAAATGGTAAAACATTTAAATCGTTCCGGAGCTAAAATAGTTGCTATCGATATTCCCTCCGGTTTGTTTGGAGAAGATAATAAATCAAATGATCGTGACTCGATCATTAAAGCCAATCATACATTGACTTTCCAGATGCCTAAGTTGTCCTTTTTTTTAGCTGAGAATGAGCTTTTTGTTGGCAAGTGGGAGGTGTTGCCCATTGGTTTAATGCAGGAAGCAATTGATAAAATTCATTCAAATTATTTTATGCTTACCAAAAAGGATATCGCAGAGAAAATAATTCATAGAAGTAAGTTTTCGCACAAAGGTACATTTGGGCATGTAGTATTAATTGCCGGTAGTTACGGAAAAATGGGTGCAGCAGTTTTAGCTGCCAGGGCATGTCTTAGAACCGGCTGTGGTTTGGTAACTGTTCATGTTCCTAAAGTAGGTTATGATATTCTGCAAACTGCCTTACCCGAAGCCATGATTAGTATAGATTGGTCGGATATTATATTTACCAATGTTTCAGATATTGAAAATTATACCTGTGTGGGTATTGGCCCTGGAATAGGAACCAAGCAAAACACAAGAAAAGCTTTACTTGACCTTTTCGAAAGGGTAAAATATCCAATGGTAATTGATGCAGACGCTTTAAATATTTTAGCAGAACAGAAGGAGTGGATCAAAAAAATTCCAAAGAACAGTATTCTAACTCCACACCCAAAAGAGTTTGAGAGATTGGCTGGCAAAAGTACTGATGATTATCACAGAATACAAAAGCAAATAAAATTTGCCGCAGAAAATAAAATTATTTTGGTTTTGAAAGGAGCCCATACATCCGTTGCTTTGCCCGATGGCACATGCTTTTTTAATACTACGGGAAATCCCGGAATGGCAACCGCCGGTAGCGGAGATGTACTAACCGGAATAATCCTTTCGTTATTAGGGCAAGGGTATGATCCTGCCGATGCAGCAAAAATTGGTGTATATTTGCATGGATTGTCCGGTGATATTGCTTCTGAAAAAATGGGGCAGGAGGCATTAATTGCTTCCGATATAATTGAGAATCTTGGAAGTGCATATTTGAAATTAAAAAAATAAAAAGAATGAAACGAATATATATCTTATCAACTGTTTTTGCATTAGCATTTTTTTCCTGCAAAACAACATCTGAAACCAAAGTTTCAAAAATTGAACATTTGGCAAATCAGCCCGAAAACGGCATTATTTACGCCCTGCCTAAAACCACCTTGCGATTTACGGTAGAGGCTTTGCGCACTGACATTGTGCCCGGCCCATATTATGAATATGCCGAAAAATACCTTGGCATGGATGATGTTCCTGAGGAGGAATATTCCGACTGGCAGATTTCGAATATTACGATTGATTCTTATAATGAAATAGATCCTGAGCAATTTTATGTAATGGAGCCGGAAGGTAAAATGACCGTAAATATGCAAAAGCTGATTGAAAACGGCAGCATCATGCCTGTAAATTTACGTACCAAACAAGAATTTAGTAACGATTTTTATGGTTATAATGATCCCGGTAAAGAAGTTGTTTTTACTGATTTAAGCGTAAAAAAATATATTGGGGAAGAAAAAGTTACCTACTATAAACGGGTACAACGTGATTCGCTTTTTGCCAAAGTACCGGTTGTTAAAACACAGTCGGTGACCAAAACATTTGAAGATAAAGCAGAAGAGGCTGCCAATTTTATTTTTATGATTCGTGAAAAACGATTTGAACTTTTAACCGGGATGGCTGATTTTTACCCTGAAGGTAAATCACTGGAAGTAGCCATTACTGAATTGAATAGTTTGGAGAGCGAATATTTGGCACTGTTTATAGGCAAAAAATTTACCAGCACCTATAAAGCCACCTTTGAATTTTCGCCCGAAGAAAAAGATTTAAGCCAACCCCAAATAATATTCCGCTACTCTGACGAAAGAGGTGTATTGCCACCTAATGATTTACGAGGGCGCCCCATTATTGCAGAACTGGAAAAGCTGAATCATACAAAAAATCTGGAGTTTTTAATGGCAGACCAGATTAACCGTGAGGGAACCAATTATAAAGATAAGTTGTTTTACAGAATACCTGACCAGGCTTTTATACAAGTGGTTGATGGAAACAAATTGCTTGCTAAACGGAAATTGGCCATTGAGCAGTTTGGTACCGTGGTTCAATTGCCATCCATGTTTTTAACGGATGAAGAAAAGTTTATTGAGTTTTACAGGGATGAGGAGAAAGAATAAGCTTCACTTTTTTTGCTCGTAAATAAATGTTTTAAAAATCATAGGCTTACGGAAACCCTGGATGTTTTTTGTTAAATTCTGCCTGCTGAAGGAGAAGAGATAAGAGATTTTATTATACCGGACAGATCCAAACAAAAAATCCCACAATTTATATTGCAGGATTTTTTATTCCTTAGTAAGGTTTGTTTTATTTATTATCTGTAGTTATTTCGCTTTTAAAATCTTTTTGGTACTCTTCAAATGATTTTGACTGAAAAATATCGTCGGCAAAAAATTTAAGGACCGGCTCCAGCCGTTCAGGTGTGTAATATCCGGGCACAGCCGTTAAAAGCTGATTGTTTTCGTTCATATAAGCAATGCTTGGATACGACATCTTGCCCTGTAAAAGGGCCACTGCAAGTTGATGCGGCGAACGTCCGCCATTTCCTTCGTTAATAAATTGTTGTCCTGAAAAGTTGATTGTATCTTTACTCTCGGCATCAAATTTTACGGCATAATACTCCTCATTTAAAATTTTTGCAATGGTTGGATGTTTAAAAGTATTGGCATCCATTTTTTTGCACCATCCGCACCAGTCCGTATATACATCTATAAATATTTTTCTTTGTTCTTTCTGATTAAGTTCTATTGCTTCCTTGAACGTGTACCATTTTACCTCTGTTTCTTGTGCAATGCCTTGTAAAGTAAAAATGGTAATCAACAATAGTGATACTAAAAATTTTTTCATCATAATGGTTCGGTCTTTATTTAATTACATGTACTTATTTACATATATCGTTACAACGCAAAAGAAAATATTTTGTTCTAAAAATACAATTCTTTTTTGATGGATTTTAACATTTTTATCAGTTAAGTTTTTCATAATTAATTTAAAATTTTTATTGAATGAATTTCATGTTTTAAGGATACTAAAAGAAATGGTAGAGATGATGACATTATATTTAAAAACACTGTTGTCCGATAAAAATATTGAATCCATTCTAAAACCTTGATTTTATTTATCATTTACCAATTTCCTATTTCAGGGGCTTTGCCCCAGGCCCCACATACTTTCTTGTCTTGAAACAAGAAAGTAAGCAAAGAAATTCAAGGCTGCGCCCGCCTCACTCGAAAAACTACGCGATGTGAGCTAAAAAATCTAAACTTGCACTTCCCTCCGGTCAGTGGTTGCCTTCGGCGAGCTCGCACAAAACGCTCGGTTCGAACAGCAGATTTTTTTTAACGCTCACTGTGCTTGTTTTTCGGCTCACCGGACAATGCCAATCCGAAAACGAATCGTCAAACAAAAAAATAATCAGCTATCTGGAAAAAAATCTTAAACCCGGTGGGTTTACTCGTTTATAAAACGAACCGCAAATTATAACCCATAAGGTTAGCCTGCGGCAAGCACCACAGACCATTCCTTGCAGATAACAAACATGCCGCGGAATATTGAAATCATAATACACCCCCGGATATGAAGCCTTGATTTTATTTATTTTTATCAGACAATAATGATTTAAAAATATCTGTCTATGTACTTCTATTTGTTAATATATGTTAAGGAATATAATTATTGGCCGGTAAAATTTTAGTAAGCCCGTATTTTTTTTCTAAATTTGAGCTTCTTAATTATTTTCAAAAGAAGTTAAACATTATATCAGTTTAAATGTTTTTTGAATAACATATATTAACTAATAAAAATTAATACGGAGGAATACCAATGAGTGAAATTCGCAATTTAGAACCCAAAATAGTATGGGACATTTTTCAACAATTATGTGATATCCCGCGACCATCTAAAAAAGAGCGCAAAGCAGTAGATTTTGCTAAGAAATTTGGCGAAGATTTAGGCCTTGAAACCATTGTTGACGAGGTTGGAAATGTTATTATTAAAAAGCCGGCAACCAAAGGAATGGAAGATCGTAAAACAGTCGTTTTACAGGGACATTTAGATATGGTTCCGCAAAAAAACAGCGATATCGATCATGATTTTGAAAAAGATCCTATTCAAGCTTATGTTGATGGAGAATGGGTTACAGCAAAAGATACTACTTTAGGTGCTGATAATGGAATAGGTGTTGCAGCTGCATTAGCTGTATTAAAATCCAATGAAATTGAACACGGCCCACTGGAAGTATTATTAACTATTGACGAAGAAACAGGAATGACCGGTGCAAGAGCTCTTAAACCAGGAATTTTAGATGCCGATATTTTAATCAATACCGACTCTGAAGACGAAGGTGAATTATACATTGGTTGTGCCGGAGGCGTTGATACAAATGCTAAATTTTATTATAAAGAAGAATCGGTACCAGCTGATACAATAGCTTACAGATTAGATGTAAAAGGAATGAAAGGCGGACACTCCGGGCTTGATATTGCTCTGGGAAGAGGAAATGCAGCCAAAGTATTAAACCGGTTTCTTTTTCAGGTAAATAAGTCATTGGATATTCGTTTAGCGGATATACAAGTTGGGAATTTACGCAATGCCATTCCACGCGAAGGATATGCAGTAGTTGCAGTACCTAATGCGCAAGTGGGTGAATTTAAAAACTTTGTTGATGAATTAATTCCTGTAATTAAAGATGAACTATCTGTTACCGAGCCAGGCCTACAAATCGCATATAAAGAAGCAGAATTGCCAGGGACGGTTATAGATGAAAAAACTCAGAATAACCTAATTAAAGGTGTTTATGGATGCCCTAATGGGGTTATGAGAATGAGTGATGCCATGGAAGGGTTGGTTGAAACATCTACTAATTTGGCAGTTGTTAAAAAAGATGAAGGTTTTATCAGGGCAGAAACATTGCAACGTAGTTCTGTTGACAGCGCCAAAGAAGACCTGGCTAACATGATTCGCTGCGTATTCGAATTGGCAGGTGCAGAAGTTGTCCATGCAGGCGATTATCCCGGGTGGAAACCAAATATTAAATCGCCCATTTTAAAAACAATGCAGGATGTTTATGATAACAAATGGGGAAAAGTGCCTGAAATAAAAGGAATACATGCCGGACTGGAATGTGGAATAATAATGGAAAATTATCCTGATTTGGATACCATTTCGTTTGGGCCAACAATTAATTTCCCGCATTCTCCTGACGAAAAGGTAAATATCGAAACCGTTAAGAAATTTTATGATTTCTTAATTGAAACATTAAAAAATATTCCGAAAAAGTAATTTTTGATTTAATTTCATAATTTTTAAGATTAATAATTTAAAAGAGGGTGCTTCGTAATGTTGCACCCTTTTTAATGCTCAAAAAATTTACATTTTAGCGTTTAATTTGTAAATTGGCTAAATATCAATTGTATTAATATGAAGCGAAATTTATTGATATTCCTTTTCTTGATTTTTTTTATGGGTTGTGGGCCATATATCTGGTTTAAATCACCTCAACCAGAAGGAAGGAGAAATCTGGAATCATTCCCAAATGAGTTAATCGGTAAATATATTTCATTGTCGGATAGTTCGGCTATAATTATAAATGCTAATAGAATCATCAAACAGTTCCACGAAGAATTATTGATGTCTAAAATTGAATTTAAAGAAGAAACAGGTGATATCCCACTGAAAGATACTAGTTTCCTTTTTACCGATAACTGGCACATCAAGGTTAAGTTGTTTGGCGATTCGGTAAAAGTTTTTTCATGGAAAGATGAGGTGCAGTTTGAAATATCTGACAACCAGCTTTTGAGGAAATACAGAGGTATTTATTTTTTGAATACCAAAGATACCAATGATTTATGGAAAGTTCAGTTATTACATTTGACAAAAGACACTCTTGAATTTGATGATATTTTAATGGTCGGGGATATGGCTAAGATAAAAGATATTACTAAGGTTGATGAAGTAAAAGATACGGCCAAAGAGAGAAAATCCAGGTACTATTTAAACCCATCGAGACGTGAATTACGAAAAATATTAAAGGCCAGGAATCCGGGGAATAAATATTATAAGCATTATTTATAAAGCAATTTACTTTCAAGGAACAGAATGGAAAAAGTTGTTAAAACAATTATTCGGACGATACCTTCGATAAAAATCTAGAATTTCAATTAAATTTCATTGAGTTTTGTTTCGATTTATTGATGTATAAATCAGAAATTATTATTAATTTTATTTTACAATTCCTATTTAATCAAATAATCATTATGGTAAAAATCGTTAATCAACCATCAATTATAAAAGCTGACGGAACCAAGGGGAAAATTATTGAAGAATATTTTGGACTGGTGAACAGCAAAACTACAGATATTAGTATTGCCAGAATGCGAAGTCCCGAAGGGTGGGAAGAACCTGGCCAAAAACCCGAATTTGATGAGTATACTGTGGTACTAAAAGGCACATTAAAAGTAAAAACCAATGCCGAAGAGTATAATATAACGGCTGGCCAGGGAGTTTTGATTGAAAAAAATGAATGGGTTCAATATAGCTCACCATATGCAGGCGGAGCTGAATATATTGCCGTTTGCTTGCCGGCTTTTACTCCGGATACGGTTCATAGAGATTAATAATGATATGATCTTAAAATCTAATTCCGATCATAATGATATCATCCACCTGGTCTAATTGTCCTTTCCATTTATTAAAGCGCTCTTCCAGTATCTCTTTTTGCTTATCCATGGGTTGGTTAATGATTTCTGTAAGCATTTTTTTCAGATTTGCTGATTTAAATTTTGTTTGCCCGGGGCCGCCAAACTGGTCAGCATAACCATCAGAGAAAATATAAATTGTATCTCCTTTTTTTATTTCGATCTCGTTATTTGTAAATTCTTTTTTTTCGATATGGTATATCCCAATTGGCATCCGGTCTGCTTTATACTCATTAAGCTCTCCATTTCTAAAATGGTATAAAGGATTAAATGCTCCTGCGAATTCAAGTACCATTTTCTTTTTGTGCAATACACATAAAGCTATGTCCATACCATCTTTGGCTTCTCCTTCTTTTCCGGTCTGGTGTAACGAAAATTTAATTTTTTCACGAAGGAGATTTAAAATTTTTGCAGCTGTAAGATTATTTGTTTCGCTACCAATTATCTCGTTTAAAGATGAAATTCCAAGCATACTCATAAATGCGCCCGGCACCCCATGACCGGTACAATCGGCTGCAGCAAAATAAATTTTATCCTGGCCTTCAGATATCCAGTAAAAATCACCACTAACAATATCCCGGGGTTGGTAAAAGATAAAATGTTCATTAAAAGTTTTTTCAAATTGATCTTTCAGCGGCAACATTGCATTTTGAATCCTGCTTGCATAGTTTATTGAGTCTGTAATATCTTCATTTTGCCTTAAGATTTTATCACGGTGTATGGCTATTTCATCTCGCTGTGTTTCAATTTCTTCTTTTTGTTCTTGTATTTCAATGGTGCGTTCTTTTACTTTTTGTTCTAATACTTTTTTATCGTGCTTCAATTTCTTTTCCCGAGCTTTTAAAATAAAGTAGAACAGTATTATTATGGCTAATGCAATTAGAATATAAAACCAGATGGTTTCTGTAAATGGCGGTTTAATGGTAAAATCTATTGTTTTTATTTGGCTTTTATTGCCAAGTACATCCCTGGCTCTTACATGTAACTTATATTCACCTGGTTTAACAATAAGATTTATGTTAGGGTCATGGCTCCAACTCGACCAATCTATCATCAACCCTTCAACAAAATACTGATATTGAGTTGCCTGGTTTTTTATGTAACTGGGGGCTATTATATTTACATAAATGGCATTATTATCGGGCTCAAAAACCAAATCAGATAATTCAAATGTTAAACCTTTACCATTAGTAATTTTTTTAAAAAAAACATTAAACTCAGGTTTGATAGTAGAAACAGCTTTATGGGTGATTTTATAGATTTGAGCATGGTCATTAATGATCCATAAATTATTGTTTTGATCAATATTGATTGCGATTATATCATCAAATAATTTTAGTAAGGATTGTTCAAAATCGGTCCATTCTTTGTCTGTTTTTAAACATTTCCATGTGTTATTATGGTAAAGCCATGGAGTGCCTTGCTCGGTAAGTAAAAACCGCAGTTTTGTTTGCTCTGATGTAATTTCTTTTTTATAGGCCTTAAACGAATCTGTTTTTTCCTGAAAATAAAAGATCCCCGATTCAAGAAAAAGGAAAGTGGTATCGTTTACCACATTTAAACGATAGTTTTCCGGAAAATCGGTTTGTGTCTCAAAAGTTTTTAACGAACCAGGAACGCCCAGTGAATCGAGTAAAATCAAATAAGCTAAATCATTGCCGCCCAGCCATATTTCTTGGTTGTTTTTTACACTAACAGTATGGACTATTTCGTTGAAATCTATTAAATTGTATTCCAGCACCCATTTGTTATTTTCAAGAATAAGTTGAAATACACCGCTGTTTGTTGCAATATAATGTTTATTGTCAGTGGTTTTTTGGCTAATATGATTAATATTTCTATTGCTGATAATCTTTTCAGCTTTATTATCTGAAATATGATATAAGCCCGTATTTGATGCAACTAATATCCCATTATATGTAGAAACCAGCTGTTTACATTTTTCATTAATACCATCAATTTTTTTAAATATATGATTAATGGATTTTAATTCACTTACTGTTTTTTTTATGTATCGTTGTTTTGTAACTTTTTTAGCTTCTGGTTTTTTTGTTTGTAATTCATCTTTTTTATCATCCTTGTCAGAATCTTCTTTTTTGTTAAAAAGTTTAGAAAATAAATTTTTTAAAGGTTTTTTTTCTTCAGTTTCAGAAGTCTCCGTTTCGGTTACTGGTGTTGTTTCTGCTGTTCGGGGTTTTGTTTTTACATAAACTTCAACCTCGTTAAAATCTTTTACTTCATCAAGAAAAAATACTCCTTCGTTGGTTGCAACGTAAAGCTGGTTATTATGCCATAAAGTTGATATTAGGTTCCCTTCTAATCCAGGGTAGGTTGTGAAATTGCGTATTGGTAAATTAAAATCTACACGGCTTATCCCAAACTCATGCGATAACCATAAACCGTTGTTGTTATCAAGGCCAAAAGAATAAATTTCGTTGTCTGGCAGTCCGTTCTGATAATTGATCGTATATACAATTTTCCCGGTTTTTTTGCTTACAATTTCGACACCACCATATAGTGTCGCAAAGGCATATAACGAGTCCGATATAGCCACGGCATCTGATAAAATACTTTCTTTCAAATATCCGTCATCATTAATTTCATAATTGTAATACTTAATGCCGTCGAATGTATATAATTCGTTATCATCGGTACCAACTATCACTCTTTTGTCGTTATATGGCAAACTGAATAATATTTCGTTGTCTTTTGTGTAAAAACCCGTTACAATAGGGAAAAGGGTATCGCTTTCAAGCCTGTAAAGCCCTTCGCCCAATACGTTAAAAAACGTATTTTTTTGGGTTATGATAATTCCTGAAAAAGGTTTGTCATTGGCATACCATCTTTTGAAAATTTCAGGATTTTTTAAACGGTGCCTTGTAATGCTTTGATCGCCATAAAAGTAAATTGAAGAGTCGGTAAATTCTATTTTTGTTATTACACCAATATCTGAAGTGTCGGGCACAAGAGAATTGTATTCAAATAATCCCTTGTTGTTTTTTTCCAGGATCCCATAATCATTGTTAGCTCCGATATAAATTTTATTATCATAAGGATTTTTTTTAACTACAAAAGGGATGTTGGGCAGTTTAATTGTATTCCATTCCTGTCCGTCGAAAGTTAAGATTCCTTTTCGGTTGGCAAAAAGCATAATGTTATCATTGCTCTGGCTAATACTCCAGTTTTGGGTTTCAAAATTTTTGCTTTCTTTAAAGTGGGTAATGAATGGCGTGCCTTCCTGGGCTATTGTTTGAGATGCAATACAAATGAATAAAACGAATTGAATTTTGGTAATCAAATTCATGGTTAAGGTTGTTTGGAATAACAGTGGGCGATAAGTTATGAAAATTTATTCAAAAATGCATTTCATAAGTACAAATTTTTACCGAAGAAATTTAGAGATTTAGTTTCTCCTGTATAAAAATCTTCAAGTATTTTTTATCGTAAATATTACATATCATCGTAATGAATTAAAAACAAGAGCTGAGTCGCAAAATGCATAGAATCAGCTCAAAATCTAAATCTGTGGATTAATATTTGCTTACAATATTCATATTTTGATGATTGGTAATTTCTTTTGCTTCGGGAGTAAATAAGTATTCAATTCGCTCTTTATAATACTCCACAATTTTGCCTCTTACCATTTTTAAGGTACTGTTAATAAGTTTATTTTCTTCAGAAAAAGGCTCTCCTAAAACAGCAATTGCTGCCGGTAACCAACGCTCTGGGAACATTCCTTCATATTCACCACCCTTTTTATATTCATCGATCTCAGACTGAATTTTTTGCAGTGCCTTTTGCTGGCCTTCTTTTGATTCGAAAGTTAGATTATTCTCGTTTAAAAATTTTCGTAATGCTTCTTTGTTTGGCATAATAAGTCCCACAGTATATGGGCTTTGATCATTATACAGCATACACTGGTCAATATATTTTGAGTGTTGAATTAAGGTTTCTTCGATAGATTCGGGACTGTATTTCTCACCATCGTTACTAATTAATAAACTTTTAAACCGCCCTAAAACATACAGAAAACCGTCTTTATCCATATAGCCCATATCGCCGGTATACAGCCAACCGTTTTTTAACGTTTCGCTGGTTGCTTTTTCGTTTTTCCAATAACCTGTCATAACATTTTCACCCCTTACTATAATTTCACCCTTGTCGCCAACAGGTAATTCATTGCCATGATCATCACAAATTTTTAGATCAATATTTTTTACCAAAAATCCTGATGACCCTAATTTATGTTTTAATGGAGCATTGGATGAAATGATAGGCGCCGATTCTGATAGTCCGTACCCCTGAAACATTGGTATGCCGATAGCATAAAAGAAACGCTGCAGTTCAATGTCCAGTAATGCTCCGCCACCAATAAAAAAGTCAAGCTGGCCGCCAAAACCCTCGCGTATTTTACTGAATAAAATTTTGTCGAACAGGTTTAATAATGGCTTTTTCCAGGCATGTAAAATCCCTCCTTTATTATATCCCTCCTTGTTATAACTATATGCCAGGTTTAAAGCATAGTTGAAAATTTTTTCTGCTTTAGGCCCTTTTTCCTGAATTCCTTTTTCAATATTCTTTTTGAAATTCTTTGCTAGTGCCGGAACACTGAGTAGTAGATTAGGCTTAACTTCTTTTATATTTTGCGGAATATTTTTTAATGTTTCCATGATTGTTCTGCCTGCCTGTACAAAAGCCATACTTGCTCCGTTAGCAATGAAACTGTAGATTCCGGCAGTATGTGCAAACGAGTGGTCAAGTGGCAATATCAAAAGTGTTTTATAATCTTCCGGAATATTCATTAAACTACATGCCTGCTCAACATTGGCTGTATAATTTCTGTGGGTTAACATAATGCCTTTTGGGTCGGCAGTTGTACCCGATGTATAACTTATGTTGGCAAGATCATCATGTCTTACAGATTCTTTTGCTTCTAAATATTTCTTTTTATTTGTTTTTAATAAATTTTCACCCAGGGCTATTACCTCTTCAATATAAATTTCGTCCGAATCGTATTTTTCTTGTGGGTCAAGATAAATGATTGTTTCCAGGTCGGGTAAATTATTTTTTATCTGCTTAATTTTTTCAGCCTGGCTATTCGAAACAACTATCATCCGGGTTCCCGAATGTTCGAGCCGGAATTTAAGTTCATTGGTAGCATCTAACTTTACAGATAATGGAACATTGATTGCTCCGGTATATAATATAGCCAGTTCGCTTATAACCCAGTAATTCCTGCCTTCAGATAATAAGGCCATTCGGTCGCCTTTTTTAACTTTGAGAGTCAATAATCCGGCTGCTAATAATTCTACTTTTTGTAGAGTTTCTTTGTAAGTTGTTGGCTCATATTTGTCAGTTTGTTTTTCCCAAAGTAATGGGTTTTCTGAGTACCGGTTTACATTCTGTTCAAAAAGATCAATAATTGTAGTCATATATTTTATCTTTTATGATTCGTATTAAAGCTTCACAATTTAAAAAAATCACCAGTAATTATCACTATACTGTATATTTTGTTTTTTAGCTTTTGTTGATAAGTGATTAATAGCTAGCTCGTTGACTAGTTGTGTTTTTTAGTTATTTCATTAAATTATTTTTAAATAGTTTACATACAGTTTTTTATATAAAATATTTTGATAATCTGCTTTAATTTTCTTTATCTTTGTTATATTAATTGAAAAGAGCATGATTTTTATTAATATATACTCAAAGAATTATAAAATTTTCAACGAATGAAAAATCAACATTAATCCTAATTATATGAGAAATTTAATTTTAGCATTAGCCGCAATTGTTTTATTAGCCTCCGGATGTGAATTTTTTGAAAAGAAAAAAATGTTTTCCAAAGAAGATACTCTGGTTGCTTATCAAAGACGAGTTGATAGTTTAAAAAGAATTGACTCTCTAAAGAAAGCAAAAGCTATTGAAAAGCAAAAGGCCGAACAAGCTCGCAAAGATTCTATCAAAAAAGCCGAAGAAGAGCGAAAAAGGCTTTATAAATTCCATGTTATTGTTGGAAGTTTCAAAACAAAAAAATATGCTAATGCATATAATGATTTTATTGCACAAAAGGGATATAAAACAGAAGTTATCCGTAACCAGTACCAGTTTGATATGATTAGTATTGGTGCCTATAAATCGTGGCGCGAAGCAGTAAAAGACCTCGAAGATGCTCGCGAAGCGATCGAGCCAACATCATGGATTTACATCGATAACTAAGCGTTTTTAACGAATTGAATGAAAAGAACGGCTGCAATTTGTAGTCGTTCTTTTTTTTAACAAACGGCCAATATTGAGAAAAAACATTTTTTTTTTAATAATTAAATAATAGATTTGGTGATTCTTAAAATTTGAAATTG
>JAWLEM010000013.1:0-23726 GCA_041686115.1 Bacteroidales bacterium
TATCGAACTGGTAGAATTGCCACTGCATTTATGCTAGTCATGATTCCTGTTCAAATATTTTTTTATTTATTGTGGCCTCACCCAACAACTATTATTGACTGGTTTTCGCTTTTTCATAATAACTGGATTATTGGACTGATTAGTTTTGATTTTTTGTATCTATTGAGCATGATTGCATCCATCTTTCTTTATCTTGCTCTCTATTTTGCACTCAAGGATGAAAATAAATCGTTAAGTATATTTGCATTAACACTTGGACTGATTGGATTAGCCATCTATTTTCCTTCAAATACATCAATAGAAATGCTTTCAATTAGTAAGCAATATGCACAAGCTGTCACAGAACAGGATAAAACAATCCTTCATGCATCAGGACAGACATTATATTCCATTTGGAAAGGTACATCGTATGCTGTTTATTATGTCCTTAATGGTATCGCCCTGATACTTTTCTTTTCGGCAATGACTAAAAGTAATAAATTCAGAAAAACAACCGCATATATTGGACTTGTAGCTGGAATACTTATGACTGTGCCAGCAACAGCAGGTATAGTTGGAATGACTATGGCATTATTTTCCTTGATACCATGGTCAATTTTCTCAATTTTAGTAATTCAAGACTTTAACAGAATAATAACGAAAACTAACCAGACATAAAGAAAAGCGTTGCCTAACACGCGGTATAAAAAATTGCCGGTTAAGTAGGTTATTCAAGGGTTGTAGCCCGCTTCAACTTTGGTGTAACTTGACAGTAAATCGCCCGCAATCGGCAACTTTTCATACCGCCAAACGTTATATGCAACCAGAAAAAAACTTGACTAACGATTAAAAGTGGGGAGTCAGCACTATAATCACTGACAAAAGTAATATGAAAAACATATCAATAGTTCTAATAGTTTTTATGGTATTTTCTGTTAGTGCTAAAACACAGGAAAATACGAAAAAGAATACTGAAATTAAGAGAACATGCTCTATTACATTTGATGATGGCAGCACCTATAAAGTAAAAAACTATAGCCTACAAAGTATTAAAGATAGGGTAGATTATAGAGGTGGTCAATATATAAGATACACTGATGACAATCTAACGAAGACTATATTTAAACATAATTTTATTTGGGTGGAAATAAAATTAGGCGTTTATCAAAAAGTTAAGCTTGCAGATATTGAGAAATTGACTATTACACATCGAGAAAACAAATTACCTGAATGTGAAATTGTATTAAAGCAAGATAGTATTATCAAAGGTACTTATCGACCACAAGGTATAACATTAGACTGTATAAGTTATTCTTTTGAAATATCAAAAGAGAATGGGGAAAAATTGAAAATACCCTATACATGGCTTTTAAAAATTGAAAAGGATACATCCAATAATGAAAAATGGTTGATTATTTATAAACAATTACCTGAACATGTAACCGTGACAAATTATGATGCATATGATACAAAAATTGTCACTGCAAAGGAAATTAATTGGGTGACCAATAAATCCCCTATAGTTCGAACCTTAAGAAAATACGGTGAAAATGAAAAATTGAAATATTTAAAATTAATATCTTCTGAAGGTGAACAGACAAAAAAACAAACTGTTAAATTGAATTTTTCTGATATTTCTGAAATGGAGTTTTTCAGATATGGGAAAAGAGAAATAAAACTGCTAAACGGAACTGTATTAACAGGTAAAATACAAGGAATTTCAAATGAATATATTAAGTATTTCTATGGAGAAATTGATGACAGTCTGGTAGTTTTTGCTTTTATTTTTTATGATAGATACTCAATGAAATTTGAATAAAATGATAACTGGCAGCATATAACATTTTGTATAAGTAATGGCAGGCGAAGTGCTAAATATCAAGGTTTGTAGCCCGCTCAAACTGCATAGCGGTTTGACAGGAAAGAAGCCCGCAATCTACCACTACTCATACAATTTACCGTTGTGTGTAAGTTAATAAAGGAAACTTATAATGGATAAAATAAAAATTAAAGATGCTGTCAAGAATTCCAATAGAAATGGAATTAATTATTTGCTTGATAATAACAATAAACTGATAAAGAATAAACCGTGGCTTTGCGATTTATTTTCCTTTCTCTATGATTGGATTATGAATAAATCCGTTTTCCCTAAAAAATTCAATGCATCTATTGAAGAACATTATGCAATATTGAGAAAGATTTTTGAAGATATATCTGATAAAACAATAATAGAATTTGCAACTGGAAGTGGAGATGCTATTAAATTCTTAAATAATAAAAACATCTATGCAGGTATTGACATAAGTTCAGGACTTCTTCGTTTAGCCAAAAAGAAATTTTATCAATATGGATTTACGAGATTTGAACTTTATAATGCAGATGCATGTGATACGCCTTTTCAAGTCAACACTTTTGATATTGCAATTTGTAATTTATCATTGAATTTTTTTCAAAGTATTGAGAACTTCATTTCAGAATCAAATAGAATACTTAAACAAAACGGAACATTATATTGTAGTGTACCTATTCCTGAAAGGAAAAACCCAAAAGCTACAATTCATGGAAGGCTATACAAACTTGATGATTTAAAAAAATTGTTTGAGAATAAAAATTTCAGTTTTGAACCATTTCCTTATGAAAACGGAGCATTGCTATATTTTAAAGCTAAACTAAATAATTGATAATGACAATAAATAACCAGTACACAAGAAGCTATATACGCCATGCGGGGATGCAGCGAATTTGAATATTTGTAATTCTATTAAACTTTTCTGCAACTTGACAGGAAAGTTTAATAGAATTGCAAAATTTATTGCAAATGAATTTTATTTCAAAAAGTCAATTGTCTCGGTAAAAAACTTATCAGGATGTTCAATAAAACACCAATGACTGCATTCTTTAAATTCTACCAATTTAGACTCACTTATTCTTTCATTCAATTCTTTAGATCCTTTCACCATCGGTGGAAAATCATCATCACCGTATAAAATAAGAGTAGGCACATTTATTATTTCTAAAGATTCAACTATATCATAATTAAGCTGGTCATTTTGCTGAAATTGTCTAAGTGGAAGTTCTGAAAAAATTGTATTATCCATTATATTTTCAAAAGCAACCTTATGTGTATTATAATCATAAAAAGTAATAGTATACCAATTCTTCATTTGTTCCTTAATCTTTTCAACACCTGTTAATCCAATACTTTCAATCTCTTTGTACCTTTCTATCATACTTTGAAATCCTGGACGTTTCATTTCCCATTCGGGATAACCAGGGTATTTTAATGTGGGTGTTGTTGAAATTAGAATTAGTTTTCTTATATATGATCCATATTTAATCGCATATTTTTGAGCAATCATGCCCGCATAACAATGACCAACTAGATCAAAGTCTTTTAGTTTTAGTTCCCTCCTAAATAATTCGAGTTCTTCAACATACTTATTCATAGAATAATCAGATACTGAATCTAATCTTTCAGATTTTCCTAAACCCCTTGGTTCAAAATATACTACCTTTCTATATTTTCCCCAAGGTTTTAAGTTATTTATATAAACAGATGCATCACCACCCCAACCTGCAGATGATGGATAAACAATAAGTATAGGACCATTTCCTTGAACAAGATACCATAATTTAACACCGTCAATTTCGATATAATGTTCCCCTTCTGTAAGAAGTGATTCATTGTTAAAATCACTATCATCGGAAGTTTTTTCCCTTTTTTGCAAATTACAAGAAAGAAGAATTAACGAAGTTAAGATTAACAATAATGTTTTCATATCAATTATTTTGAGTTTATGGTTTAATATTATCTACATTCCAAATAATTCATCAGAATTACAAATTTACTAAAATATTCATATAGAGTCAACTATAAACCAAATAAATGATCTTATTATAAATTGCATTATATAAAACTTAATAAATGTTATTACTTTATTTTTATTTAAACTTTTTAGCAGATTTGCAGCTAAAGTGTTCGAATGTGGAAAGCATAACTCACAAATGCTGCCTTTAGGCTGAAAAGGGGTTGGGGATACTATTTTTTTACCTTCTATAATTACCTGATCCATCCTGAAAAATGCACTGTCAAACCATTACGAATAGAAATAATACTTTTTCTGTCAGAGTGGAATTAAGTTTTCAACTTGCAAGAAATATCAAAACGCATAGAAAGTTAAGTTTGATTTTTGATTTGTTGCGTTGAGTTATTGAATTTTGAAATTTTTGACGCCCTGCTTATAACTTGTTTATAATAAGTGATTTTTTCCCTTTTGGCATTTAAAAATGACTAAAAGCACAATCTATTTATTGAATAAAATTAAACAAATATTATTGTTTATAATAAAAAATTGGGAGGAATAAAAAAAGTTGAGAAACTGTTTAGTAACTCAACTTTTTATTAGATATTTTATTGATTCTTTTGTGCCCAGAGCAGGATCCCGAAGTTTTGCAAATCCTTTGATTTGCTTAAAACTTCGAGGATGCCGATATCGCTTTGCGATCATCGGCATTCGAATGCTGACGCATAGGTCAGCATCATGACAAGCTTTGCTTCGTCATGGCCAGCACGACTAAAATAAAAAAGACCACCTTAAAAAGTGGTCTTTTTACTGTGCCCAGGACAAGATTCGAACTTGCACACTCTTGCGAGCACCAGCCCCTCAAGCTGGCGTGTCTACCGATTCCACCACCTGGGCAGTTTTGTATTTCAGAATTCTCAGAGTGCAAATTTACAAAATCGTTTCTGAAATGGTTGCAATGCCGTCTCAATAATTATCTACCAGGACGGCGATCCGCACAATTGATTGCAAAAATAACCAAAATCTAATACGATTACCAAATACAGGAAAAAAAAGTATCACAAAATCAAAATCTTGATACCTGACTACCGTCAGGCAGGCTCATATCTTGATACTCAATACTAAACTTATAAATTTTCCAATATAAAATCGGTCATTCGGGTATACAGATGTAAACTGGTATTTCCACCATAAATCCCGTGGTTTTTATCCATGTAAAATTGCATGTCGAATTGCTTATTTTCCTGCACCAGCCTTTCTGATAGCTCAATAGCATTCTGGAAATGCACATTATCATCGGCCGTTCCATGGATTACCAGGTACTTTCCTTTTAATTTTTCTGCATGGTTTAGTGGCGAGTTGTCATCATAACCATCAGGGTTATCCTGTGGTAAACCCATATACAGTTCGGTATAAATCGAATCATAATACCTCCAGCTTGAAACGGGAGCAACTGCAATAGCCATTTCAAAAACATCGCTGCCAAGGAATAAGCATGATGTTGACATAAATCCACCATAACTCCAGCCCCAAATTCCTGTCCGGTTTTCATCAATATATGGTAAACTGCTTAAATATTCTGCTGCTTCAATCTGGTCAATGGTTTCGTATTTTCCCAACTGTCCGTAAGTAAGCTTTTTAAATTCTTCGCCACGAGCGCCTGTTCCCCTGTTATCGACACAAACTACAACATAACCTTTTTGTGCAAGCATCTGAAACCATGCATAACTGCGCGACCAGTTATCCAATACCGATTGCGAACCGGGGCCTCCATATAAATACATCATCATGGGGTATTTTTTATCAGGATCAAAATTAGGGGGTTTTATCATGTATGCATTTAAATCCCATTGACTTGATGGTGTATTAATGGTTAAAAATTCAACAGGGGTAAAATTATATTCTTTAATGGTTTGCTTTAGTTTTTCGTTATCTTCCAAAACACGAATTAATTTTCCCTTTTTATTGTGTAAAGTAATATATCTGGGTGTACTTGAGTTGGAGTAATAATTGATATAATATTTGAATCCATTGCTAAAAACCGCTCTGTTGTTACCTTTTTTATCCGATAACTTTTTCTTTTTACTCCCATTGGTTTTGATGGAATAAACCGCTCTGTGTAATGGTGATTCTTCTGCCGACTGGTAGTAAACGGTTTTGCTTTTACTGTCTAAACCAATAAAATTAGTTACGTCCCATTCTCCTTCGGTTATCTGATTAATGAAATTACCGTTAATATCGTAAAGATATAAGTGATTCCAGCCATCTTTTTCGCTATTAATAATAAAGTACCGGCCATCGTCAGTCATGGTCATGTACGAATCGTCTATTCTTTCGATATAATACTTATTTTTTTCTTCGTAGATAACCTTTGATTTTCCGTTGTCAGTATTTGCCAAAAGAATTTCGATATGATTTTGCAACCTGTTTTCACGGATTATTACCAGCTTATTATTTTCATTCGTCCATTTTATACGCGGAATATACTGGTCTGTTTCTTCGCCAACATCCATGATATTCGTTTGTTCTGAATTTAAATCATAAACATGGATACTTACAATTGCATTTTCTTCGCCTGCCTTGGGGTATTTATAGGCATAGTTTTCCGGATATAGTTCGCTATTGTATTTCGTCATGTTAAAGACTTTTACATCACTTTCGTCGAACTTGTAGTAGGCAATTTTATCACCGTTTGGCGACCAGAAAAATGCTTTTGTAAATGCAAATTCTTCTTCGTAAACCCAGTCGGTACCACCATTAATAATATGGTTGAACTTACCATCTGTGGTAATTTGCTTTTCTTCGTTTGTTTTAATGTTTTTGATAAAAATATTATTGTTTCTTACAAAAGCAATTTTTGAAGCATCGGGCGAAAAAACAGCAAATTGTTGTTTCCCGTTTTCGCTTAGGCGGGTTAATTCTTTTGAGTTAATATCATAAATGTAGTATTCTGCTTTAAATGACCGCCTGTAAATATACTCTGCATTAACAGCAAGTAAAATTTTCGATTCATCAGCCGAAAATTCGTAATCATTAATTTTAAAATCATTTTCGATACTGTTAAAAAGAATTTTTATTACCTCACCCGACTGATAGCTGTATTTTGTAATTTTTTGCTGTTTTTCGAGTGTGGTAAAATGCTCTCCATCGTTCATAGACCTTATTCCGTAAACCGATTTTTCGCTAAATACGCGGTTCTTAAAAATATCATCAAGCGTAATTTCTTTTGATACTTTTTGAGCAAAAACCTGCAGTGCAAGCAATGTTGAAAATAAAAGAAGAATAATAAATGTGCTAAGTTTTTTCATGATTAGGGTAATGTTTGATTAATACAAAACTTTATGATAAATATTTCTATTTTGACATTGAATTTTATTTAGGGTTTAGTTCAATAAAAATTTTAGGTTAAATATATAGTAAACTTTTTAGGACAAAAAATGTTAGGAGATTATCATTACAATAAAATGATTTGAAAACTTAATAAAATACGCTACGAGTTAGGCAAAGAATTTATATCTTTGCAATCTTGAAATTGAAAATGATTTGAAATGATAAAAATAACATTACCAGATAATTCAGTACGCGAATATAACGAAGGTATTTCGGGATATGAAATTGCTAAAGATATTAGTCCACGATTAGCCAAAGAAGTCCTTTCGATAACAGTTAACGATGAAATTTGGGATTTACACCGCCCCATTGAGCAGGATGCAAAAATTATGCTTCATAAATGGGATGATGAAGAAGGCAAGCATGCTTTTTGGCATTCATCAGCACATTTAATGGCAGAGGCACTGGAAGCACTTTATCCGGGTATTAAATTAGGCATTGGCCCAAGTATTGATAATGGTTTTTATTATGATGTAGACCTTGGAGATGACC
This sequence comes from Bacteroidales bacterium, assembly GCA_041686115.1. GTDB lineage: Bacteria > Bacteroidota > Bacteroidia > Bacteroidales > UBA12077 > UBA12077. Next base: position 7,665 of record JAWLEM010000013.1, read on the forward strand.
GGGTAATTACTGATGCTGATTTTCCAAAGATCGAAAATAAAATGAAAGAGCTGGCACAGCAAAAAAACGAATACAAGAGAAGAGCGGTGCCTAAAAGTGAAGCTTTAGATTTTTACACCAAAAAAGGCGATGAATATAAGGTTGAGCTGATTGGAGAGTTGGAAGATGGTACGATTACTTTTTATGAGCACGGTAATTTTACAGATCTTTGCCGTGGCCCTCATTTACCAAATACAGGTTATATTAAAGCCATAAAAATATTAAGTGTTGCCGGTGCATACTGGCGTGGCGATGAAACAAGGAAACAGCTTACCCGTGTATATGGCATTACTTTTCCAAAGCAGAAAATGCTTGAAGAGTATTTGGTAATGCTTGAAGAAGCCAAAAAAAGAGATCACCGGAAAATAGGAAAAGAACTCGAATTATTTACCTTTTCGCAACGGGTAGGACAGGGGTTACCACTTTGGTTACCAAAAGGAGCTCAGCTGCGCGAAAGATTAGAAAATTTTTTGAAAAGAATTCAGAAGCTATATGATTATGATCAGGTAATTACTCCACATATTGGATTAAAAGATCTTTGGGTAACATCAGGGCACTACGAAAAATATGGCAAAGATTCTTTTCAGCCCATTAGTACACCTGCCGAAGGTGAAGAGTTTTTACTAAAACCCATGAATTGCCCGCACCATTGCGAGATATACAAAGCAAAACAACATTCATATAAAGATTTACCTGTGCGGTATGCTGAATTTGGTACCGTTTACAGATATGAACAGAGTGGCGAATTGCACGGTTTAACTCGTGTTCGGGGCTTTACTCAGGACGATGCGCACATTTTCTGCCGCCCCGATCAGCTTAAAGATGAGTTTAAGAAAGTAATGGACATTATTTTCATTATTTTCAATGCGTTGGATTTTAAGAATTATACAGCCCAGGTTTCGTTACGTGACCAGAACGACCATTCAAAATATATTGGAACGGATGAGAATTGGGATAAAGCAGAAACTGCTATTTTAGAAGCAGTTAAAGAGAAAGAGTTAAATTATAAAGTAGAGTATGGCGAAGCAGCATTTTACGGGCCAAAGCTTGATTTTATGGTTAAAGATGCTCTTGGTCGTGAGTGGCAGCTTGGAACCATTCAGGTTGATTATAATTTACCCGATCGGTTCGAGTTGGAATATATTGGAAGCGATAATCAAAAACACCGCCCTGTAATGATTCACCGTGCCCCGTTTGGTTCTATGGAGCGGTTCGTTGCTGTACTTATTGAACATACAGCCGGTAAATTCCCATTATGGTTAAATCCCGAGCAGGTAGTTGTGCTTCCGTTAAGTGAAAAATTCAATGATTATGCAAAAAAAGTTTTGAAATTCCTAAATAATTACGATATTCGCACCATTATTGATGACCGAAACGAGAAGATTGGTAAAAAAATTCGTGATAACGAGCTAAAAAGGATACCTTATCTTCTAATAGTTGGTGAAAAAGAGTTTGATAACGAGACTGTTTCGGTGCGTAAGCAAGGCGAAGGCGATAAGGGCAGTATGCCATTAGAAGAATTTGCCGAGTTTATTAATAACGAAGTAAAAGCTCAAACAGAAGCTCATAAAATAAACTAATTATTAATTAAATAAAGGAGGACCAAGCCATAGCTGGACCAAGATTTAAAAAAGGATTTAGAAGAAAAGAAGAACCAACGCACAAAATAAACAATAGAATCCGTGCACAGGTTGTTCGAGTTGTAGGGGATAATGTTGAAGATCAAGGCGTCTATTCAATTCAGGATGCTATAAAATTGGCAGATGAGATGGAACTGGATTTAGTTGAAATTTCGCCAAATGCCGATCCCCCTGTTTGTAAAATTATTGATTATCAGAAATTTCTTTATCAGCAAAAGAAAAAACAGAAAGAGTTAAAAGCAAAAACTCAAAAAGTTGTTGTTAAAGAGATTCGTTTCGGCCCTAATACCGACGAGCATGATTACCAGTTTAAATTAAATCATGCAAAAAAGTTTCTTGAAGAAGGAGCAAAAGTTAAGGCATTTGTGTTTTTTAAAGGACGAACCATTTTATTTAAAGAAAAAGGTGAAATTTTGTTACTTAGATTAGCACAAGAGCTTGAAGAAATTGCTAAGGTAGAGCAAATGCCCAAGTTGGAAGGGAAACGAATGATCATGTTTTTAACACCTAAATCAGGTAAAAAATAGTTAACTTTAATTTAAATAGTTGAAAAATGCCAAAGATGAAGACAAATCCGGGAGCAAAGAAAAGATACAGCTTAACCGGTTCTGGGAAGATTAAAAGAAAACATGCTTACAAAAGTCACATTTTAACCAAAAAATCGACTAAACGAAAAAGAAATTTGGGTTATTTCGGACAGGTAAGTAAGGTTGACGAAAAAAGTGCTAAGTTATTATTAGCCATGAAGTAATTTTTATTATTTATTAGTGTTTAATCAGAATGAATTAGCAGAAAAAAGTTCCGAAACGATCGGACGCTAACCATTCACAAAGCAAAAAATTATGCCAAGATCAGTAAATTCAGTTGCTTCAAGACAACGGCGAAAAAAAGTATTGAAGCTTACCAAAGGGTACTTTGGTGCAAGAAAAAATGTATGGACGGTAGCTAAAAATGCCCTGGAAAAAGGTTTGACTTATGCTTACCGCGATAGAAGAACGAAAAAACGAAATTTCAGAGCTCTTTGGATTCAGAGAATTAATGCAGGTGTTAGAGAACACGGAATGTCATACTCTGATTTTATGGGTAAATTAAATAAAAAAGGAATTGCACTTAACCGAAAGGTTTTAGCTGATTTAGCGATGAATCACCCAAAAGCTTTTGCCGAAGTAATTAAAACGGTTAAGAAATAAAATATTGAATATTATTTCGAATAAGGGAAGCGTTTTTGCTTCCCTTTTTTTTATTTACCTTTGAAAATTATAGATAATGTGGTGATCTTAATTTCTTAATAACAGGTCATTTAACATTAATTAAGATACTTTTACAATAATTATTGATAAAGTTTTATAATTTGCACCAAAATTACTTTAGCAAGAATGAAGATTGTGATCATCGGATATGGAAAAATGGGCAAAGAAATTGAAAAAATGGCTTTGCAGCAAGGGCATGAAATAATTTTAAAAATCGACCAGGATAACCGGAAAGAATTTGAATCCGATCAATTTAAACAGGCTGATGTTGCTATTGAATTTTCAAATCCGGAAAATGCTTACCAAAATATTTTGCAATGCTTTAAAGCAGATGTGCCTGTGGTTAGTGGCACCACAGGTTGGATGAATGATTTTGAAAAAGCTGTGGAAGTTTGCAAATCAGAAAACAAAACATTTTTTTATGCATCAAATTTTAGCCTTGGGGTTAATATCTTTTTTAAAGTTAATGAGTACCTTGCAAAAATGATGGATAATTATTCTGATTATAAGGTTAATATCGAAGAAACACATCATACTCAAAAACTTGATGCTCCAAGCGGAACAGCAATTTCTTTGGCTAAAGGTGTAATAAACAATATCGGCCGGTTAAGTAAGTGGGAAAAAGAAAACACACAAAATGAAAATTCAATTCCTGTGGCTTCGTTCAGAGAGGGCAGTGTTCCCGGAAATCACAAAGTAATTTATGAATCATCTTTCGATAAAATTTGTATTGAACATGATGCCAAGAGCAGGCAGGGTTTTGCAATGGGAGCGATTTTAGCAGCCGAATTTATTCATAATAAAAAAGGTTATTTTACGATGGATGACCTTCTTAATTAAATATACTATCAATATAATTTATATACGATGACATTAAAAGAACTATTAAAAAACAGGTATTTTAAATTTGGATTTACGGCTCTTATCTATATTTTATGGGTTATATGGATTAAGAATCTTTGGTTTTTATTCGGATTAATCATCATCTTTGATTATCATATTACCAAAAAAGTAAATTGGACATTTTGGAAAAAACGAGATGAGCCCAAAGCCAAAAATGCACTCATAGAGTGGATTGATGCATTAATTTTTGCTGTAATTGCTGCCACTTTAATCCGTATGTTTTTTATCGAGGCTTACAAAATCCCAACTTCATCGATGGAAAAGACATTGCTTGTTGGCGATCATTTATTTGTAAGTAAAGTGAGCTATGGGCCAAAATTACCTAATACACCAATTTCATTTCCTTTTGCGCATCATACTTTGCCATTAACCAGGGATAAAAAATCGTATGTTGAATGGATTAAAAAACCTTATAAACGTATTGCAGGGTTTGGAGATGTGAAAAGAAATGATATTGTGGTGTTTAATTTCCCTACCGGCGATACTGTAGTGCTTGAAATGCAAAACCAGGATTATTATTCGTTAGTACGCCAATATGCCGATGAGCTTAAGCGAAGAGATATTCAGATGGGAAACTCCATTAAACCTTTTAATAATTATAAAAAAGTAGCACGAAAATATTTTTGGGAGCAGTTTAATATTACCGTGCGGCCGGTTGATAAACGTGAAAATTATATTAAAAGGTGTGTGGCTATTCCTGGTGACTCATTGCTGATTGAACACGGACAGGTATATGTTAATGGGGAAAAGCAACCCCATTTTGAAAAAATGCAATACGATTATTTTGTTAAAACACAAGGTAAAGAAATTAATTCGAAGCATTTCGAAAGACTTGATATTGCTGTTGATGACCGTAGATTTATTTCATCAAGTTCAATGTACGAACTTCCTTTAACCAAAGAAAATGTTAAAAATTTGAAGGATTTTCCAATGGTTACATCGGTTACAAAATACGAAAATACGAATATCAATATGGCGAATATCAGTATATTTCCATTTAGTGCAGATTATCCGTGGACAGAAGATAATTTTGGGCCTTTATATATCCCCCAAAAAGGTGTTACGGTTGATTTAAATATTGATGTGTTGCCATTGTACAAACGCATAATTGAAACATATGAAAATAATGATTTAAAGGTTGATGGCGATAAAATTTTTATAAATGGCGAATTAGCCAATACCTATACTTTTAAAATGGATTATTATTTTATGATGGGAGATAACCGTCATAATTCTGCCGATTCACGTTACTGGGGATTTGTACCTGAAGACCATATTGTAGGGAAAGCTGTATTTATTTGGCTATCGCTAGATAAAGATAAAAGCTTTTTAGGTAAAGTTCGATGGAACAGGATGTTTTCAGTTATACATTAATCACTTAAAATAGTATATTTATACCGGGTAGGAAACTATCCGGTTTTTTATTCAGTTTTATTTTATGGGAAACCAGGTAATTTTATCAACTGCTTATTTGCCTCCTTTACAATATTTTTCAAAATTGATAAAGTACGATGAAGTATTGATTGAAGCACACGAAAATTTTATAAAACAAACTTATCGGAACAGGTGTAATATTTATGGAGCCAATGGCTTGCTTACTCTGTCTGTGCCGGTAAAAAAGACCAGTACCAAAACCAAAATTAAGGATCTATATATTGATTATGATACGAATTGGCGAAAATTACACTGGAAATCGATAGAGTCAGCATACCGGTCATCGCCATTTTTCGAATTTTATGCCGACTATTTTGAACCTTTTTATCATAAAAAATATCAGTTCCTTATCGATTTTAATCATGATTTGATCGAAACCATTGCCGATCAACTTGAAATAGATTTAAGTATTAGATATACAGAGAAGTATATGCATGGCGAAGAAGTTGATGGTGACGATTTTAGAGAAGTCATTCATCCTAAAAAAGAGCTGGACGATTCGGATTTTGTCTCAAAAGAGTATTTCCAGGTATTTGCCGAAAAACATCATTTCATACCCAATTTAAGTATCATTGATTTATTATTTAATACAGGGCCGGAAGCTTTAAATTACTTGTAATCTACATTTTTTTTGATGAATGACTTTTTTATACAAATTTTTTTTTATTAAATTTATGTTTGATTTTTTATAAATGAACCAGAGAGAGATTATGACTAACCTAGTTATTCAAAGTACCGACTCAACACCCGAGATTGAATTCTTATTGAATGGTATCCTAACCATAAAAGGCCGTTCGTTGCCCGAAGATGTCCATAAATTCTACGATCCATTAATAGATTGGGTTAAACAACTTGAATCTGAGCATGTGGTTGTTGAACTAAAATTGGAGTATTTAAATACTTCATCAACAAAAAAGCTGATGAATTTGCTCACGGCCATTGATCAAAACGATAAAATTAAAACAATTGATGTTAAGTGGCATTACGAATTTGATGATCTTGAAATGGAAGACCTTGGAACCATTTATGAAGAAGATATGGCAAGAGCGAAGTTTCAGTATATCGAAGAGGTGGACATTTTTTAGTTATCATTGATGAATTAAAAATATTGAAGGCCTTTTTTTCAAATCAGGCAATCCTTTTCTCCAGTCTTTTATCTTTTTGGTTTTTATAAATTCACTTACAAGTGTTATATCCGAAGCTATGCACAACATGGTTTCCGGGTTACAGGTTGATATGATATCATTAAGTAGTTGTTGATTCCTGTAAGGTGTTTCAATAAATAACTGCGTTTGGTTTTCGAGTTTAGACCTTATTTCCAGCGCTTTTATTTTTTTTATCCGTTCATGTTTTTTTACCGGAATATAACCTACAAAAGCAAAATTTTGTCCGTTCAGTCCCGATGCCATTACAGATAGCAGAATGGACGATGGTCCTACCAGCGGGACAACCGGAATATTTTTACGATGTGCAATAGAAACTATGTCTGCTCCAGGGTCTGCTACTCCAGGCGTTCCCGCTTCCGAAATGATACCAATATTATGATTTTCTTTAATTGGATTTAAAAATGATTCATAATTTTCAGGACTTGTATGTTTATTTAACTCGTAAAATGTAAGATCATCTATTTTTGTTTGTATCCCGGCTTTTATTAAATAACGGCGGGCTGTTTTTACGTTTTCAACAATATAATGGTGGGTTTGATTAATAATATCTACAACATATTGTGGAATTACATTTTCAACCGGGCTGTCGCCTAATGTCGTTGGGATTAAATATATTTTAGCGCTCATTAAGTCAGTGTTTTTTTGAAAGGTATTAAGAATAAATGTTTTGTGTTTAGTCTAAGTTTTTTGAACTAATTTTCAGATCATCCAATAGAAAGTTTTTATCCTCAAAATCATTATTTACCCCTTCAAGGTATACTTTCCCATCTTTTTCAACAAAACCATACATTTGAGTAATATCTTCAGTGTCAATAAATGTTTCTTTTTTAGTATTATACAATTTATAACTGGTTTCTACTCTTGAGTTTTCTAATTCCGCAGGCATTTGAATAAATATAATCCACTCAGAATCATCTGTGAGATCAATAACCTGGTAAACATTTTCCGGATCGTAAAAAAGTGTATCTGTTTGATTTTTAAAAGTTCTAATAAAACCCTGTTCATCAGCAGTAACATCAAAAACAGGGTTTTGCATTATAATGATATCTGATATGCAGGCATCATTCCAATTGTTGCCTTTGTAAATATCTTTAATTATAATTTTTAATATAAAACGGTCTTTATCAAAATGATTATTTTTAGTGATCTTTTTATATAAATCATTCCAGTCAAAATCCAGTATTACATCCTGGTAACCCAATTTGTCATCCAGCTCTTTTGTCAATGAAACCATAGGTTGACTAATGGCAAAACCAAAATGTGTTTCGGTAACAAAACCTGAAGGCATAAAACAGGCCAATAATTCAATTTTAATTTTTTTGGGGCGGTTATTTGACTTATAAATTGATTCCGATTTCTGAAATCCGTTACGTATTTTTATTCCTCGAATATTTTTAGGAATACTCATAAAAACATACTCTCCGGTACCATCTGTTTCCGATCCTTCTGCCCAGCATGTTTCCGGATTATTGTCGCTTAATTTCGTTGACCCGTATTTTCCGTAATCTGAGTAGCCTGTTAATTCCAATTCGGATGAAGAACCCCAGAATTGATTATTTTCTCCGGCTAAAAATATAGTGTCTCTAATTACAGGTTGGCTATTCAGTGTTTGTAATGTTGACAACCCAAACAAAATGCTAAAAAAAATAAATTTTATAGTCATCCTTATTAACTTTTTTATGCTAAGTTAAATATTTACCCGAAATTTGTATCACTTTTATCGAAGGAAACTTTTTATTGTTACTCATGTTACTTTATTTTATCCTGGTTTTAACTTAATCATTTCTATAAAAGAGTAAATAAAACTATGAAATTGATCTATAATATTTTTTTAAACAGAAATTTTATTTTAGTTTTTGCCGTTATCATGGGAATGATATATGGCGATTATGCTTCGCATATAAAAGACTACACAATATATGTCCTTGCACTTACCATGATTTTTTCAACTACAGGTATTGAGTCCAAAGCTTTACTGCCCATAAAAAAGCTCTTTAAGCCCATGCTTGTAGGTACTTTGCTTAATTATTTTGTTTTTGGTACTGTTGTACTCGTATTGGCCTGGTTATTAATGCCTACAAAAGAACTGTTCATGGGATTTGTTGTCATTGTGGCTGCTCCGCCGGGGGTTGCCGTTATCCCGTTTGCCGGGATATTAAAAGGAGATATCGAATATTCGATTCTTGGTGTTTTTGGCGCTTTTTTGGCTTCTATTGCTATTGCTCCTGCACTTATTGAATTGTTTTCTAAAAATGCCGAAGTGAGTTCATGGGCGTTATTTATGTTAATGATAAAATTGGTTCTTGTACCATTAATAATATCCCGGTTATTACTATTTAAGCCTGTTTTTAAATATGTAGCCAAAGTTCGTGGAAAAGTTGTGGACTGGGGATTTGCAATCATTATTTTTACAGCTGTTGGGATGAACAGAGATGTTTTCTTTTCCAATCCTATAATTTTATTATTATCATCTATTGTATTATTAGCAGCTACATTCGGAATAGGTACTATTTACGAATTATTCTCGAAAAAAGCCGGTATTAAAGCCGACAGGTCTATAACTCAGGTCTTATTACTTACGGTTAAAAGTTCTGGTTTTTCGGTGGTTACTGCGTTAACATTATTTGGTAAAGAAGCGGCAATACCTTCGGCCATTTTAGCAGTAATAGTTTTATTATATTTGTTATTTTTATCCATAAGATTAGAAATCAAAAAACAATAATATTTTGATAGTAAAGATTCTTGGTACAGGCACATCCCAAGGGGTCCCTGTAATAGCTTGCAATTGTAAAATTTGCCAATCAACCGATCCAAACGATCATCGCTTACGAACATCAGCATTGGTTGAAGTAAACGGCGTTAATATTGTTATTGATGCAGGCCCTGATTTCAGACAGCAGATGTTGCGCGAAAAAGTGAAAGATATCGATGCCATTTTAATAACGCACGAACATCGCGATCATATTGCTGGACTTGATGATGTGCGTGCCTTTAATTTTATGAATCAAAAGCCTGTTGAAATTTATGCCGAATCAAGAGTACAGAAAGTGATTAAAACGGAGTTTTTTTATTCTTTCGGAGAAAATAAGTATCCCGGAGTTCCCCAAATAAATTTGCATAACATAGGTTTGGAACCCTTTAAAGTTAAAGGAGTTGAGATTACTCCCATTCAGGTTTTTCATTATAAATTACCTGTTTTAGGATTTCGAATAGGAGACTTCTCATACATTACCGACGCAAACTACATTCCCGAAGAAGAAAAAGAAAAGTTAATCGGAACAAAATACCTTGTAATCAATGCACTTCGAAAAAGAAAACATATTTCGCATTACAGCCTGTCCGAAGCTTTAGAGCTGATTCAACAACTCAGTCCTAAACGGGCTTATATAACCCACATCAGCCATCAAATGGGCCTTCATCATGATGTAAATGAAGAGTTGCCACGCGGAATATCACTAGCCTACGACGGGCTGCATTTTGAAGTGTAAAGATTCTGTTGCCATTTGCCAAATGCTGTAATACTTCTCTTTCGACGATGAATAAAAAACGTCATCTACTAAATTTTTTTTTATTTTAAGGGTAAATTTAAACTTAAGTGTTTATAGATATGTAAAGCATAAATTAATAGTAAAACTTTGCGTATCTAATGAAAAAGAAAATAAATAAAAAAACCTTTGCCAAGTATTATTGGGGCATTGCTAATGAGCAGGAAAGAAGGGAAATTCATGATTCTGATGAGTCTGATGAAATGCTTCGCGAACAGTGGGAAAACTATAATGAATTAAAACTGGTTTCCACACCGCCTAACCACGACAAAATTACTCAAAAAATTAACGAAAGGATTTCAGCAAAAGCAGAAGAAAAGAAAAGAAGCTTCGTATTCAGAACATTCATCATGAAATATGCAGCTGCAGGTTTAATTACGCTCATTGCATCTGCTGTTTTAGTTTACTTTTTGATATATACGCCCGGATCAATTGATCAGATGGCTATGATAGAAAAAGAGAATCCGCGTGGACAGCGATCAGAACTTTTGTTACCAGATGGATCTAAGGTATGGCTTAATGCGGAAAGTAAAATTACATTTCCAAAAGAATTTACTCAAGAAAATAGGATTGTAATACTGCAGGGCGAAGCATATTTCGATGTAATAAAAAGTGAACAACCTTTTATTGTTAAAACAAATAGTATTGATATTGAAGTTCTTGGTACCGGTTTTAACGTTTTGGCTTATCCTTGCGACGAAACCATAACAACTACCTTAGTTAATGGTAGGGTGAGTGTAAAAAGAATAGATACCGATAATGAAAAAGTTCAAAAAGCAATTTTAACTCCTAATCATCAAGCTGTGTATTATAAAAATGAAGATAGGTTTGTTTTAGATCAGGTTGACGTATTAAAATTTACATCGTGGAAACAAGGCAAACTCATTTTTGATAATGTGCCAATAATTGATTTGGTAAACTCCCTGGAAAGATGGTATAATGTAGATTTTTTGATTCAGGATAATCTAAGTTATAAATATAATTATACGCTAACCATTACTGATGAATCGATAACTGAAGTAATGAATCTTATTCAAAAAACGACACCCAATATTAATATAAGTATAAATGGTGGTGTGATAGAAATATCAGAGAATTAAATCGAATGAATTCTGCAGAAAATGAACATAGTTTTTAAAAATGTTTAATTATTAATTAAAGCTTTTATGAAAAAAGTCAAAAGCAAACCAAAGTTACCAAAAAAAACAAAACCGACAGGTATATCTTTTTTGTTGAAACTTGCCGTAGGATTATTTCTTATTAGTTATTTTAATATTTCCAACGCAAGTAATTACGCTCAAGGTACTAAGCTATCGCTTTCTTTTAAAGATGTTTCGCTAAAACAGGTGTTTAAAGAAATTGAAAAACAAAGTGATTTTTATTTTATGTACAACGATTCCAAGGTGGATGTTAGTAAGAAAATTAGTATAGAGGCAGAAGGATATACTATCTATGAGTTACTTGACAAAATTTTGGATAATTCCGGAATAGTTTATGAAGTTGTTGATAAACAGGTTGTTTTAAACCCAAAACAATCAAATAGTAAAGAACTATCTTCGCAAACTAAAAATATAAGGGGAACCGTTGTTGACGAAAGCGGTTCTCCTTTACCCGGCGTTAATGTCTTTGTTAAAGGAACAACTATTGGTACTGCAACTGATTTGGATGGAAATTATTCAATTGATATTCCGGAACAAGACGTTACACTTGTTTTTTCATTTGTTGGATTTAGAACTCATGAAGTAGTTGTAGATGATCAGACAGAAATAAATGTAACATTGTACGAAGAAACAACTAAGCTGGATGAAATTGTGGTTATTGGATACGGATCATCGAGTAGAAAATTATTAACCAGTTCAATAGCAAGTGTTGACAGTGAAGATATTGAAAATAACATTTCTTCTGGAATTGAATCTGCCCTGCAGGGAAAAACTTCTGGTGTTACTATAAATCAGAATTCTGGTACACCGGGTGCCGCCGCAACAGTTCAAATCAGGGGAATAAGTTCAATTTCTGCCGGTACACAGCCTCTCTATGTTGTTGACGGTATTCCAATTACATCCGGAAATTATGGACAGATAAGTATGGAAGGTCAGGATATTAATGCACTTGCAGATATTAATCCCAATAATATTAAATCAATAAGTGTACTAAAAGATGCATCAGCAGCTTCGATCTATGGTGCCAGAGCAGGAAATGGAGTAATTCTTATTGAAACAAAATCGGGAACCGAAGGGGAAACCAGATTTGAGTTTAACTCTTATTATGGTTTACAAGAAATATATAAGAAACTGGATTTGCTTAATGCCGCAGAATTTAAAGAGTATATTGTAGATCTTGGCGTTAATCCATCCGAATTTGATCCTGATGTTGATACCGATTGGTTGGACGAAGTGCTGAGAACTGCACCTATTGAGAATTACGAATTATCTGCATCCGGTGCACAGGACAATACCCGGTTTTATATCTCAGGAAGATATTTTAACCAGGATGGAGTAGTTCTGGGTACTTCATATGAGAAATATAACGGAAGAGTTAATATTGATTATGAAGTAAACGAGAAATTTGATTTGGGCGCTAAAATAAGCACTAACTATTCCATTAATGATCGTGTTAGAGGTGATCAATCTGTAAATGGTGTTTTACCTAATTCAATTTCAACACCTCCTGTTTACCCTGTAAGAGACGAGTTAGGAAATTATGCTTCTACCGGTTGGTGGGACAATCCGGTTGCTATTGGTGAATCGGTTACCAACCAGGCAAAATCATTTAGAAATATCTCTAATATTTATGGTACGTATGATATTCTTGAGGGACTGCAGTTTAAAAATCAGTGGGGATTCGATTATTACTCTTTACGAGAAAAACGATTTGAACCTAACTTTGTAAAATCTGCAATAAATGACAATGGTGTAGGCGTTGACGCAGCTACTGAAGTTTTTAAACTAACCCAGCAGAGTACTTTAACTTATATTAAGTCATTTAATAATATTCATCATTTTAATTTTCTTTTAGGTTATAGTTTTGAAAAATGGGACGAAAATTCATCCTATATATTAGGAACACAATTTCCATCCAATGAAACAAGAGACCTTGATGTAGCCGCACTTATTGATGCAGGAGCTACAGATGCATCCAGTTACGAATCAGGACTAGAATCATTATTTGGAAGAATTAAATACAATTATGACAATAAATATTTGTTGGATGTGAGTTTACGAAGAGATGGCTCGTCAAATTTTGGTGAAAATAACCGGTATGCTTATCTCCCAGCTGTATCACTTGCATGGCGTGTAAACGAAGAGTATTTTTTACAAAACAGCAGACTTATTAGCGAGCTTAAACTTAAGTTGAGCTATGGATTAACAGGAAATGATAATATTGGCGCTTTCAGATCGCTGGATGTTTATAGCGGAGGTGCAAATTATTATGGTTCACCCGGAACTGTGCCTGGACAGATATCAAACCCTGATATTAAATGGGAAACAACATCAAATACAAACGCAGGAATCGATTTAGGTTTATATAAAAACAGAATACTTCTATCGGCAGACTTCTATTATAATCATACCAAAGACTTGTTATTATTCAGAGTATTGCCTGGCTCATCAGGCTTTACATCATATGCCGATAACATTGGTGAACTTGAAAATAAAGGGATGGAATTTGATTTAACTACCCGGAATTTAACCGGTAATTTAACCTGGACTACCAATTTTAATATTTCTTTCAACAGGAATGAAATTCTTAAGCTATATGGAGATAAACCATCAACTCCGGAGGGCAGGGGGAATAATACCTTAATTGAAGGCCAGCCTATTGGAGTATTTTATATGTACAAGAGTTTAGGGGTTGATCCTTCATCCGGCGAGCTGGTTTTCGAAGATGTAAACGGAGATGGTGTTATTGGTGATGAAGACCGACAGATCGTTGGTGATCCAAATCCCGATTTTTCAGGAGGTTTTAATAACATGTTTACTTACAAAAATTTATCACTGGATATTTTTATTCAATATACCTATGGTAATGAAATTTTTAATGGAGTAAGGCAATATGCTGAAAATATGACGATCTCAAACGATAATCAGCTTGTTACTGTAAAAGACCGATGGCAGGAACCAGGAGATATAACTTATGTTCCCAAAGCCGGTGTAACTTCAAATAACTGGGTGTCGTCGCATTACATAGAAGATGGTTCATATTTAAGATTAAAAAGAGTGTCGTTTAATTATGACCTGCCGCAAAAATATTTGAAAAAACTGGGTGGTTATATTAGCTCTTTTAGGATATACTTACGCGGACAAAATCTCTATACTTTAACTCCTTATAGCGGAATGGATCCTGAAGTGAATTATTCAGGAATTAGCAACGTTGTTCGTGGAGTCGATTTCTTTACCTATCCACAGGTTAGAACATATACTTTAGGTATTAAAATGAATTTTTAAAAAACTGATGAATATGAAATATACATTTTTAATAATCATTTTATCGTTAATCACATTTTCAAGTTGTGAAGTACTGGATGTTGAACCTTCGAACTTGATCATGGATGAAGATGCTATCGTTGATCTTAAAAGTTTACAATTTGCAGTCAATGGTGCATATCATGAATTGCAGTCAACACCATTTGCCGAAGATGGCATTATATTCGGCGACTTAACGGCTGATAACTGGATCCATGTGGGATCTAAAAAAGAATATGCCGAGATTGATAACAATCAATTATTAGCAACGAATATTTATGTAGAAGGAATCTGGAATAGTTGTTACGATGAAATAAATATCGTTAACAATATACTGGATAAACTTGAAACCCTTGATAACGTTGATGATGTTGATAAAAACTATTATAAAGGGCAATGCCTGTTTTTACGAGGTTTAAGCTACTCAGTATTAGCAAAATATTTTGGAGGAGTTCCTTTAAAACTGGAACCCACCAAAAGTACTGATCAGGAATCTTTAAATATTGCCAGGGCATCTGAATTAGAAACATATAATCAAATTCTTAGCGATTTGGAAGATGCTGAATTGTTGCTTAGTGAATCCGGATATAACCAAAATCCTTCTTTTGCCGATGTATACGCAGTAAAAGCCCTGATGGCAAGAGTTTATCTTTATATGAGCGAATTTGAAAATCATTGGCAGGATGCTGCCGATAAAGCCTGGGAAGTGATTAAGAGTAACAATTTCAGCCTTGAAGATTCAACATCCTATGGAGATATATTTGATGAATCAAGTGTTTCTAATGAAGTTATTTTCCAGATTGATTTTAAAAATGATGATGATCAAAATGCCATTGCTGATTGGACCAATGCAAATGGAAGTAGAATTGAAGTACAGGCATGGGATTCAAAAGAAAAAGAGAGCAGTATCTACGATGCTTTTGAAAGTTTTGATAATAGACTGGATGCTACAGTTATTGAATCATCAGGAAACTACTACTCTGCAAAATATAGCGACCTTACAGAAGGGAAAGACAATGTTATTTTATTCCGTTTGGCAGAGATGTATTTAATCAGAGCCGAAGCACTAAATGAAATTTCATATGTTGTTAACGGAGATGCTTTTGATATGTTAAGCGCTATAACCGAAAGAGCCGGACTGGGTGCTATAAACGCGTCAAGTTATCCTACTTCTAATGCTTTTAGATTGGCTGTAGAACAACAACGAAGATTGGAACTTGCCTTTGAAGGACACAG
Organism: Bacteroidales bacterium; assembly: GCA_041686115.1. GTDB lineage: Bacteria > Bacteroidota > Bacteroidia > Bacteroidales > UBA12077 > UBA12077. The sequence goes on from JAWLEM010000013.1 coordinate 23,341, forward strand.
ATTCTTTGATTTACGCCGAACTGGCAGAATTGATGATATTTTGCCATCTACAGGGAATATGGATGATAACAACTGGTTGTTTCCAATTCCTCAATCTGAAATTGATACAAATGAATTAATTGAACAAAACGGAAATTATTAAACCAAATGATTATGAAAATAAAATATAAGCTTTTGTCCATATTGCTATTTTTTATTGCAGTAAGCTATTTTAGTTGTGATGATTATACGGATGATTTTCCTGTTCCCGATCCAAGCACAGTTGCTCGTTTCGAAATTGTTGCACAAAACAATTTTGTAGCTCCTGATGTGATCATGTTTCGTAATACATCATCGGTACCCGATAGAGCAGGCGATCCAACATTTTATTGGGATTTTGGCGATGG
>JAWLEM010000013.1:23826-27403 GCA_041686115.1 Bacteroidales bacterium
GGATTTAGATTGATGACACCACATCCGGGTGGCAGTACACTTGGTATAGATGATATTCTAGTAATTGAATTAGATTAAATTATTGATAAATAAGAGAATAGGATAATAATCCTGTTCTCTTTTAATAATAATTACAAACCCTAAAACTATATGCTTATGAAAAAACTAATACTTTTTATGGGGCTAATAGCTCTTACCAGTTTTGCCTTTTCTCAGGCTAAAATTGATGAAGATTTTAATACTGAATTACCAGCCAACTGGACTATAGTTGACAACAATTCAGATGGAAGCACATGGTTCTACGAAGATGGAGGTTATGGCTTTGATGGCACAAATTGTGTTTCGATTGATACCTATGACCCGGGACCAGCCGATGATTATCTAATTTTACCTCAGATAACTGTTGATGATGGTGATCATTTGGCATTTTACGCAGTATCTGCCAGTTCCAGTTACCCGGATGATTTTACTGTTTTGGTATCAAAAACCGGAACCGATGTAGCTGATTTCACTGTAACAGTTGGTTCTGAAACAGGTGTTTCTGCAGATAATTATGTGAGATTTTCATACGATTTAACTGCAAATGCCAATATTAGCGATGGCGAACAAATCTATATTGCCATTTATTGCGACTCTGAAGGTTCTTATTTAAATATTGATAATGTGAAAGTTTATCAGCAAAATCTAATTAATGAGGATTTTGAAGATGGTATCCCTGCTGACTGGACAGTAATTGATGAAGGAAATAACCCCGGAACCTGGGCCGATACAACTGAAGGTGGTTTCGATGGAACAAATGGTGTTTGGGTTGATACTTATGAATCTGGTTTTGGCCAGGCAGATGACTGGTTAATAACACCACAATTTGAAGTTCGAAGCGGAGATGTAATGTCATTCTGGTTATATGGAAATGACGCTAGTTATGAAGATACTATATATGTTGAAATTTCTAAAACCGGAGTAAATACGGATGACTTTACAGTACACGTTGATACCATTTATACTGTAACTGACTGGACAAAATATCAATATAATATCGATGATATATCTGGAATCACAGCAGGTGAAAATGTTTATGCAGCATTAAGAGCTCTTTCTAATGGTTCAAGAGTTTTTATGGATAACTTCAGAGTAGGTGAATATATTCCGCCAAAACTGATTGATGCATATGCTGTTAGTATTAATAAAATAGCCTTTGTATATGATGCTGAAGTTAATGAAGCAGATATTACAATAGGAGATTTTGAATTATCTGGCTCGCAAGATTTAACTTTTACCGATTTTGCCATTAGTGATGCAAATAGTAAAATTGTCATTGCTTCCGTTTCAGCAGATATGACAAGCGATAACACGCTCGATTTATTATCAAATACAACTACTGGAGATCAGGTTGAATTTTATGCAGGACTTTCTCCAATTGCTTTTGTAAGTGTTACAAATCCAGACGGAATGATAGAAAGCGGATACAATGCAACATTTAAAGGTATTGTTTCAGCAGTAACATCTAGCAGAGTTTGGATACAGGATGGAGTAGGTGCACATCATGGTATTAATACTTATGATATGCTCAACGCCGATAATGTAGCACAAGGTGATGAAATTATTGTTGTAGGCGAGTTAGATATTTATGATAACCAATCTGAGCTGTATCCTTCCAAATTGGTCGATATAGTTTCATCTGAAAATGATGTATATGATGCTGTAGAAATAACAGGGGCAGATATTGCATCTACAATTGCTGTTGAAAATGATCCTGCCGAAAAATACGAAGGATCACTCGTTAAAATTAATAATGCTGTAGCTATCGATACAGTTACTGTTGAAGGATATATTTACTGGTCGTTTACCGATGATGAGGGAACAAACACATTTTATGTTGGTGCTCCAATGGGGTTAATAACACTTGATGAAAATACATTTACCGAAAGTGAAGAATATAACATTACCGGTATTGTGTCAAATAGAGATGGAATTTACTCTTTAAATCCCAGAGCTGGAGATATTGAAGAATCAGTAGGTATTGGTGATGTTGTATTGAAAGATATGAATATTTACCCAAATCCTGTAAAATCCATGTTAATTATAGAAAATATCGAAGGGGTAAATCAAATATCTATTATTAATACACTTGGACAGGAAATCAAACAAATAGAGGTTAATGGAAACGAAAACCTTAATCTGGATCTTTCTGAATTGAATTCAGGCTTATACTTTGTGTCATTCTATAATGAAAAAGGTATATTAAAAAGTTCAAAAATTATTAAAGAATAAAGTAAATAATTTGTTTTTATCATTTGGGGGATGAAATATTCCCCCATTTTTTTAATTTTATCTACAATCTGTAATTGTAAGTATGAAAGGATATTATATACTCTTAGTTATTTTGTTGCTGAGCTGCTTGAATTTGTTTGGGCAGGGTAAACTGCTTTTAATTGGAGGTGGTGGAGAAAAAGATACGGAAAATAGTTGGAATCATGCGGCCTATCAATGGGCTGTTGATCAATCTGCAAATAAAAGAGTGGCTATTGTTTCTTATTACGATGCGTCCGATTGGTTGCCCAATTATTTTATCAATCAGTGTGGAGCCATTACCGCTAAAAATTTTACAATTGATGATATTTCTATTGCAGATCAACAGACTACTTATGATTCATTAATAAATTACGATGTAATATTTTTGAAAGGTGGCGACCAATCTAATTATTACAACACCTATAAAAACGCCAAAACTCAGGAAGCAATTCAATATATTTTTGATAATGGGGGTGTTGTTTGTGGTACATCAGCAGGCTTGGCTGTTATGTCAAATATTATATACGCTGCATTAGGCAGCTCTGCACAACCCGATATTTGTATTGAAAATCCCCAAAATTCTGACGTTACTCTTCGTGATGATTTTTTAAATTTATTCCCGGGTTATATTTTCGATTCGCATTTTACTCGTCGGTTTCGGTTCCCTAGGTTGGTAGCCTTTATGGCCAATTGGAAATTTAATCAAAACGAGACTATTATTGGTGTAGGTGTTGATGAAATGACCGCTATGACAATTGATGAAAATAATATAGGTACTGCTTATGGTGTAGGTAGTGTTAACATTTATAAAGTTTATTCTGATAACACTTTTTTGCAAAATAATTCCAAACTCATTGCTGATTCTATTCATGTATCTCAATTATTGCAAGGAAATTCAATTAATTTTAATTCTTTTGAAATCACTGGCTTTTCCGAGGATATTACACCTCCCAAAAAGCAAGAAAAAGGAAATTATGTGGTTCTTGCCTCGGGTAATAACAATATTACCTACAATTTAACTTTATTGAACGAATTAGTTGATGGCTGTGGAAATCCTGATGAGGATATATTAATTATTACTCAATCGGATCATGCTATGGCCGAAAAATTTAAAACACAACTTGAATCCAGAGATGTAACAAACGTTTATATTTACTCGGCAACCAGTGAAAATTACGATTTAGATGAGCTTGGAATTTTAATTGGTAGTTGCAATAAATTTTTATTTGTTGATAATGACTATGATCAATTGATGAGTTTTATTGAAGCTGGCGAAAATGGCCAG
>JAWLEM010000014.1:0-4818 GCA_041686115.1 Bacteroidales bacterium
AAAATATTTACATCGTTGTTTGTTATTTTTGTTGCATCGGTAATTGTACTCTTTATTTTTTCAGTACTGATTAAAGATTCCGATAAAGACTAGAGTATAAAATTATATTCATAATGCTGTTTATTGTTTGTATAAAGATAGAAAGGGTAGACAGGCACACTAAAACACAAATTGCTGCAAAAGACAATTAATTATTAGAAATTGATTTTGTAGCAATTTGTGTTTAAATGGCAACTATCCTTTTACTGGTTTTTCTTACCTAACTCAATCTCCAGAATATTTCTTACTGTATCGTGCCCGATTCTTTTTGCCACAATTTTTTTGTCCTTATCAAGCAGATAGATGGTGGGAGTACTGTAAATATTATAAAAGAATCTGAAATTTGTTAGATTATCGGGATCCCAAACATTGGTCCATTCAAATTGATTGTCATTAAGGTATTTCAACCATTCATCTTTATCTCTTTGGGTATACACAGCAAAAACATCTACTTCAGAGCGGTCGAAATCTTCGTAAATTTCCCGGATTTTTGGTGTAACCTTTTTACAATGCCCACAATCCGGTTCAAAAAAATATAAAATGGTAAATTCGGCATTAATATCATAAAGCGATGCATATTCGCCTGTACTGGTTTCCATTTTTAAATTTTGTGCTACATTCCCAATAAGGTTAAATCGTAATTTGGCGACTTGTTCTTTCAATTTTTCAACCGTTTCGTCGTCAATCCAGTCCACTTTATCAGTTAAATAATAGTTTTCGGCTACATGCACAAAAACCTTATCCATACCCATTATATTGCTTCTCTGAAAAGTATTGATAAAATACCGCATTACATATTGAAACATCTCATCATCATCCGCTGATTTATTAGCAATTACATCAATGTAGTGATTGATTGTATCAGGATCCTGAATTAAAATTTTAGTAAAATAAGTATTCAGTTTGTTATGAAAAACAGGGGTTCGTAAATATCTCGAATCGCTAAAATCGATATGATCGAAATAATGTGCACGATTATAATTATAAGAATGGAACCATCGCAATGAATCTGGGTTGTTTGCACCTTCAGGTATTTCAATTTCCGGAATTTCAGGATTTTTAACAACATTAATAATAACCGATAAAAGATCTCCCTGATGCTCCTTTTCCAAATCACTTATTTTGTTTTTAACCTGTGCACTCATCTGCTCAAGTTCTTTCCTTATTAATTGAGCAGAATCAGAGTCCGATTCAAGTTCTTTCAATTTAGCCTGTAATTCTGATGATTTTTTATTCTCACGCATCATATATTCCTGGTAGGTTTTAAATGCCACATTCTCATCCGATCCCTTAATTTTCATGTTTTTTATCAAATCGGTGCTTTGTGTCTCAATCGCAAAATTTTGATCGCTACCAACAAGAATATCAAAATAGTTTTTCGATGGCAATACTACAATATAAACACCCTGTGGTAATAGGGAGTCGCCTTCAAATGTACCGTTACCTTTGTTGTCCAGCCGGGTAGTATCTCTAACATAGGTTTTATCGCCATAATAATATCCAAGATAAATTTCTGCATCGGATAAATCACTTATGGTCACATCTATTTTGTAATTTTGAGCATATAATTGAGTTCCTGCAATAATTAATGCAATGGTGAAAAATATTTTGTTGAAACTTTTCATTTTTATTGTCAATTTAAGATTCATATTAAGGTTGATCATTTGATTGAAGCAAAGTTATTATTTTTTGAGCATTTAAGTTATTATTAACAATTTTTAACAAAATTTGCTCTCTTTTGTTTAATTCGTTTTCCCCATATGGTTGCTGCATAAGGTAATTGATTTGTTTAATGAAATTTGCAGCATGATCGGCAATTTCAGTTAGCTGTTCCAGCCCGGTATTATTAACCATCAGGTTGTTTACCAGGCAAAATCGCCCTTTAAATAAAGCATTAATCAATTTTAATTTAATGCCTGTATCCTGGAATGTTATTAATAAATTTATATGTGCATCATTGATTAATTGATCCATTTCAGAGTTGGAGGGATTGGCAATAATTTGTGCATTTTTATATTTTGATACCCGCTTAATGAGACTTTTTGCCGGGTCTTTTCCGGCAAAGACAAACTTATAATCAACTTTAGGGCATAAATTTTTAATGATATAATGAACCGCCTGAATATTTTCATTAACCGACAAATTACCGTGAAATAAAATATATTTTCCAAAACCGGTTTGAGCCGTAACTTTTTTGTTACTGTGAAATGCAGGCACTAAAAATGAATTAGGGTTAATATTTATAAAATAACTCTGATCGCCGGGCGAAATGGTAGCCAAAGAGCCTTTAGCCAAAACAGTAGTTTCGTAAAATTTTAGCTTAAGTGCTTCAGTTAAATAATAAATTTTTTTAAAAAAATTCATCTCCTTTTTGGCAAGCAACCTGTAATAGTTATGTTCAATATTATGCGTTCTTATAATAATTTTCCGGTTGTTTTTAATTTGGGGTAAACAATAAGTGGTATGCACTCCTTCAAAAATAATTGGATAATCATCATTCATAAGATTTTTAAAGAGTTCGTTCGATGATCTCGATTTAACGATGAAAGGAGTAACCGATAAAAAATTTGTAAATGATTTTTTTCTTGGATAGTAATAAACCTGTTTACAATATTTTAATAAAACTTCGGCTTTTTCTCTGTCGTACTCAAAACAATGCAATATAATTTCCGCCTGATTTTCCCAAAGCGCTTTAATTTTATAAAATACATCAATAACTCCACCATAATTTGGTGGATAGGGTATGGTAAACGAAACAATGTGTATTTTCTTTATTTGCACTGTAGAGTTTTAAAATTTCAAAGTAATTAAAATATTATAAAATACATGCATCAAATTGCTTTCTTTTTCGTCATTATGCTGAAAACAATTTAAAATTACATGCTTAGTTCTTTCTAGCAATTTAATATTTGGTTACAATATCAATAATTTCCTGCCTTCATATTCCAAATTTTATCAAAAATGAAGGTTTGTGGCCCGGAATTTTTCGGGCCACTTTTGTTTAATTAACTAAAAGCAAAACTTAACAATAATTTAACATTATTTTTATTTAGATTGTTTCTAAATAAGAAAAATAAATGTATCTTTGTATCGAAAATAAAATAATTTATAATCCCAAAAAATGGAGGTTTTATATGAAAAATAGATATTTCAAATCCACAAAAACAATAATTCTGGCGGTATTTTTCGTTGGAATTGTAAATTTAATCCATGCAAATGGAGTCGTTAATAATGAGAATATATGCATCGAATGTTTTGAAGTTGATCATTCAGAAGAACTACAAGCAGAGAATTCACAATTAGAGAGTTGGATGCTGGATGAAGATTTCTGGAAACCGGAAACAAAAGATTACGCTGGTTTTTTAAATGAGATTCAAAATTTACCAGCAGAAAATTATACAGAAATTGAAGATTGGATGTTAGATAATGATTTCTGGAAATCAGATGAAATCGAAGAGCAAAATTTAGTTATTGAGCCCTGGATGGTTGATTCTGATTTTTGGAATATTTAGTACTTTATGTTAGTTTAGTTATTCTAAAAGTGTCCTTAGCCGGGACACTTTTTTTTATTACTACGCGGGTTCATAAATTTGTTTAATGATAATTTTGGAATTATCTTTGTCCGCTTTAAATTTATTGAAGGTTTTAGTCATTCTTATCAACAATTATGAATTTCGAACAAATACTTAAAAATACAGTCATTGACGCTATCCGCAAAATTTACGGAACAACTCCCGATAGCCAGTCAATACAGATTCAGCGTACAAGAAAAGATTTTGATGGTGATTTTACGCTGGTTGTTTTTCCATTGTTACGAGTTTCTAAAAAACCACCAGAGCAAACTGCAAACGAAATAGGCGAATATTTGAAAAATCATGTTGCTGAAATAGCTGAATATAATGTTATTAAAGGCTTTCTTAATGTATTAATTGATAATGAATTTTGGATTTCTTTTCTAAATTCTGTTGCTAAGGAAACAAATTATGGTTTATTTGAAAATCCAAACTCGCAAAAAATTTTAATTGAATATTCATCGCCAAACACCAATAAACCGCTTCATCTGGGGCACATACGAAATAACTTATTAGGATTTTCGGTTGCTAAGATTTTAGAGACTCAGGGCCATAAAGTAAGTAAGGTAAATCTTGTAAACGACCGGGGAATTCATATTTGCAAATCAATGCTTGCATGGCAAAAATGGGGCGATGAAATTAATCCTGAAAAAGCAGATAAGAAAGGCGATCATTTAGTTGGTGATTTTTATGTGAAATTTGACCAGGAATATAAAAAAGAAATCAATAAGCTTATTAGTAGTGGTATAAGCGAAGAAGAAGCAAAGAAAAATGCTCCATTAATGCTTGAAGCACAGGAAATGCTCCGAAAGTGGGAAGCCCGGGACCCGGAAGTTATCAAATTGTGGAAAACAATGAACCAATGGGTGCTCAAGGGTTTTGATATCACTTATAAAAAACTGGGCGTTGATTTTGATAAAGTATATTTCGAATCGGACACTTATAAACTGGGCAAGGAACTGGTTCTGAAAGGACTTGAAAAGGAAATCTTTTTCAAAAAAGGAGATGGTTCTGTTTGGGCTGATTTAACCGATGAAGGTTTAGACGAAAAATTACTTCTTCGGTCCGATGGAACATCGGTTTATATGACCCAGGATTTAGGCACTGCACATCAACGATTCACCGATTTTAATGCTGATGAGTTAATTTATGTGGTAGGGAATGAGCAAAATTATCATTTTCAGGTTTTAAGAATTATTCTGAGTAA
>JAWLEM010000014.1:4918-27310 GCA_041686115.1 Bacteroidales bacterium
ACATCAACGATTCACCGATTTTAATGCTGATGAGTTAATTTATGTGGTAGGGAATGAGCAAAATTATCATTTTCAGGTTTTAAGAATTATTCTGAGTAAACTTGGTTTTACCTGGGCAGAAAGCCTACATCATTTATCTTATGGAATGGTTGAGTTACCTGAAGGAAAAATGAAATCGCGCGAAGGAACCGTAGTAGATGCCGACGACCTGATGGACGAAATGATTCAAACGGCAGAGGCAATGTCTAATGAACTTGGTAAACTAGACGGATTTGATGAAAATGAAAAATCCAAAATAATTGAAACTATTGGGATGGGAGCACTTAAATATTTTATTCTTAAAGTAGATCCCAAAAAAAGCATGACTTTCAATCCTAAAGAATCTATCGATTTTAATGGAAACACAGGACCTTTTATTCAATATAGCTTTACCAGGATACAATCTTTAATTAAAAAAGCTAAAGATAAAGGAAAGGACATTCCTGACCTGATATCGCAAAAGGCTAAAATATCGCCAAAAGAATTGCAAATAATCAAGCTTATTCATAAATATCCGGAAGTACTGGCAGAGGCAGCTAATCATTTCAGTCCTGCAACGGTAGCCAATTATGTATACGAACTGGCTAAAGAATATAACCAATTTTACCACGATCATCCAATACTTAGCGAAGAAGATTTGATCATTTCACAATTCAGATTATTGCTGTCTCAGCAGGTGAGTAAAATCATTCAATCCGGAATGGATTTGCTTGGAATTGATGTTCCTGAGCGGATGTAATTTTATGAATTTATTGATATCAAGCTAATAGATTAGCGTTAAAATTGTATGTATTTTTTGGGTTAAAATTATACTTTTGCAAAAGTAAAAAAACTAAATACTATGTTTGAAAATTTATCGGATAGGCTAGAGAAATCATTTAAGATATTAAAAGGGCAGGGAAGTATTTCAGAAATTAATGTTGCTGAAACACTTAAGGACGTTCGACGGGCATTACTGGATGCCGATGTTAATTTTAAGATTGCCAAATCATTTACCGATACGGTAAAACAAAAAGCACTGGGCCAGGATGTTTTAAATGCGGTAAAACCCGGGCAGATGATGGTAAAAATTGTTCACGATGAGCTGGCTGAGCTCATGGGTGGACAGGCTATGGATATCAATCTTAAAGGAAATCCTACGGTTATTCTAATAGCTGGTTTGCAAGGATCTGGTAAAACAACCTTTTCTGGGAAACTGGCCAATCATCTTAAATCAAAAAAACAAAAATTTCCTTTACTGGTTGCTTGCGATATTTATCGTCCGGCAGCTATCGACCAGCTTAAAGTATTGGGTGAACAGATACAAGTTCCGGTTTACACCGAAGATGGTAATAAAGATCCTGTTAAAATTGCAAAAAATGCGATTAAGCAGGCAAAAAAAGACGGCAATAACCTTGTAATTATTGATACCGCCGGACGTTTAGCTATTGATGAGCAGATGATGAACGAGATTGCTGCTATAAAAAAAGCCATTGATCCGCACGAAACCCTGTTTGTTGTTGACTCCATGACAGGACAGGATGCCGTTAATACAGCAAAAGAATTTAACGACAGACTGGATTTTGAAGGAGTGGTGTTAACTAAACTTGATGGTGATACACGCGGTGGTGCTGCATTATCAATTAGGTCGGTTGTTAATAAACCCATAAAATTTATTGGTTCTGGCGAAAAGCTTGATGCCATTGATGTGTTTCATCCGGAGCGTATGGCTGACCGTATACTGGGTATGGGAGACATTGTTTCTCTGGTTGAAAAGGCACAGGAACAATATGACCAGGTAGAAGCCAGGAAATTAGGCAAAAAAATTGCTAAAAATCAGTTTGATTTTAACGATTTCCTTTCTCAGATCGGGCAGATTAAAAAAATGGGTAATATAAAAGACCTTGCTGCTATGATCCCAGGCATGGGTAAAATGCTTAAAAAAATTGATATAGACGATGATGCTTTTAAAGGTATCGAAGCAATAATTCAATCGATGACACCAGAAGAAAGAGAAAATCCAAAACTTATTAACGGCAGCCGGAGAAAAAGAATTGCTTCTGGTAGTGGAAACGATATTCAGGAAGTAAACAGGTTGATTAAACAGTTCGACGAGACCAAGAAAATGATGAAGATGATGAAAAATGGGAAAGGAATGGGTAGTTTAATGAACAAAATGCCTGGAATGTAGTATTATATTTAGTTTGAAATTCTATTTTAAAAATAAGACAGGATGATATTAATTGATGGTAAAAAGATTTCTTCGCAAATAAAGGAAGAAATTGCACAAGAAGTGGAATTTATAAAAGAAAATGAAGGTAAAATTCCACATTTAGCAGCAATAATTGTGGGTCATGATGGTGCCAGCGAAACTTATGTGGGGCATAAAGAAAAGGCATGCCAGCAAGTTGGTTTTAACTCAACAGTTGTTCGTTTTGAAGATGATATTGCCGAGGATACTTTGTTGAGAAAAATAGATGAATTAAATAAAAATGCAGATATAGACGGTATAATTGTGCAATTGCCATTACCGGAACATATTTCTGAACAAAAAATTATCGAAGCCATTGAACCTGGAAAAGATGTTGATGGATTTCACCCAATTAACCTTGGAAGAATGGTTATCGGTTTGCCATCGTATGTTTCTGCTACACCCGCAGGAATTGTTGAACTAATAAAGCGCTATCAAATTGAAACATCCGGTAAAGATGTTGTTGTCATTGGCAGAAGTAATATTGTTGGAAAACCGATAAGTATTTTATTAAGTCAAAAATCAGAAACCGGAAATGCAACAGTTACATTAACACATAGCCGCACCAAAAATTTAAAGGAAGTAGTCTCAAGAGCAGATATTGTGATTGCAGCTTTGGGACAAACAGAATTTTTAACTGGTGATATGGTTAAAGAAGGTGCTGTGGTTATTGATGTTGGTATTACCAGGGTTAAATCGGATAAAACAAAATCGGGTTGGAAATTGCTGGGTGATGTAAAATTCGACGAAGTTTCGAAGAAAGCTTCTTATATTACGCCGGTTCCGGGTGGAGTAGGACCCATGACCATTGTTTCCTTATTGCAAAATACACTTAAATCTGCTAAAGGAGATATTTATCCACGTTTATAAAAACCTGAAAATAGGTATACAAAAAAGGGGCTGTTTTAAGCCCTTTTTGTTTTTGTGCAAACCTTTATGGTAATTCTAATTATTAACGGGGATGGTACTTAAAAGTTCTATCTCATTAATGTCGGAATAATCATACTGATGAAAACCATCATCGCCAATAAGCATTAATACATCATTAAACGGGATTACATCGTATGCCTGAATAGTATTAAAGCGAGCCAGCATATTATCAGTAATGTTTAGTTTATCGGTTGCATCATAAACTTTAAGTCCGGAGGCTCCATCGCAGACAAATAAAACAGAGTTATCGATGCCTAAACCATATGGTTCATCCATGGTATACGACTTGATAAGTACCGGATTAATGATATCTGAAATATCTAACACTTCAAGCCTGTCATCAAGTGCACCGCATAAATTCCCCGATCGCAGCGTAACATACGCATAATTTCCTTCAACAACAACAGGGTCGCAACTGGTAATATGCCAGTGGTCTGATATAAACTCAGGATAAAACGGATTGCTAATATCATAAATCATAACTCCGTTTTGAGAGCCTATAAATAAATGATTCCCATATGGAAATAAAGTCTCAATATTCCAACCTGTATATAAGGTGTTTGCAATTAAAATATCATTATAATCTCCAATATCAAATACTTTTAAAGAATGATTATCGATAATATAAAGAGCATTATTTTTTATGGTAAACCTGGCCATTGAACCGCCAACTCCAATGGAAGAGTTGTCGGGTGAATACCTGGGATTACCCTGTGAATAGGCATTCGACATGTAAAAACCATCTTTAAGCCAGGGATAAACCGGATAATTTCTTTGTTCAATTTCTTCGGTGATTTTTTTTAACTCCCAATCAATTACAATGCCTTTTTCATAATCAATTTCATCTACCCTGTAGTCTTCATCGTATGGGGGAAGTACATATGGAAATATATCTTCTTTCCGGCTAAGAACTTCAATATCGCTGATATCAGAGATATCTAAAGCAACTAAGTCAATATAGCTATCAGCATATAAAACATCATCTTTTATTGCCATATCAACATTGCCGGGAATTGAGATAAATGCTATATTCTCGGGCGATGATGGATTGTTGTTATCAATAACATGTATACCTTTTAAATATTCATTAATAAATAAATAATTTTGATAGAAATAAATTTTCCCCGGACGGTTAAGATTGATTGGCTCTTCTGATTTTACCGATGCTCTGAATTCTTCGTAAGATAAATAAACAGGTACGTTGGCAATATAGGTTTCAATAATTTTATCGTCGCAGCGGATAAATAATACTACCAATAAAAAAAGTACAGACAGCCGTTTAAATTGATTTTTTTTCACAAGTGAAATTTTGGTTTATTAATTCAAATGAAAGATGGGTTAATAAAAAAAAAGGTTGCGTATTTTCTAAATTTAAATCAAATGATGGATCGAAATTTAAATGGTGGAAATTAACCGGTATTAATTTTTGACAAATATGGAAAGAATAAATTATTATCTTAATAATGATGTTTGTTATAATAGTAAATTACTGATGTTTCATACTTAATTTTACGGAGTAATATACTGATTTGCAATCATATATTACCTTTGTGTTCCGGTAGTTCCTAAAAACCTTAAGTTAAACAAGGATTTTTTTGTAACACAAAGTTCATCAAAGTCCCTATAGCCATTGGGATAACCAAAAACTCACTAAAAAAATCACCTAACATTGTGCTTTAAAATTGAGATACGCTGTGAAACTCTTAAAATACATGTTGATTTTAGGAGCTATCGGAATTGTGAATTCACTTTGAGACCCTTGTGGTAAAAACATAAAATTGTTTAACATAACCACAAAGGTAACAAAGTAGGCATAAATCAACCTTCTGGCATAGCCTGGGTTTCACTAAGTAAAAAAATAAGTAGTTCCTCTATTTTTAATACTTTTTGGACAGTTGTTTATTAAAAAATTGTAAAAACAGAAAATTAAAATCTTAATTTTTTGAAATCTTCTTTTATCCTATGAAGATCTCCAAGCCAGTCTTCAATTTCCTGCTCGTGCTCGAGTTCTTCATTTAAAATGGTCATTGCCATCTGGTATGTTGTATGATCTTTACCATAGGTATAATCGATAATTTCTTTATACCGATTAATTGCACATCTCTCAGCTTCCAGGTTTTGGTCTAAAATAACTTCTACGTATGGATCTTCAGGTGATGCATATTTACACTTACTGAGTTTCATCCAGTCGGCAGGACTTAGAACCGGTGTACCACCCAATTGGTCAATACGATCGGCAACCATAACGGCATGATTAAGTTCCTGGTCGGCATGAACCTGCAACTCCTGTTCAACATCAGTTCGCATTGGACCTTCAATAACACGACTGCCGATCCAATATTGATAGTATGCTAACCATTCTTCTGCTAAAGCTTCGTTTAACATCTGGATGAGTTTTTTTACGTCCAAATCCAATATTTCAACTCCATGTTTTCCCATAAAATATATTTTTTAATATGATTAATAAAAATAATAGTTCAATATCTACTAAATTAAGATATTTAAGCAAAATATCCAATTTTTTCGGATATCATATGGAATTTCAATATTTGGTTTATTTTGAAATCATGATTAAATTATTCGATTAACGCAACCATGGTTTTATTTTGCTCATCTGTTGTGAAAGATCATTTATTATCATACAATTTAAAATACTTTATATATATGAAAATGCAATTAAAAACCATTACTCCTTTTTTTATCTTATTATCTCTTTTACTTATAGGTAGTTTAAGCAATACAATAGCACAGGAAACAAAACAACAGGATGTTGTTTATTTAATTAACGGTAGTATTTTGCATGGAAAAATAGTTGAAATTAAAGCAAATCAGTCTGTAACATTATTTAGTAATTGTGGTGATAAATGGGTAATCAATCAATCTGATATTGAAAAAATAGAAAAAGAAGATATTTCTGATGAATACACTTTTTTTAACGAGCATGGCAGGAAAACAATAGAATATCGTAAAAAAGGTTATTATTCTAATTTAAATATAGGTTTTTTGTTTTCTGTTGATATTGATTCACCATTTCCTCCTTTGAGTCTAATGTTTTTAAATGGTTACAGATTCGAAAATGGAGTTTCTGTTGGAGCGGGGTTAGGTTTAGACCTGCTAAACGAAGCTTATATGCCTATTGTTATGGATTTAAAATATAATTTTACTGAAGGAAGAATTAATCATTTCGTTTATTTTCAGGGTGGTTATGCTATTCCGCTGGAAACTCCGGACCCATATGATTATGACTATTATACCTATTATGATTCGGATATTAATTCTGAAGGTGGATATATTATTAATCCCGGAATAGGTTTAAAACTGTATCTGAATCAAAAAAATGCATTCTCTTTCGGAATTGGTTATAAATTTTTACAAATTAACCATAATTATAAAGAATATAACGGGCAATCAATTGATCGCATCATAAAATATAACAGGGTTGTCTTAAGCTTCGGTTATCACTTTTGGTAATTTGTTGGTAATATTTTTTTGCTAAAGTTTTTTTATGTGAAATGTTTATTTCAGTCAAAAAAAAGAATTAACTTGTGAATAAAAAACGTTTGATTTTTAATAACTTTTGATTAAAAAGCCACTTTAATTATGAATTATCGTGTATTTTCATCCTATAATTTATAATTGTATTATGCTGCATCGTAGACCTATATTTATAAGATTAGTATTTAGCCTGATAATGGTTCTTGCGATCGTTTCCGGTTGTAAAAAAAAGGATAAAGTATTCCTTAACCAGGCAGCATGGTCATCTAAAGAACCTGTGTCTATTCCTTTGTTACATCGTAAGCACCAATCCAATCCCGGAAATTTGGTATTTAACCCATCATTTGAAACAGGAAAAATTTACTACGAAAAAAGCAAGATAAAATCATTTGATGTTAACGGATGGAAAAAAGTAGGTGATAATGTTGAGTGGGTCGATATAAATTCGAATAATTATAGCATTGATGAAGTTTATGATGGAACTCATGCCATTAAAATTGTACGAAAACAGGCTGATGAAATTGAAGATCTTGGAGTAGGAATTATAAGCGATTATATCAAGGTAATTCCCGGAAATTACGCACTGGATATGTTTTTAAAGCTGGAAAATATTTGTCCTAATCAGGCACGCTTAGGCACTAAGTTATACGATGCAGTTAATATCCGATTACTGTTTTTTGATAAAAATAAAATTCAAATCAGCAGTGGCGAAAATGACCCGTTCCGTAACACTAAAATTGATATCGGGTTTAAATCATTTAATCTTTCTAACTATTGGAATATAAATAAATTTGGATGGGGAAGAGTAGATGGGCAATCGGCAAAATTTCCCTTTTTAGACGGAGATATTCCCGACGATGCCAGGTATGTTAAAATATTTATAGGACTCAAAGGAATTGGTAAAATGTGGGTCGATAAAGTTAATTTTGCCTACACTGATGATAATTTCACATTTCTGGAACGATTAAAACCATATTTTGATTCATCTTTTTCGGCATATGAACTTTTAATACCTGAACCCAAGCAAATAACTAAATTAGAGCCGTATGTTTTTTATGATACTGAAAATCCCGATGTTTTTCCAGAAATATATATACCGCAAAACGCCGATGAAAAAACCAAACTGGCTGCACAAAAAATAAAAGAAAACCTTGATTTAATTTTTGTCAATAAATTAGAGCATTATCAAAAGAATAAACTGAAAATTAAATCTGGCGTTAGCATAAATTCAAATAATAGCGAACAGTTTATTATATCCGTTGGAGCTACAAAATTATTTAGAGATCATAAACAATTATTACCAGACACACTAATAAATGGTAAACAGCAGGGTTATTTTATTTATCAAATTAAGGATAAACCCAATATCATATTTTTATATGGTGAAGACCCGGAAGGAAATTATAATTCGGCACTAACATTTAACCAGCTGATTGATGAAAATGAATTTTTATATTATAGTGCAAATATTATTGATTTCCCGGATTTTGTTCAGCGCGGTTTCCTTTTACATCAATATTCAGGAAGTGTTAAAAATCTTCAATCGGACCTGGATCTATTAAACCACAATAAATTTAACCAGGTTTATTTTGAAGCTTATGAGCAAAATCAAAACCATTATCCTTTTAAAAATATTTCTACTGAAATTTTTGAAAGTGATGTTAGTATATTAATTGATTTATTAAAATTTGATTTATCAGCAGATTTAAGCAAAAGTTACAAATTGGATAAAAGTATTGTAAATCAAAAAACAGATTTAATAACCAACAAAATTTTAACTATGACAGAATCCGGGCATAGTAATGTTTTAATTAAAGGAGATTATAAACAACCTTATGATCCGTGCAGTCCTGAGCTGGTTCGTTTTATTACTAATGAAAACATATCACTGAATCTTCAGAATTACCATACCCATTTGTTACAAAAGTTGAGTCATAACTTAAATCAAAATTTGGAATTTATGTCGCCATGGAACAGGCTTGATATGATTAATATGAGCATGGGACAGGCAGAATTTTATTATCGCGATTTAACAAGAAATATTCCTGACAATATCTCATTATACTGGACAGGTGGTAGCTATTGCTCTTCTTCGATCGATTATGCAGAATGGAACAGAATGTATCAATTAATAAAAACTAAACCCATTCTTTTTGATAATAGTTTAAATTACAGTACTTTAAGATTTGTAAATGAAGATATTAAACAGTTTTATTCGGGAAAAATGAGGGTATTGTCTTTGTTTGAACCTTATAAGGCGAAGTATCCACATGAATTTTATAAATTAAATCAGCATCAGAAAATATTAGTCAATATTGATTCGCTTTCCCGAACAAATCTTGTTAAAGCATTAACCGCATCTAATTATTTTTGGAATACCGGCAACTATAATGCAGATAAGACTGCCTGGAAAGTTTTGGTTAAATTATTCGGAACCGAAAATGCTCAAAGTTTAATTTATTTTAACGATGCCTATTATGGATTAACAGAAATGTGCCAGAAACTAAAAAGCGATGGGTTAAATAATAAAAATATTCGTATTGCCGGAAAATTTGAAACCGATTTGGATTACTATTTTGAAGTTTTGGATAAGAGTCTGGCAGATAGATATTTATTTGCCGAGTTAGAACATCTGAAAAATGAATTAATTACCAAATATAATTCCATAATATCGACACAAAATTATTAATGAAAAAAAAGCATTGATCACGTTTAATTCAATCTAAAATTAGTAGTTTTGCAGACATAATTTTAGGAGTATATGAAAGAAGAATTTGATGATTTTTTTGGTGATGAATATAGCGATTTAGTTAATCGTTATGAGGATATGCTTAAAAATAAACGGCAGTATTTTTTTGATGTTTACGAGTTTGAAAATATTATCGACTACTATATTGAATCAAACAAAGCGAATAATGCTTTAAATGCTGTACAATTTGCATGTAAACAACACCCCGGGTCTATTAATATTCAATTAAAAAAAGCACAGGTATTTATCGATAAAGGGCTTGCTTCGCAAGCACTTCATATAATTAGTGGAATTGAAAAAATAGAATCGGCAAATCCGGAAATTTACTTAATTAAAGGAACTGCTTGTAATGCATTGGGTCAATATGAAGATGCTGAATTGGCTTTCGACAGGGCTGTGGAATTTGCTTTTGAAGAAGATAAGGAAGATACGCTTAATACCATTGCACAAGAGTTTGAGCATATCGGTAAATACAAAATATCGCTAAAATATTTGTTGCAGGCATTTGATCTCGACCCTTTCAATATCATGATTTTATACGATATTGCCTATTGTTACGAAAAAGCCGGTGAAATTGAGAATAGCTTAAAATTTTATAACCATTATCTCGATAAAGAGCCATTTTCAGAAAATGCATGGTATAATCTGGGTATTTTATATGCTAAAAATGACGATTTCGATCACGCAATTGAAGCGTTTGAATATGCACTAGCCATAAATCCCGATTTTTCGCTTGGATATTTTAACCTGGGCAATGCTTATTCGGCTACTGATGAGTATCATAAAGCTATTTTAAACTATCAGGAGTATATTAAACTGGATAGTGAAAGTCCCGAGATATTTACTTATATTGGGAATTGCTATGAAAATCTTGGTGAAACAGATTTGGCATTAAAATACTATGATCTGGCATTGGCAAAAAATAAGGACTTTTCTGATGCAATCTCTGGTAAAGCCAGTATAATGTATCAAATACAGAAATACGATATAGCTATTGAATTAATAAAAAAGGCACTGGTTATTGATCAGGCAAATCCTGAATACCATTACCTGCTTGGAAATATTTATAATGAGATGAACAAGCACCAGCTTGCTTTAAAATCATATCAGAAAGCTTACGATATCGATCCTAACGAAATAGATTTTATCATTGCGCTTAACGATTCTTATATCAATAATAAACATTATGATAAAGCCATTGCAATATTAAGCGGAGCCATAAAGAAAAATAAGAAAAATGCAGCATTATATTTTCGTCTTTCAGGGTGTTATTTTTTAACCCGAAAAAACAAGCCAGCTATTCAGTTTTTTGAAAGAGGATTGAAAATTAATCCTGCAGATTATTTTGAGATATTTTCTGTTTATCCAAATGCAATTGAAAATACTGCAATTGATAATCTTTTAAATAAATATATTGTTAGCCGGAAAAACAATTAAAATTGGATTATAAATAAATGTACAACTGTGAGCGAGAACACTTTTTAACAAAAAATTGGTTTTCGCTTTTTTTTAAGAGATCATGAAAGATAAAATACTAAATCATATCCTTTACCTTTCCAAAGGCTTTGCCATGGGTGCAGCCAATGTTATTCCCGGAGTCTCAGGTGGAACCATTGCCCTTATTACCGGTATTTTTGAGCGAATTATTAACGCTATTAAATCTTTTAATGGAACAGCTATAAGGTTGTTATTTAAAGGCAAAATTAAAGAGTTAATCAGGCATACTGATTTCTATTTCCTGGTTTCTGTTTTTATGGGAATGATCGCCAGTGTGATTACACTTGCAAGATTATTGGAATTTTTATTTAGTAGTTACCCGGTTTATATTTGGGCATTTTTTTTCGGGTTAATATTGGCATCTGTCTATTTTGTTGGAAGAACCATTCATAAATGGAATATAACAATAATCATTGTATTTATTGTTGCCACTGCTGTTGCTTTTTCAGTAACTTTTTTAAATCCGGCAACTGAGAATGATTCATTTTTTTACCTGGTTATTTGTGGTGTAGTTGCCATTTGCAGTATGATATTGCCCGGCCTTTCTGGGTCTTTCATTCTTATTTTAATGGGCAATTACGAATTAGTGATGATTCAGGCGGTAAACAATGCCCAAATAGAAATATTATTCCCTGTAATTATTGGTGCAGTAATCGGATTAATAGCATTCTCCCATATTCTTTCCTGGGTTTATAAAAAATTTAAAGACCATACCATTGCCATCTTAACAGGATTTATACTGGGTTCACTGAGTATTCTTTGGCCATGGAAAGATGAAATTTACAGGGTAAATGAAGCGGGTGGTTTTATTATGAAAAATGGTGAAAAAATCGTTCAGGGATATTCTCCGTATTTTCCCCAAGCCCTAAATACTGAAACGGTTTTTGCATTTGTTTTTATTTGTTGCGGCATACTTACAATAACCTTAATTGAAAAATTTGCCAGTATAAAAAATTAGTTATATGAAAGTTTTTGGGTTAATAGGAAAAAAACTCGATCATTCATTTTCGCCACAATATTTCCGGCAAAAGTTTAAAAATGAAGATTTAAGAGATATTTATTACCATTTATACCCATTACATCACATCAATGAATTCAATCTTTTAATAAAAAATAACTCTGACATTTCCGGGCTTAATGTTACCATTCCTTATAAATCGGAAATAATGCCATTTCTGGATGAAATAACCCCGGCAGCACAAAAAATTGGAGCTGTTAATACCATAAAGTTTAATCGCATCAATCAAAGTATTAAGCTTATAGGTTATAATACTGATTATTTAGGTTTTATGGAATCTTTAAAACCGTTATTACAAGACTGCCACAAAAATGCTTTAGTTTTGGGGTCGGGAGGAAGCTCAAAAGCAATAGCATATGGCCTTGATATGCTCAATATTAAATTTAAAGTTGTTTCAAGGAATCCGCAAGGCAGTGATCAAATATCCTATCAATCCATTACAAAAGATTTGATTAAAGCCCATCCATTAATAATTAATACAACGCCGGTAGGCATGTTCCCTCACATTAGCCAAAAACCAGATATACCTTACGAAGAACTTACAGAAAAACATCTACTATACGATCTAATTTATAATCCTGAAAAAACAAAGTTTTTACAACAAGGCGAGAAAATGGGTTGTAAGATAAAAAACGGATTTGAAATGTTAAAAATTCAGGCCGATTATGCATGGAAAATCTGGAATGATATAAAATTTTAAGATTTATTGCAAAAAAAGATAAAAAATTGCTGTGAAACACATTTTCATATGACATTATTCATATGAATTTTGATAGAAAAAAGACTTTTTTGTGTAACTTTAAGCTCGAAAAAATATTTAACATAAACAATTGATATACAATGGATTTATTAGTTAAGATAAAAGAAAATGCCAAGAAGCATAATCGAAGGATTGTTCTTCCCGAATCAACAGAAGAAAGAACTTTAAAAGCGGCAGATATTATTTTAGAAGAAAATATTGCCCAGGTTATTCTAACAGGAAACCCAGAACAAATTAAAAGTGAAGCAGCGAAATTTGGGTTAAAACATATCGAAAAAGCGATAATTGTTGACCCCAAAAATCATGAAAAAAAGGAAGAGTATATTGATTTGCTTGTAGAGCTCAGAAAAAAGAAAGGTTTAACTCGCGAAGAGGCTGCTAAATTAGTTGAAGATCCTCTTTACCTTGCAACTTTAATGATTAAAAATGGTGATGCAGACGGTGAAGTTGCAGGAGCAGAAAATGCCACAGGTGATGTTTTAAGGCCTGCTTTCCAGATAGTAAAAACAAAACCCGGAATAAGTGTTGTTTCAGGTGCTTTTTTAATGATTTTGAAAGATAAAGAATTTGGTGAAGATGGATTAATTGTTTTTGCAGACTGCGCTGTTCACCCTAATCCAACAGATAAAGAATTGGCAGAAATTGCTGTAGCCACAGGAGCTACCACAAGAGCAATTGCCGGGTTCGAACCACGCATTGCCATGCTTAGTTTTTCGACCAAAGGTAGTGCTAAACACGAAATGGTTGACAAAGTAGTTAATGCTACCAGAATGGCTAAAGAAATGGACCCATCTTTAAAAATTGATGGAGAATTACAGGCCGATGCTGCCATTATAGAAGCTATAGGGCAGAAAAAAGCTCCTGGCAGCGAAATTGCCGGTAAAGCAAACGTATTAGTTTTTCCGACTTTAGAAACCGGAAATATTGCTTATAAACTGGTTCAGCGTTTGGCACATGCAGAAGCTGTTGGTCCTGTTTTACAAGGAATGGCTGCTCCTATAAATGATTTATCAAGAGGATGTTCGGTGAGTGATATTGTTAACCTGGTTGCAATTACTGCAAATCAGGCAGCAGGAAATAAATAAAAAAATATAAAGCCTTTTTAAAAAATGAAAATATTAGTACTAAACTGTGGGAGCTCTTCTATTAAATACCAGTTACTGGATATGACAAATTCTGAAAGTGGTGATTTGTTAGCCAAAGGAATTGTCGAGAGAATTGGAATTTGCAATGGAGAGCTAAAACATAAAACATTTAACGATAAAAAATTTAATATTACTGCCGATATTCATAATCATACCAAAGGAATTGATTTAATATTGGAAGCACTATTATCTCCAGACCATGGTGTAATAAAATCGGTAGAAGATATTACAGCTGTTGGCCACCGGGTTGCACACGGGGGTCAGTATTTTAAGGAAAGTGCCCTGGTAACACCTGCTGTTAAAGAACGAATTGAAGAATGCATAGAGTTGGCACCACTGCATAATCCAGCCAATCTTAAAGGTATTTTAGCCATGGAAAAATTACTGCCAAAAGTGCCCCAGGTGGTTGTTTTTGATACATCATTTCACCAGACAATGGAGCCCAAAGCTTTTCTATACGGACTTCCATATGAGTATTATGAGAAATATAAAGTTAGAAGATATGGATTCCATGGAACCAGCCATAAATTTGTTGCAAAAAAGGCATGCAAACTGGTAGGATGGGATTGGACCGAGAAAAAAGTAATTTCATGTCATTTAGGTAACGGAGCATCTGTTGCAGCTATAAAGAATGGAAAGTCCATAGATACATCCATGGGATTTACTCCTGTTGAAGGGCTGATGATGGGTACACGAGCCGGAAACCTTGACCTTGGCGCATTACTCTTTATTGCCGAAAAAGAAGACCTTTCCATTCAGGACACCAACAATATGATTAATAAAAGAAGTGGTTTGTTAGGTGTTTCAGGAATATCATCCGATATGAGAGATATTGAAACTGCTGCAGCAGAAGGGAATGAACGTGCACAAATTGCATTCGAAATGTTTGTTTACCGGGTGCTTAAGTATATCGGGGCTTATTCAGCAGCTATGGGAGGCGTTGACCTGATTCTTTTTACAGGAGGAATTGGAGAAAATGGCTATGAAATGAGAGAAAAAGTTTGTGAAAATCTTGAATATTTGGGTGTTGATTTTGATTTTGAGAAAAATAAAGACAAAAGGGGGGTAGACCTTGAATTAACAAAACCTCATTCAAAAACAAAAGTGGCTATGGTAACCACTAACGAAGAGCTTGTAATTGCACAAGATACTCAAAAAATTGTTAGTAGTATTTAATAAAAATGTCACCTGGTTTGTTATAGGTTTTATAAAATAGATTTAAACACTATTTTTGCATGAAATTCTAAAATGATATTTAATTTTTAAATTTAAGATAATGAAATTGAAATCGTTAAATGATATTGTTGATTTGGCGAAAGGAAAAGAAACTCGCAGATTGGTTGTGGCCTCCGCTGCCGATAAACACGTTCTCGAAGCAGTAAAAAATGCATATCTTCAGGGGATTATTATTCCTGTTTTAGTTGGCAATAAATCTGATATTGAGCAAATTAGCAAAGAGATCAATTTTGATCTTTCCAAAATTGATATTTATGAGGAGAATGATCCGGCCAAAGCATCAATAAAAGCTGTTTCTCTTATAAATGATGGAAAAGCAGAGATATTAATGAAAGGACTGGTAAGCACCGCACCACTTTTAAAAGCAGTTTTAAACAAAGAAAACGGGCTTAGAAAAGGAGCAACGCTAAGCCATTTTGCATTAATAGAATCACCCTATTATCATAAATTAATCGGTGTTACAGATGCAGCAATGAACATAGCACCAGAGTTTGACGAAAAAGTAAATATTGTAAATAATTCGGTTGAAGTTTTTCATCGCTTAGGGATTAATAACCCAAAAGTGGCCATAATTGGCCCGTTGGAAGTAGTTAATCCTAAAATAGAATCTACCACTCATGCTGCAATGTTAACTGTTATGAATAACCGCGGGCAGATTAAGGGGTGCACTATCGATGGGCCTTTTGCTATGGATAATGCCGTTTCAAAAAAGGCTGCCGAGCATAAAGGAATTGTCAGTGAGGTAGCTGGCGATGCTGATATTCTAATGGCTCCCGATTTAAACAGCGGTAATATTCTATATAAAACCCTGATGTTTATGGGTGGTTGCACTTCAGCAGCAGTAATTATGGGCGCTAAAGTACCCATTGTTTTAACTTCAAGAGCCGATACTGATAAAAGTAAAATGATGTCGATAGCGCTTGCTGCGGCAATGTAAAATAGTTAATCATAAAAAGTAAAATATATATTATGGAAGACCAAAGAATTTTAGCTATAAACCCCGGTTCAACATCTACAAAAATTGCTGTTTACCAGGGGTCTAAATCTATTTTCCTGAAAAATATAAAGCATTCGGCTGAAGATTTACAACCGTTCAAAAAAATTGTTGATCAGTTCAGTTTTAGAAAAGATATTATTCTGAAAGAACTTAAAGATGCAGATATTAGAATTGATCTGATAACAGCTGTTGTAGGTCGTGGTGGTTTAGTAAAACCTATTGAATCCGGAGTTTATGAAGTGAATGAACAAATGATTAGTGATTTACATGAGAGTAAATTAGGCGAACATGCCAGTAATTTGGGAGGATTAATTGCTCAAAATATTGCTCAATCACTCGAAGGAGCACGTGCATTTATTGCCGACCCGGTTGTAGTGGATGAAATGGAAGATGTAGCTCGTTATACCGGCCATCCAGAATTTATCAGGCATTCAATTTTTCATGCTTTAAATCAAAAAGCAATTGCCAGAAAACATTCTAAATCAGTAGATCGGCCATACAATGAATTGAATCTTATTATTGCCCATTTAGGGGGTGGTATTTCTGTTGGAGCACATAAAAAAGGTAGAGTAATCGACGTTAATAATGCCTTGGACGGCGACGGTCCTTTTTCCCCCGAACGAACAGGAACATTGCCTTGCGGACAGGTTGCTAAATTATGCTTTAGCGGAGAGTATACGCATGAACAGGTTAAAAAGATGATTAAAGGCGAAGGCGGACTTGTTGCTTATCTTGGAACAAACGATGCCTACGAGGTTGAAATGAGAGTTAAAGACGGCGACGCGGAAGCTAAAAAAGTTCATGATGCATTGGCATATCAACTTGGAAAAGAAATTGGTGCCTTAAGTGCTGTTTTAGGAGGGCAGGTTGATGCCATCATTTTAACTGGTGGAATGGCATATGACAAAATATTAGTCGATTATATTAAAAAAATGGTAAATTTTATAGCACCAGTTGTTGTTTATCCTGGCGAGGATGAAATGGAAGCTCTTGCCATGAACGGTTTAATGGTAATGAAAGGCGAAATAGAACCTAAAATTTATCAATAATTTTTTATACTTCATAATACAGAATCAGGCATCAATAAATTGGTGCCTGATTTTTAGTTATGGGGTGCTGCTGCTTACAGGAATTATTTTACCATTAAAAAATTTATTTCCGTTCAGCGCAAAGTCGTAAATAAATGATGCTATTTCGTGAGGCTCTAAAGGAGCTTTTACATCAGGAAATGCTGAATTTAGCATTTCTGTATTTACAGCTCCCAATGCAAGACAATTAAAGGCAATGTTTTCAACTTTATACTCCTCGGCCAGGCATTCTGTAAGATTTGCCAGGGCAGCTTTGCTTGAACTGTAGAATGATAATCCCGGGAATTTAGCACTACCCTGAAATCCTCCCATACTCGAAATATTGATCACATGTTTGTGGGTACCCTCTTTTATTAATGGTAATAGCTCCTGAATAATAATTGCAGGGCTGATAGTATTAACTTGGAATGTTTTTAGTACATCGGCAAGTGTATTATCATGGAAGAGCTTATTAATTAAAACTCCTGCATTATTGATTAAAATATCAATTGAATGAACATACTTCAGAACTTCATTTTTAAAGTTGTTTTTTAAGTCTTCTGTATTTTCAATATCAAATACAACAATGCGAAGTTTGCTTCTCAAATTCTCGCGAATACAGGCATTTTTTAACTCATTTAACATAGCTTCTGTTCGTGCAACCGCAATAACTGTATTATCATCGTTTGATGCAAAAAGCTTTGCCAGTTCAAACCCAATACCTTTACTCGCTCCTGTAATTAAAATATTCATTTCTTTAATCTTAAAAATTTTTATACCGGAAAATTAACTATTTTTAATCATTTTATAAATTTGTTGGCAAATTAAAAATGATAACCATGAAAAAAATAAATGCTTTTTTTCTATTAATCCTAATGATATTTATATCATCCATTGCATTTAGTCAGGATAATAATAACAATAATCGTTCACAAAAAGATAAAGAACCTAAAGAAATTAAAGAGCCCTATTTTTTTTGGGGAGGATATTTATGGTTCGCTTTTGGAAGCTTTGATATGGTTGATATAAATTTAATATTGGGAAATCAGTTAACAGAGCGCTTAAGTGTTGGCATAAGCGGTAAATATCAATATTCCAACGATAAAAGATTTTCGTATGTTAGTAATAGTAGTTTTAGGACACATTCTTATGGAGGAAGCGCTTTTTTGCAGTTTGCAGTGGTAAAAGATTTTAGGGAAATTATTCCCGGAAGAATGCAATCAGGATTAATTGCTCATGCAGAATACGAACTATTAAATACGCGTTATAATTATTTATATTTTAATGATTTACCTGAAACAGAAAAAAGATACTGGCTTCATAATATTTTATTGGGTGGA
Source organism: Bacteroidales bacterium (assembly GCA_041686115.1). Classification (GTDB taxonomy): domain Bacteria; phylum Bacteroidota; class Bacteroidia; order Bacteroidales; family UBA12077; genus UBA12077. Next base: position 23,422 of record JAWLEM010000014.1, read on the forward strand.
GGATATTTTCAGCAGATGGGTAAAAAAGCAAAAACTTATGTTGTTTTACTTTGGAATGTGAACAAAACAGATGATAATCCTTATAAATATCCACAATTCAGGATCGGATTTACGATAGCCTTTTAATCTTCAAAAAACTTGGCCATAATGATCAGTAAATTATCAGGGCGTATAGGTTTGGAGATATAATCGTCGCAACCAGCTTCCAGGCTGGCTCGCTCATCCTCTTCCATAGCATAAGCTGTTTGAGCAATAATAACAATATTGGGAAACTCTTTTTTAATTTCTTTAGTTGCTTCAAGTCCGTTTATATCCGGCATTTTTATATCCATAAGCACCATATCAACTTTATCCGACTTACAAATATCAATGGTTTCCCTTCCGGTTTTTGTCCAAATGATCTTTGCTTTAGTGGGTTTTAAAACAGCTTTTAAAAACAGAAAGTTAATTTGCTCATCTTCAGCTATTACGATAACCTTATCTTCCCAGTTTTTTATCATCTTTTACAATTTTCTTGCTCAGTGTGTGAAAATTAATTTTTTTTAATGCAATATTTTTAAAACGAAAAAAGCGGATTATTGTTTTGTATAATCCGCTTGTAAAAATAGTAAAAAGATTGAATTATTTTTTTAATGCCTCATACATTTTTTTTCCAATTTCTGCAGGTGAATCGACAACATGTATTCCGCATTCTTTCATAATTTCCATTTTTGCTGCTGCTGTATCACCTTTTCCTCCAATAATTGCACCAGCATGGCCCATTCGCCTTCCTTTTGGTGCAGTCTTACCTGCAATAAAACCTACTACAGGTTTTGTTCCATTTTCTTTAATCCATTCTGCAGCTTCGGCTTCCATATTACCGCCAATTTCACCAATAAGAATGATTCCTTCTGTTTCAGAATCGTTCATTAATAGTTTAATAGCATCTAATGTGGTTGTTCCAATAATGGGATCACCACCAATACCAATACATGTCGATTGCCCTAATCCTATTTTAGTAACCTGGTCAACAGCTTCATAAGTTAATGTACCCGAACGTGAAACAATTCCAATAGTGCCTTTTTTATGAATAAAACCAGGCATAATACCCACTTTTGCCTCTTCGGGGGTAATAATTCCCGGGCAATTCGGGCCTATCATGCTACAATCTTTATCCTTTAAAAATTCTTTAACTTTTACCATATCAGAGGTTGGAATTCCTTCAGTTATGGTAACAATTACTTTTATTCCCGCATCGGCAGCTTCCATAATGGCATCGGCTGCAAATGCTGGTGGAACAAATATTACCGAAACATCGGCTCCTGTTTGTTTAACAGCATCTTCAACGGTGTTAAAAACAGGTTTATTCAGATGTTTTTGGCCTCCTTTTCCGGGAGTAACTCCACCAACTACATTCGTTCCATAATCAATCATCTGTTGAGCATGAAATGAACCTTCGCTGCCTGTAAATCCCTGGATGATTACTTTTGAATTTCTATTGACTAAAACACTCATATTTTTATGTTTATTTATGATTAATCAAAAATACATTAATTATTAATTTTCACAAAAAAGTTAAGATCAATAAAAAATATTTATTGCTAATCGAAAAAAGTCTGGTATAAAACAATAGCTTTCATTTTTATGTTATTATTTTTACATCTTAATTGAAACGGCCAATATGTTAAATATACTTAAAACCCTTGGTAAAAATATTAATGGCGATTTATTTACCGATTTAAAAACCCGATTATTATATGCCACCGATGCTTCAGCTTACCGCGAAATTCCGCTTGCAGTGGTTCGTCCAAAAGATAAAGGCGATTTAATAAAACTGGTGGCGTTTGCCAATCAATATAAAACTTCTTTAATTCCACGGACAGCAGGGACATCATTAGCCGGACAGGTTGTTGGAAAAGGAATTGTGGTTGATATTTCTAAATATTTTACTAAAATTATTGAACTTAATACCAATGAACGATGGGTTAGAGTGCAGCCCGGAGTTATATTGGATGAACTGAACATGTTCCTGGAACCTTACGGTTTATTTTTTGGCCCTGAAACGTCAACATCAAACCGGTGTATGATTGGGGGAATGGTTGGGAATAATGCTTGTGGCTCACACTCAATTATCTACGGAACTACACGGCACCATACCTTGTCAACAAAAGTTATCCTGAGCGATGGTAAAGAGACAGAATTTAAACCATTGAATGTAAACGAATTCAAAGAGAAATTACAGGGTGGTTCTTTAGAAAATAAAATCTACCAACATATTTACACCACATTATCGGATAAAGCAATACAGGAAGAAATCACCAATGAATATCCCGATAAAAGTATTTATCGCCGTAATACAGGGTATGCTATAGATATTTTGCTGGAATCAGAACCTTTTTTAAATGGTGATGTTCCGTTTAATTTTACAAATGTAATTTGTGGATCGGAGGGTACACTGGGTATTATTACTGAGATTAAGCTTAACCTTGTAGATATTCCACCCAAAGAAGTTGCTGTTGTGGCAGCCCATTTTAAAACAAAAGAAGACGCATTTAAAGCCAACCTTGTGGCTTTGAAACATAATCCCGGTGCTGTTGAGATGATGGATGATACGATTCTTAATTTAACCAGAGACAATCGTGACCAGCAAAAAAACAGGTATTTTGTTGAAGGGCACCCCGATGCTATTTTAATTATTGAGTTTGCCCGTCATACATCGGATGAAGTTGAAGAAAGCTGTTATCAACTTATAAAAAGCTTGAAAAATGCAGGTTACGGATACCATTATCCGGTAATTTACGGCCAGGACACTAAAAAAGTATGGGCTCTTCGAAAAGCCGGATTAGGTGTTTTATCCAATATGAAAGGAGATGCCAGCCCAGTATCTATTATTGAAGATACTGCGGTTAATGTGGAAGTATTACCCGATTATATGGCTGATTTTCAGAAAATTCTTGATAAGTATAAACTCGATTGTGTTTATCATGCTCATATAGGTTCCGGTGAGCTTCATTTACGCCCTATTTTGAATTTAAAAGATTCAAAGGATGTTGAAATGTTCCGTACTATTGGATTGGAAATTGCACATCTGGTAAAAAAATATAAAGGTTCACTAAGTGGTGAACATGGAGATGGACGTGTACGTGGTGAATTTATTCCAATAATAATTGGCGAAAAAAATTATCGGATTCTGCAGGAATTAAAATCGGTTTGGGATCCGAATCATATTTTTAATCCCGGGAAAATAGTTGATGTTCCATCCATGACATCAAATCTACGATATGAGCCCGGCCGTAAAGAACCAGAAATTGAAACCATATTTGATTTTTCTGATGTTGGTGGTATTTTGCGAGCCACAGAAAAATGCAATGGGAGTGGAGACTGCCGTAAAACAGAACTATCCGGAGGAACCATGTGCCCAAGTTATATGGCCACACGAAACGAAGCCGACGTAACACGTGCCAGGGCAAATATACTGCGTGAATTCCTTACAAATTCATCAAAAAAGAATCCATTCGACCATCCCGAAATTAAAGAAGTCATGGATTTATGCCTTTCTTGCAAAGCGTGTAAATCAGAATGTCCATCAAATGTTGATGTGGCCAAATTAAAAGCGGAATTTTTACAGCATTATTACGATGCACATGGAATTCCTATTCGAACAAGATTAATAGCATATATTACAGAGATAAATAAACTGGCATCCATTGTTCCCGGATTATTTAATTTCTTTATGGGAAATAAAATTTTTTCATCATTCATGATGAAATTGATTGGTTTTGCTCCACAAAGAAGCATGCCACTTTTAGGTAAACAAACCATGAAAAAATGGATGAAATCTTATGTAAGGGAGATTAAAACAAACATTCAAAAACAAAAGGTGTATCTGTTTAATGATGAGTTTACCAAT
>JAWLEM010000015.1:0-26288 GCA_041686115.1 Bacteroidales bacterium
TCGAGGCGTAAAACTGATAAAAGGGATAAACGCCTTGAAGTTGATAACAAGTTTTATGAAAATGTCTTTTTTTCAGAACAGGCAGGTGAACTTTGGAGAAAACCTAAGTTGCTTGAAAATAAACTTGAATCAAAAAATAATGAGTCTGTTTTGCTTTTTTCAAAAGACGGGAATGAAATTTATTTATATAATGGTAAGAAAAAAGGTGGTGAGATACTTGTCAGCGAGCTAAAAAATGATAAGTGGAAATCACCCAAAACACTTAAGGGTAAAATTTCATCTAAAGCTAAGGAAACAACACTAGCCCTTAGCCCCGACGAAACTGAAATGATTTTTGTATCGAACCAGGAAGGGACTATTGGTGGAATGGATTTATTTTATAGTAAATTAAACGAAAAAGGAAAATGGTCAGAACCCATTAATTTGGGTGCTGCAATTAACACAACATACGACGAAGAAGGCGTATACTGGCATCCAAAAGAAGAAGATAAGGTTTATTTTAGCTCACAGGGACACAACTCTATGGGTGGATTCGATGTTTTTGTTATGGAAAGGGATGAAAATAAAATGTGGTCTGATCCACAGAATTTAGGTTATCCTGTTAATACACCCAATGATGATATTTTCTTTAAAATGGAAGAAAATAATAAACAGGCTTATTATTCATCTGTTCGCCAAAACGGGTATGGAGGTAAAGATCTTTACAAAGTTATATTCCTTGGCGAAGAGAAAGAGTTAAAATTAACTACAGATGATATTTATCTGGCCTGGAATTACAAACCCGTTGATGATCTGTTTTATGTGCTCCCGGAAGAATTAAAAGTAGATACCGCTTTGTTTATGGTTGGTATGATAACCGATTCAAAATTAGGAACTCCTGTGCAGGCTAAAATTGAGGTAATTGACACAGAGTTAAGCAAAATTATTGCTACAGGACTTTCTGACACATCGGGTACCTATAAAGTAAAGATTCCTAAGAAAAAAGATTATGGAGTGGAAGTTACAGCAAAAGATTATTTGTTTTATGTAACCATCGTAAATTTATCTGAGAAACAAGTTGTAGATAGTGAAGTTCAGGCTAATTTCCAACTAGACAGGATAGATGTTGGTGCTAAGATGATACTGAAAAATATATTCTTTGAAACCAATAAGGCCACATTAAAAGCTGAATCTACAGCTGAGCTGGAACGCGTTGCTAATCTGCTTAAAGAAAATCCTGGTATACGTTTAGAAATTTCAGGGCACACCGATAATGTTGGCTCTTACAGGGCAAACCAGAAATTGTCCGAGGCACGCGCAAAAAGTGTTGTCGATTATTTGGTAAGCCAGGGGGTGGATTCCGGAAGGCTTGAATACAAAGGTTACTCTTTTACTCAACCTGTAGCTGATAATAATACCGAAGAGGGTAGAGCTCAAAACCGTCGGGTTGAATTTAAAGTATTAAGTAAATAGTTTTTATTATAAAATTTTAGGAAAGGATGGTTGTTTAAATATAATCATCCTTTTTGCTTTGTAAATATGATCAATATTTTAATGAAATTTTTATAGCTTTGTGATCGAAGTAAAAATTTTATTTTATTAATATAACAACATACATACAATGAAAAATACAGCATTTACAAAATTTCATATTGAGCTGGGAGCAAAAATGCTTCCATTTGCCGGATATAATATGCCTATAGAGTATTCAGGAATTAATGATGAACATATTACCGTTCGCGAAAAAGTAGGTGTTTTTGATGTTTCTCACATGGGTGAATTCTGGGTAAAAGGGCCAAAAGCATTTGATTTGGTTCAAAAAATTACATCAAATAATGTTGCCGATTTATACGAAGGTAAAGTACAATACTCGTGTTTACCTAACGGGAAAGGCGGTATTGTTGATGACCTTCTGGTTTATATGTTCGATAAAGAAACCTACCTTCTTGTAGTTAATGCAGCAAACATTGAAAAAGATTGGGCCTGGGTAACAAAGCAGGCTCAGGAAATGGGACTCGAAGTTGGGAAAGAAGTTTATAATGCTTCCGACGAAATTGCTCAGCTTGCTGTTCAAGGGCCATTAGCTTTAAAAGCCATGCAAAAACTCACAACAGAAAATGTAGAAGATATGGAGTTTTACACCTTTAAGAAAATTGATTTTGCAGGTATTAAAGATGTAATTTTTTCAACTACCGGATATACCGGAGCAGGAGGGTGTGAAATTTATGTTGCCAATGAAGATGCCGAAAAACTTTGGAAAGCGGTTTTTGAAGCTGGTGAAGAGTTTGGAATAAAACCTATTGGACTTGGCGCTCGCGATACACTCAGGCTGGAATCAGGATTCTGCTTATATGGCAACGATATTGATGATACTACATCTGCTATTGAAGGTGGATTAGGATGGATTACCAAGTTTGTGGATGGCAACGATTTTATCGACCGTGAAAAATGGCAAAAACAAAAAGAAGAAGGTGTTGAAAAAAGATTGAAAGGGTTTATCATGGAAGATCGTGGAATTCCACGCCAACATTATAAAGTTGTGGATGCCGAAGGAAATGAGATCGGTGAAGTAACTTCAGGAACCATGTCGCCGATGATAAAAAAAGGAATTGGAATGGCATACCTTAAAAAAGGTTTCTGGAAAGCCGATACCGAAATTTTTATTGAGGTTAGAAATAAAAAACTGAAAGCAAAAGTGGCTAAACCACCATTCCATTTAAGTAAATAAAATTTTAATGTAATAAATTCTAATACCCTGTGCTTTTGGTGCGGGGTTTTTTATTTTTTGCAAAATCATAAAAATTTATTATACTACACAATGTATAAAAAACTGAAACTATGAAAACGGTTGAAGTGTGTTTTACTCCCGAATTAATCGATCAATATGATATTGAAAAGAAAATGGTTGTGGTTATTGATATTTTAAGAGCTACTACCATAATTACTACCATGTTTAAAAATGGGTTGTATAAACTGATTCCGGTAAGCGATTTAAGCGAGGCAAAAGCATATAAAGAAAAAGGATTTTTGGTTGCTGCCGAACGAAATGGCAAAAAAGTAGACTTTGCCGATTTTAATAATTCACCCTATGTTTTTACTGAAGAAAATATTAAAGGAAAAACGCTGGTATATAGTTCAACGAATGGAACAAATACAATACATTCTGCTAAAAAAGCCGGGCAGGTAGTAATTGCTTCGTTTCTAAATTTAACGGCTGTTACCGAATATATTAAAGATAAAAACCAAGATTTGGTTTTATTGTGTTCCGGCTGGCAGGGTAACTTCTGTTCTGAAGACGCCATTTTTGCCGGAGCTTTGTCTGAAAAATTACTTACCACAAATCTTTATTCTACAGAATGCGATTCTGCACTTGCATCAATGGACCTTTGGTCGGTAGCAAAAAAAGATATAATGAGTTATATCAAGAGTATTTATCAGTATAAACGATTAACAAAACTAGGACTCGAAAATGTAATAGATTATTGTTTTCAAATGGATACTACTGAAGTAATTCCAGTGCTTAAAGATGGTTACCTGGTTGAGCAGAAGAATTTTGGTAATTAGAGTTTTAAAATCGATGGTTTATTCTTAATTTTATCATCCCATTGGGGATATAGTTTTTGTAAAAAGGTGTTGAAGATCATATAAAATAACCCTGAAAATTTAAAATTTATTTGCATCTTGCAATCAAAATCTTAAAATAGTTAACAAATTTAAAAACAATACATTATGAGAAAGCATATTTTTAACGCCGGACCGTGCAAATTATCAGATCCATTATTAAAGAATACATCAGATGCTATTCTTGAATTAAATGGAATTGGACAATCGATTCTTGAAGTATCTCACCGAAGTAAAGATTTTCAAGCCGTAATGGACGAAACGGTTGATTTAATGAAAGAAGTTCTAAGTATTCCTGAAGGATACTCTGTTTTATTTTTAGGCGGCGGAGCAAGTTTGCAGTTCGCCATGATTCCTTATAACTTTTTAAAATCAAAAGCATTTTATTTAAATACGGGAACCTGGTCTGAAAAAGCAATAAAAGAAGCAAAACTTTGGGGTGATGTTGTTGAAGTATCATCAGAGGATAAAAACTTTACTTACATCCCTAAAGGATATGATGTGCCAAAAGATGTTGATTATGTTCATATTACTACAAACAACACAATTCGTGGTACAGAAATTTTTGAAGACTATGATTTTAGTAGACTTCCATTAATTGCTGACATGTCATCGGATTTTTTAAGCCGTCCTGTTGATGTTTCAAAATATGCGATGATTTATGGTGGTGCTCAGAAAAATCTTGGGCCTGCCGGTGTAACTTTTGTAATTATCAGAGATGATCTGTTAGAAAAAGTGGTTGAAGACAGAAAAATCCCTTCAATGCTTCAATACAAAATACATGTTGATAAAGGCTCAATGTACAATACACCACCTGTAGTAAATGTATTTGCAGTTCGCGAAACACTTAAGTGGGTTAAGGCAATGGGTGGAGTTAAGGCAATGAATAAACTGGCCGACGAAAGAGCCGACCTTCTTTACAAAACAATTGACGAAAGCAATATGTTTGTTTGTCCCGTGGTTAAAGAAGACCGTTCAAGAATGAATATTGTATTTATTATGAAAGATGAATACAAAGATAAAGAAGCCGAATTTGTTGCTTTTGCTGCAGAAAGAAACTGTATTGGAATTAAAGGACACCGTTCTGTGGGTGGTTTTAGAGCTTCTACCTACAATGCTAGTACAATGGATGATGTTAATGCATTGGTTAAAGCAATGAAAGATTTCGAAGCAAAAAACGCATAATTGTATTATAATAAATACAGACTCAGGGCTTAATTGCTTTGAGTCTTTTTATTAACTTTAAAATATTAATAATATGAAAAAAGTACTTGTTGCAACCGAAAAACCTTTTGCTCCGGCAGCAGTAACACAAATAAAAGAAGTTTTAGATAAAGCCGGATATGAACTGGTACTTCTTGAAAAATATACCGATAAAGCAGATTTGTTAAAAGCTGTAGAGGATGTTGACGCTTTAATCGTTCGCAGCGATAAAGTAACAAAAGAAGTAATTGATGCTGCTAAAAACCTTAAAATTGTTATAAGAGCTGGAGCCGGGTACGATAACCTTGATCTTGAAGCCTGTACAGCAAAGAACATTGTGGCAATGAATACACCCGGGCAAAACTCAAATGCAGTAGCAGAATTAGCGCTAGGTATGATGGTTTCTATTGCTCGAGGTAATTACAATGGAAAATCAGGAACTGAATTGCGTGGTAAAAAACTTGGAATCCATGCATATGGAAATGTTGGTAAATATGTAGCCGAAATTGCCAAAGGTTTTGGTATGGATATTTATGCTTTCGATCCGTTTGTTGATAAAGCAAAGATGGAAAAAGAAGGAATTAAACCTTTAAATTCTGTTGAAGCATTATATTCAACCTGCCAGTATGTTTCTTTGCATATTCCTGCTAACGATAAAACAAAAAAATCAATTGGATTCGATTTACTTAGCAAAATGCCTAAAAATGCAACATTGGTAAATACTGCAAGAAAAGAAGTAATTAACGAAGATGAACTATTAAAAGTATTTGCCGAAAGAGACGATTTTAAATACGTTTCGGATATTGCTCCCGATTGTAAAGATGAAATTGAAGCCAAATACGAAGGCAGATATTTCTTTACACCTAAAAAAATGGGTGCACAAACAGCAGAAGCAAATATAAATGCAGGTAAAGCAGCTGCTGAGCAGATTGTTGGGTTTATCGAAAATGGAAACGAAACATTTAAAGTAAACTAATTTGTAAAGCATTGAACCATTGCATCATTGAACCATTGCATCATTGTATCATTGCTTCATTGTATCATTGTATCATTGCATCATTGAAACATTGAAAAATAAAATAATCATTAATCCATAAAAAATAATTAATAAAGATGGCGATAATAAAACCTTTTAAGGGATTAAGGCCACCCAGAGATATAGTAAAAGAGTTAGCATCATTACCTTATGATGTTATGAATAGTGAAGAAGCAGCTCAAATGGCCGAGGGTAAAGAAAATTCATTATTACACATTACACGTGCAGAAATTGATTGTCCTGGGGGTACCGATATTCACTCTGAAACAGTTTATAATAAAGCGGTTGATAATTTTAAAAAGTTTCAGGATAAAGGATGGTTAGTACAAGAGGATGAACCTAAGTTTTATATCTATGCCCAAACCATGGATGGCAGAACTCAATACGGAATTGTAGGCGCTGCAGCATGCGAAGATTATAATAAGGGAATCATTAAAAAGCATGAGTTAACACGCCCTGAAAAAGAAGAGGATCGAATGGTGCTTACAAGGTACACCAATGCTAATATAGAACCTGTATTTTTCTCTTACAAAGCAGTTCCTGAAATTGATAGCATTGTTGAACATATCGTAAAAAATCAGGAAGCTGATTACGACTTTGTTGCAGAAGATGGATTTGGACATCATTTTTGGGCAATTAACGATGCTAAAACCAACCAAAAACTGGAAGAGTTATTTGCAACAAAAGTGCCTTATACTTATGTTGCCGACGGACACCACCGAACAGCAGCAGCTGCTCGTATCGGGTTGGAGAAAAAAGAACAAAATCCTAACCACACAGGCAATGAAGAATACAATTTCTTTATGGCTGTACATTTTCCTGATAATCAGTTAAATATTATCGATTACAACCGTGTGGTTAAAGATTTAAATGGTTTGTCGGAAACTGAGTTTATCGAAAAGCTGAAAAATGCATTCGATATTGAAAAAGTTGGTTCTGATATTTACAAACCATCTAAATTACATGAGTTTAGCATGTACCTTAACGGAGATTGGTATAAGTTAACTGCAAAAGATGGTACTTATGATGATAATGACCCAATTGGAGTACTTGATGTTACAATATTATCGAAACATGTTTTAGAGCCAGTTCTTGATATACAAGATTTAAGAACATCTAACCGAATCGATTTTGTTGGTGGTATCAGAGGGTTAGGTGAGTTGACAAAACGTGTTGATAGTGGAAATATGAAAGTAGCATTTGCTTTATATCCTGTTTCAATGCAGCAACTAATCAATATTGCCGATTCAGGTAATATTATGCCACCTAAAACTACATGGTTCGAACCTAAATTACGAAGCGGGTTGGTAATTCATAAACTTGATTAACAATTGTTTATTTGTATTGATAAAAAGGAGGATTCTAAATTAATTCCTCCTTTTTTTATTGAACGAATTCAAAATAGGATTGTTCTTTTTATGAATTACTTTTTTTCTTAATTTTGAGCAGCATATTTGTACCCAATAAAATAATAGAATATGAGTATTGCAGATAACCTTCAGCATTTTTTGGAAAACGAAATACCATCGAGTGTTAAATTAATTGCTGTTACAAAAACAAAACCTGTTGAAACCATTCTTGATGCCTGTAAATCAGGATATAAAGTTTTTGGCGAAAATAAAGCACAAGAGCTGGTTGAAAAATACGACGCACTGCCCAAAGATATTGAATGGCACATGATTGGGCATTTGCAAAGCAATAAGGTAAAATATATTGCTCCTTTTGTATCCATGATTCACGGAGTAGATAAATTTAAATTGCTTAAGGTTATTAATAAAGAAGGCAGTAAAAATAAAAGAAAAATTGATTGTCTTTTACAATTTCATATTGCCAAAGAAGAAACAAAATTTGGATTGGATTTGAATGAAGCTGAAGATTTTATATCGTCGCCCGAATTTAATGATTTAGAATATGTTAATATTCGTGGCGTTATGGGAATGGCTACATTTACCGAAAATACCGAATTAATTCGTAGTGAATTTAAAGAATTAGTTTATATCTTTAATGAGTTAAAAAAGCAATTTTTTAGTCAGAAAAAGGATTTTAATGAGATTTCAATGGGGATGTCGAATGACTATAAAATTGCTATTGAGGAAGGTTCTACAATGGTTCGCATTGGGAGTCTTATTTTTGGGCCAAGAAATTATTAAATTATTAAATAAATTATTTTACAACTATGAGTCGACTTAAAACCACTTATTTAGGTTTAAAATTGAAAAATCCGGTAATTGTTGGCAGCTCCGGGTTAACCAGTTCAATAGATAAAATTAAAGAAATAGAAAAAAAAGGTGCCGGAGCCGTAGTTTTGAAATCACTTTTTGAGGAACAGATTAACTACGAAGCCGGATCGTTGGCAGATTCATCAGATTCGCCAGAAGCATTGGACTATGTTAAATATTACACCAAAAATAATACGGTACAGGAATATTTGGAATTAATCCGTAAAGCAAAAGCAGAGGTGGAAATTCCGGTAATCGCAAGTATTAATTGTGTTTCGGCAAAAGATTGGGTTGATTTTGCAAAAAAAATTGAACAGGCAGGTGCCGATGCTTTGGAAGTAAATGTTTTTATTTTGCCTAACGACAGAAATGCTTCAGGAGATAAGTATGAAAGTATTTATTTTGACCTGGCTGATAAGTTAAAGAAAATATTAACCATACCTTTTGCTTTTAAACTGGGATCTCATTTCTCCAATTTAGTTGGATTTATTCAGAAATTGCATGTTCCTGGAGTTGTATTATTTAATCGTTTTTATGCTCCCGATATTGATATTGATCAAATGAGATTTATTTCTTCTGAAGTATTTAGTTTGCCATCAGATATAAGAGACTCGCTTCGTTGGGTTGGAATTGTATCATCTAAGATTGCAAGAATAGATATTGCTGCATCAACCGGAATTCATGATGGAGAAGCGGCGATAAAACAAATTTTAGCCGGAGCAAAAACCGTACAGGTTTGCTCAACTTTATATAAAAATGGAATAAATCATTTAGAAAATATTATTTCTGATATCGAAACATGGATGGAGAAAAATGGATTTGAACATATCGATGAATTTAGAGGCAAAATGAGTTACCATAAAATTGACGACCCACTGATATATGAAAGATCTCAGTTTATGAAATATTTTTCAAGCATCCAATAATTTTATTGCCCTGCCTAAATGGTGGGGCTTTCTTTTTTATCTTTAATGATATTTATTAATTCGTTGAAAAGAGTTTTTTTTTCATTTTTTGTATCTTCAATTGCATTTTCCAGTTTTATTAAACTTAAATTAGCTTTTTTATCATTAATCTTGTTAAAATTATCAATTACGGTAAATGCATCGAAAGCAAGTTGGAATTCAGATTGAATAAATACATCAACAAACGTTTCGATATACTCTTCAAAATTGAGTCCGTTTTTCCAGCATGCAGGCACTAATATCGATAATTTATCAGTATATTTCTCATCCTCAATAGCATGAACCAAAACGGGTACACTATTTTGATCTTTTAAGTGTTCCAGAATTTTTATTATTTCGTCTCTAATTAAAGTGCTCTGAGATTGATGTAACAATTTAATCACTAACGGTAAGATTTCTTTATTCCCATCAGTTGAGATATATTTTAGTGTACTGAGAATGATTTCTGTACTTCCAGATTCCAGATTTTTTGCTAATTCCTTGTTATTCATTGGTTTGATTTACTTTTATAAAATAGAACTATTCTAATCATTTGCAAAATTAGGATAAATCAACTTAAATTATTGGCTATTCACATTATAATTACCTATATTAGTTCAAAATTATTTAGTCATAATCATAACCAAGATTCAATTATTACCGTATATAGGCTTAAATGCAAGCGTATAACAAAAAATTGTTTATTTTGATTTTTAAAAAAAAGTGTTAATTTTACTAAAAATTGTTTTCTTTGGTAACAATAAATAAAACAGCAAATTATGAATATCAAATTATTTCGTAAAACCCTTTATTTAATTGCAATTGGTTTTTTTATTGCATTGGTTACAAGTTGCGCTTCCGATAAAGAGAAAGACAAAGATTCTGATGATGTGGTTACCATTGATTCATTAGAAATTGATGAAAAGCTAATTCAGGATGTTAAAACAGTTAAAGAGATTTTTTATTCCCTGCCATCTCCTCTTGAAACTGCCATGATTTTAAAACAAGCCGGAGCCAAGTATAACGAAGAGTTATTAAATCCTACCGAAAATGTTAACAAGTATGTTACCAATAAGAGTATGGCATTAAATTTGGGTATTTATACTACTGATTTAAGTTATGCCAGCTTATTTGATCAAACGCAGGCTACCATTAATTATATGGATGCTTCAAAAAGAATGGCCGAAGGCCTTGGTATACTTAATGTAATTGACGAGGAGATTATTCGAAGACTGGAAGAAAATATTAATAATCGTGATATAATAATGGATATTATATCAGAAACAATTATGAATTCCAGCTCATTTTTTGAAGAAAACGACAGGCAGGCTATGTCATCAATCGTTTTGGTCGGAGGATGGGTTGAAGGTTTATATATTGCAACAAGCCTTGTTGGACCTGATGCTGAATTAGAAAATAATGAACTAGTTCATCGTATTGTTGATCAAAAATTAACCCTTTCTACTGTTCTAAGCTTGTTAAATGAAAATAAAGATAATGAAGATGTGAAAAACATTATTATCAATGTTAATGAACTTAAGGAAATATTTGATAAAATTGAAATATCATCATCAGAAATAGAACCTGTAAAAGATGAGGAGACACAAGTTACTACACTTAAGTCTACTACACAGGTTAATATGAGTCCAAAAACTTTTAATGAGTTAAAAAATAAAGTTAAGGTAATACGAAATAATTTTACATTATAAAAATATCCTCTGTTATGAAAAAAATATACCAGGTAATCATTATCCTAACAGTATTTGCCCTAATTCCATTTTCCGGCAATTCCCAGTGTAAAAGTTTTGCCAAAAAAGTTTGTAAGCTGGAGTTAACACCTTATACTCACGATGGTAATTACAACGCAGCAATTCTGACAGAAGGCGAAGATGCTGAATTATATAAAACTTTTTATGCCGGACAGAATTATCGAATTTATATTTGCGGGTCAGAATCACTGCCAGACATAGAATTTCAGGTTCTGGATGTAAATCGAAAAATCCTTTATGATAACCGTAAAAATAATTATTCTAATATTTGGGATTTTAAACTCGAATCAAGTCAGCAACTTATTATATCTTTAAGAGTTAAAAATAGTGATGGAGAATCGGATGAGCTGGTTAGTGGCTGTGTAGCTATTATGTTTGGTATTAAAGAAAGTGAAAATTAATTATTTATTATTCAATATATTAGTGGCCTGTAACTATTAGTTTACAGGCCTTTTTTAATTGGACATCCTTAATTTTTCAGTTTTGAGTTTTGATTCCAAAAATTTGCCTGTGTAAGAACTTTTATATTTGATTAGCTCTTCAGGAGTTCCTTCAAAAATCACATTACCGCCATAGTTTCCACCTTCCGGGCCCAGGTCAATTACCCAATCGGCAGATTTAATGATTTCCATATTATGTTCAATGATTAGTATACTATTTCCCCGAGCAATAAGTGCATTAAAGGCATCCAACAACTTGTTAATATCATGAAAATGTAAACCTGTTGTAGGCTCATCAAATATAAAAAGTGTTGATTGTTGAGCGTTTTCTTTGCTTAAAAAAGAAGCCAGTTTAACTCTCTGGCTTTCGCCTCCGCTTAATGTACTCGATGACTGGCCAAGTTTGATATATCCCAATCCTACATCAGCAAGAGGAGCTAATTTTTCAGTAATTTTTCTCTCTGTTGTTCCATTACCCTCTTTAAAAAATTCTATGGCCTCATTTACCGTCATCTCTAAAACATCAAAAATGTTTTTGTCCCGGTATTTAACTTCCAGTATTTCTTCTTTAAACCTTTTGCCATGACAATACTCACAAATCAAAGTTACATCGGCCATAAATTGCATTTCAACCTTAATTACTCCTTCACCCTGGCATTCTTCGCACCTGCCTCCATCAATATTAAAGGAGTAATGCGAGGGTTTAAAATTATTGATCTTGGAAACCGGCTGGTCTGAAAATAATTTTCTAATCTCATCATATGCTTTTAAATAGGTTACCGGATTTGATCTTGAAGATCTGCCTATTGGGTTTTGATCTACAAACTCGATACTGTGAAGTTGTTTTATATCGCCTGATATTTTATCAAATTTCCCTGTTTTTTCGCCCGTACCCATAATAATTTTACTCAGTGCAGGATATAAAATGTTTTTGACCAGTGTAGATTTCCCCGATCCGCTAACTCCCGATACCACAGTTAAAACATTTAAAGGAAATTTAACAGCAATATTTTTCAGGTTATTTTCACGAGCACCGGTAACTTCAATATAATTGTTCCATTTACGTCTTTGTTTTGGGATGTTAATAGTCTTTTTCCCGGTTAGATAATCTGCTGTAAGGCTTTTGTTGCTTTTAAGTATTTCTTGATGATTTCCCTGGAAAATAATTTCTCCACCCAGACGGCCTGCCAATGGACCAATATCAATTATTTCATCTGCAGATTTAATAATATCTTCATCGTGCTCTACAACAATTACAGTATTTCCAATTTCCTGCAATTGTTTTAAAACTTTGATTAACCGGTAATTATCTCGCGAATGCAAACCGATGCTTGGTTCGTCGAGAATATAAAGTGAGCCAACAAGGCTGCTGCCTAATGATGTTGCAAGATTAATTCGCTGAGACTCACCTCCTGATAGTGTTGATGATAACCTGTTTAGAGTTAAGTATCCCAAACCAACATTTAAAAGAAATTCAAGGCGGCTAAAAATTTCAACTAATATTCTTTTAGATACTTCTTTTTCATAATCTGTTAATTCAAGATTTTTAAAAAAAGTATATAGCTCGTCTAAAGGCATTAAAGCCAGGTCCTGTACCGATTTGTTATTGATTTTTATGTATGATGCCTCTTTTTTTAGCCGGGTGCCTCTACAATCGGGGCAGGTTGTTTTTCCCCGATATCTTGAAAGCATAACCCTGTATTGAATTTTATATTTTTTGGCTTCAAGATGGTCAAAGAATTGGTTTAATCCTTTAAAATACTTATTGCCTGTCCATAAAAGCAGTTTTTGATCTTCCGATAACTCATAATATGGTTTATGAATGGGGAAATTGAATTTGTTGGCGTTATAAATTAAAAGATTTTTCCATTCCTGCATTTTTTCTCCGCGCCAGCAAGCAATAGCTTCGTCGTAAATTGAAAGGCTTTTATTAGGAATTACTAAATCTTCATCAATACCTATTATTTTGCCATAGCCTTCGCATCGCGGACACGCTCCAACCGGATTGTTAAAGCTGAAAGTGTTTACTGTTGGCTCTTCAAATTCAATTCCATCGGCTTCAAATTTACTCGAGAACTCTTTCTTGATGGTTTCTTTATCAGTATAAACAGTTGTTATACATTTCCCGTTCCCTTCCGAAAATGCAATTTGTATTGAATCAGCAAAGCGACTTAATGAATCGTCATCATTCTTAATAACAATACGGTCGGTAACAATATTTATGATCTCTTTTTCATTAATCAGCGAATGATCTTTAAGTATATCGTTAATTTTATATATTTCGTTGTTTTGTTCAACTCTGTTGATGCCTTCATTTAAGATCATCTCAAGATAACTAAAAATATTTTTTCCATTATTGATCGATAGTGGTGATAAAATAACCGCTTTAGTACCTTCCTTAAACGACAGTAAGAAATTAACAACATCTGTAACAGTATGACGCTGCACAACTGTATTCGAAACAGGTGAGTAAGTTTTTCCTATTCTTGCAAACAAAAGTTTTAAATAATCGTACACTTCGGTAGATGTTCCGACAGTAGAACGTGGATTTCTGGTGTTTACTTTTTGTTCAATGGCAATAGCAGGAGGGATGCCATGGATAAATTCAACATCGGGTTTGTTTATTTTTCCTAAAAACTGCCTTGCATAGGATGATAAACTCTCTACATATCTCCTTTGGCCTTCGGCATAAATGGTGTCGAAAGCAAGAGATGATTTTCCTGAACCGGAAACACCTGTAATAACAATAAATTTATCACGCAGAATATTTAAATTAATATTTTTTAAATTATGAACTTTTGCTCCTTTTATAATGATATGTTGATTTTGTTCTGGCATAATAATTGCAAAAAAATTACTTAAAGAATGTTAACAAATATAAAATGGTTTTGAATTAACCAATTTTTTTATTTAATTGCGCTAAATTAGTTTAAAAATATTGAATTACTAACCAAAATTTCGGAGGATTGTTTATCGATTGAACTTTTACCTTTTTAATATATAAATAAAAAAGGAGGTAGTTTTGAGAGCATCAGGATTTTCAGATCATGAGCTTGTAAAACAGTTCGTAAGTGATAATCAATCCGGTATAGAAACTTTAATTAAACGCCACAAGGATAAAGTTTATACCTACATTTTTTTAATGGTCAAGAACGAACATCTGGCCAACGACATTTTCCAGGAAACTTTTATTAAAGTTATTAAATCGTTAAATTCTGGCAAATACCAGGAGAATGGAAAATTTATTTCGTGGGTTATTAGAATTGCTCATAATTTAATTATTGATTATTTCAGGAAAGAAAAGCAAATGAAAACCTATTCTAATGATGAATATGAAACCGATTTGTTTAATTCTAATAAATTTTCTGATAAAACCATCGAAGAAAACATTATACATGATCAGGTTTGTAATGATGTAAGAAGATTAGTTGATTTTCTGCCCGAAGAGCAAAAAGAAGTGGTTTTGTTGCGTCATTATATGGGATTAAGCTTTAAAGATATTGCTGATCAGACCAATGTAAGTATTAATACAGCACTTGGCCGGATGAGATATGCTTTGATCAATTTGCGTAAATTAATCGAAGAAAAAAATATTAGTCTTACTTATCAATAAAAAAGTTAAAATAGTATAATAAAACATTTCCCATTTGCGTTTCATAAGAAAAATCATGTTATGCCTATGGGAAAAATATTTACTCTGTTTTATCTTTATGATAATTTAAATGATGAGAATTTGAAATCCGGAAAATTTTTTGATCTTGAATTTAAAGAATTTTCGGGAGTTTTAAATTATTTAAACCGGAATCAAATAAAAGCTCCGGATAAAATAGTAAATAAAATATTAGAACTTTCCAGAAATAATCGTTTATAGGAAGGTGGTTAATTTTTTAAATTAATGGGATAGCAAAATTGTTATCCCATTTTTTTATTAAAAAACTTGACTTGTATAAATTAATTTAGTATTATTGTGATATCAAAATGATATCATTAATTTTTTAACTAAATTATTTAAGTATTATGAATAAAGAAGTAGAATACTCAGCAGCATCAGGCTATGCAATGTTAGCCGTAAACATCTTTTTGGTTGGTTTAGGTATTGCCGGCCTTATTTTTTTAGGAAATCCCTGGTTTATTTTTTTATTTTTATTAGCAATATTTTTATCCATTGGTTTTGTTATTATTAATCCAAATGAATCGGGTGTTTTTGTGTTGTTTGGTGCATATAAGGGAACTACCAAGAAAAATGGATTTTTCTGGGTTAACCCGTTTTTTACCAAGCGAAAAATCTCTCTCAGAGCCAGAAATTTTGATAGTGAACCGATTAAGGTGAACGACAAAGTAGGAAATCCTATTAAAATAGGGGTTGTTTTAGTTTGGAAAGTTGAAAATACCTATAAAGCAGCTTTTGAAGTTAATGAATTTGAGCATTTTGTTGTTGTGCAAAGTGAAGCTGCCTTACGAAAACTTGCCGGTCAATATCCGTATGATAATTTTGAAGATGAAGATGCAGAAATTACATTGCGGTCAGGAGTAGAGGAGGTGAATGATGAACTGGAGAAAGAAGTTATTGAGCGGCTTGATATGGCTGGAATTCATGTTATTGAAGCCAGAATAAATTATATTGCTTATTCGGAAGAAATTGCCAGTGCAATGTTACGTCGCCAGCAGGCTACAGCAGTTGTGGCTGCGCGCCATAAGATTGTGGAAGGTGCTGTTAGTATGGTTGAAATGGCACTTGAGCAATTGTCTGGTAAAAAAATTATTGAACTGGATGAGGAAGATAAAGCAGCTATGGTTAGTAATCTGATGGTTGTTTTGTGTTCTGACGAATCGGCCAGGCCTGTGGTAAATACCGGAACTTTAAATCATTAATAAAATATGTCTAAGAAAAAATCATTTGTACTGCGATTAAGCGAAGAAAAAATGAAAGCGCTTGAGAAATGGGCTGCGGATGAATTTCGTAGTACAAATGGGCAAATTGAATGGATTATAACCAGGGCATTGAAAGACGCAGGGAGGTTAAAGAAAAACATTGATTCTGATGATAATTAAATAAAACTGGTTAATAAGGTAATCTCGTTTTAATCAAACAAATATTTTAAATGTAAAATTTATATCGTTAGCGTTTTATGAAAAGGATATTAACTAAAGAAGATAAGAATATACTTAAATCATCATCCAGGATTGGTTTTGTTTTTAGCCTGTTTCTTTTTTTGCCCTCTATAGCAGCCTGGTTTCTTTCTAAATTCGGATATATTGAGATAATTCCGGATTTATTGCCGCCAGCAGGTGTGTTATTAAGCTTTTTAATTTTGTTTTTGGTAAACAGAAAGTATTGGATTGATTTAAGTAAAGGTGAGAAAGATATCCTGGTAAAGTCCATTACCAAAAAAGAATCGAAAGAAGATTACGAAGCCGGAAGTTCGGTTGGGTATTCGACAAATGGTAAAAAGCATGCTTATTATTCAGGAATGAGTTCTCACATGAAATACTATATTATTGTTGATAATGTAAGATACAGGATAGATAAAGAAATGTGGGAACAAGTAAATGAAAATGACAAGATAGAATTCCATATTGCACCCGGAAGCAAAGAATTGCTTTTAATTAAAAAACATTAATAATTTTTTTACTAAGCATTGATAATTAGAAACAATAAAAAATTATGATGAAAAAGAGACAAATTAGAATACTAGTATTAGGATTAGTGATAATCACCAGTCTTACCCAGTGCAAAGTAGTACAGGAAAAGGAATTGAATCCACAATTGGATTCCTACTTTGAGCAGGAGGTATATACTCAATTAGGAGCATTAAATGAAGGCAATAAGCCTGGATTTTCGGTAATAATTATAAAGAAGGATTCTATCATATACAAAGGGAATTTTGGTTTTGCCGATTTAAACGGAAAATCGCCAATAACTGAAACTACAATTTTTGACATTGCCTCTGTAAACAAACAATTCACAGGAATGGCAATAGCTCTTTTGGAAGAAAAGGGTGAAATTAACATGAATGATAAAATCATTAAATATCTGCCGGATTTGCCGGAGGTTATGAGTAATATTACAATATATCAACTTGTTTATCACACCTCTGGTATCAGAGACTGGCCTGCGCTATTCGCGATGAAAGGATGGCAGCCCGAAGAAGCACTTTCATTGGATGATATCTATGAAACTCTTAAAAAGCAAGAGCATTTAAATTTTACTCCGGGCTCCGAATTTTCATATAGTAATTCCAATTACAATCTTTTGGCAAAAATAGTTGAGGCAGTTACAGATACATCATTTGAAAATTGGACACAAGATTACATATTTGATCCTTTAGGAATGGACAATACTTACTATGTTGATAGTAATAATTCAGAAGAAAACCTAATGGCTCATTCCTATATTTATACTGGAAATAATTACACCCCTTTTTCTAATAGACTCAATGCACCTGGTTCCAGTTCGCTTATGAGTAGCACCGCTGATATGTCAAAATGGTTAATAAACTTTAATAGCAAAACGGTGGGTGGAGATGGTGTTTACAATAAAATAACCCAAAAAGGTAACTTAAACAGTAGCAAAACCATAGATTATGGCTATGGTTTATACCTCAAAAAAATAAGAAATAAGAAAGCCTATGGTCATGATGGGGCATGGGGAGGCTACAGATCGGCAACAGTCATTTTCCCCGAAGAAAATGTTGGTGTGGTTATTTTAAGCAATAATGGAACATTACGCCCCCAAAAAATTATGAATGACATTGCTGATATTTTATTTGGTGATGAGCCAGAGAAGAAAACAAAAAAAAGTGAGCCAACTAAGCAAGAAATAAACGATGAATTTTTCGCTTTGTGTGCCGGCAAATACCAACAGGTTGATGACAAAGATTGTTATCTGACTTTTTTCAAAGATGGTGATGAATATTTTTTAAACATGTATAACAGGAACTATAAATTATATGCCAAATCAGATTCAGTATATTTTGTAAAAGAAGCTGAAGCTGAATTCGTGTTTCATTTAAGAAATGGAGAGGTAAACAGCCATACGCTTGAACAAAACGGTAATAGTTATTTAGCTTTTAGGGTTGAGGAAGATAAAAAAGAGACAAATATCAATTACAACAAGTTAACCGGGACTTTCTATTCAAGTGAACTTGATGTAAATTACGAGATTAGATATGAGAATGAGGAATTAATAATTCATAGTACAGTATTCCCGGATGATATAATTCTTGAACACTCAGAAGACCTGACATTTAAAAGCAATTCCGGTTTAATACAATCAATTTCATTTTTAGAAGAAAACGGAGCAATTACAAGCCTTGCAATAAATAATCCCAGAGCGAAAAATTTATTATTTGAAAAGACAAACTAATGATATTGAACAAATTGCCAGCATATACAGCAATAAAAAACATAGGGCGGGAAGTGCTAAATTTGAACGACATAACATTTAATAAACGGCTTGGTAACTTGATAGGTTGGAGTTTCGAAATGTCCTACGTTTCTTATTGCCAACCGTTGCACCCAGCAACAATGAATTGCTTGCAATTAAAAAATAGTAATATTTTTTTAACTAAGCGTTGATAATTAGAAAAAATAAATAATTAGTATAATCAAATAATTGGATAAATGGAACAAGAAAAATTACCGGCCGATATTTTAAGGGATATTGCAAAACGCGAGAATTGGGATTTTAAATTATATGAAAAAACAATAAATATAAAATATGGACATCATATCCGAAGAGTTATTATAAAAAACAGTGCTTTTAAAAATGCATATTTTATATCTGATAAATCAGCAAATTATGATCGTTACCGGATTTATAGCGGGGTGTTTTTTCCAATTGAAGGACACGATCATTTTCATTTGTTAATTAGACAAAGAAATATTATTGACAAATTAAGATTCAGAATAAATAAATTAAGGTTTAAAACAGGAAATAGTAGTTTTGATTCTGACGTATATGTACAAACAAACAACGAGATTGAAACCCATAAATTGCTTAGTAGTGGTAAAATTCAGATTGATATTATGGACTTTTTGTCTTCTGCAGATCTTTTATATATAGCCATAAATGAAATAAATCCGGAATTTACCGATGAATTGAAAGGTCGTCAATATTTATCGGTTTTTATGTCGCTGAGCTGGATGCTTGATAAATCGATGATTGATACGGCATTTAAATTAGGTGAAAAATTAAAACAACGACTAAATTAAAACATTATGTATAAAAATTATAAGGATACCTGTCCCAAATGCAATGGAAAGCATTATGAACTAAGTGAAATAAGGACTGCCGGAAGTTTTATGATGAAACTTTTTAATATTCAGAATGTAAAATTCACCACCGTAACCTGTACTAAGTGCAAGTATACAGAGTTATTTAAAACACCAAGCAATAAAGCCGGGAATGTGGCAGATTTTTTTATGAATTAATTGTAATTACTAGTTATTGAACCCGCAAGAACTGTTATAAACTTTAATGTTTCGGAAATAAATTTATGTGGGTTATTCTTCAGTCTTTCGAACCCACTTATTAATTTCTTTAAATAATATTGGTTTTAAAATACCAAGATTACTTTTCATTGCTTTAATGGGAGTTATGATACATAATTTATTTCAGTCTTACTCTCATCAACAAGTCAGTTGTTGTCATATATAAATACTTTTGATCAGAATCAAAAGCACAGTTGGCAGTTGCTTTTCCAGTTTTAATGGCGGCCAGGTGTTTTCCTTCCGGACTAATAATATGAACTCCGCCAGGCCCTGTAGTAAATATGTTACCGCTTTTGTGAATTTTCAATCCGTCGGGTAATCCAGTGGAAGTCTTTGCAAGTGCTCTAAAATTAAATAATATTTTTCCGTTTTCAAGAAATCCATCATCGGTGATATCATAACTGTATAAAACTGGGTTTTTCGGGTCAGACTGGTTGATATACAAAGTTTGTTGATCTATGGATAATGCAATTCCATTTGGCCAGCTCAGACTGTCAATAAGTAAAGAAACTTCTTTATTGGAATTAACTTTAAATACTCCGTTTATTCCAATTTCTCCTGTTTTATTTTCTTCTTGACCATAAGGAGGATCTGTAAAATAAATAATTCCTTCGCGGTCAATCACAAGGTCGTTTGGACTGTTAAATCTCTTTTCTTTATATGTATCAGCAATGGTGATAAATTGCTCTTGTGGGTTATCTAAATCAGCATCCATCACTGCGATTCGCCTATCGCCATGCTGGCAAAGCAACAATCTGTTTTCCAAATCTAGAATTAATCCATTTGACCCCTTGTCAGAATTTTTGTTTTCTCTACCGGAATGGCCCGCAGATTCGAGGAAAATACTAATGCTATCCTTCTCATTCCATTTGTATATTTTATTTGCAGGAACATCAGAAAATATTACAGACTGTAATTCATCAATCCAGAGAGGGCCTTCGCTCCAGTAAAATCCTTTTGCCAGAATTTCAAAAGTGGCATTAGGATTAACAAAAGTAAGTGCAGTTGAATCATACACCTCAATTTTTAACTGATTCGATATAGTATCAATATCATTGCTATAAGATGAATCGGCTTTATTTTTATTATTACAAGAGATGAATAATAAAAGTGACAAAGCAATTAAAAAATTAGATCGATTATTCATAATTTTTAAAATATTTAGAATTCAAATTGTTATATCAGGTTAGTGTAAAATGAATCCCTGGCTACCAGGCGTATGCCATTGGTGCTTCGCCACCGGGACCAGGAAATATCTCATTTAGTTTTTTGAGTACTTCATCATCTAGTTGAATACTTGTTGCTCGAACTGCACTTTCCAGCTGTTCAATGGTTCTCGGCCCAACAATGGGTGCTGTTACGATCGGATTATGAAGCAACCATGCCAATGCAACCTCTGCTGGGGAATGACCAATTTTTTTACACAGTGTCTCGTATTGCTCAAGTTGATCGTGTTTAGTCTCCAACTGCTTGAGATATTCTTCATCAGAGCGCCTTCCAACTTTATGCTTCTCTAATGCACCACCTAAAAGCCCCCCTGCTAATGGGCTCCAGGGGATTAATCCTAATCCATAATGTCTACATGCGGGAATGACTTCCAGTTCAAGCATACGGTTATCGAGATTGTAAATACTTTGTTCGCTTACCAATCCCACCATTCCCCGTTTAGATGCTTCCTGGCATGCTGTGGCAATGTCCCAACCCGCGAAATTACTTGAACCCACATATACTACTTTTCCTTGTTTTATTAATGTATCAAAACTTTGCCATGTTTCATCCCAAGGACAATCATGGTCAATATGATGCATCTGATATAAATCAATCCTATCGGTTTGCAAACGTTTTAAACTACCCTCACAATGTTTCATGATTTTATATGCACTCAAACTTCGTCCGTCACTATTGATCTCAGGTAAATTTACTTTACGTTCAACTGGGTTATATACTTTGGTTGATAATACAACAGCATCTCGTCTTCCACCACCCTGCGCAAGCCATCTTCCTATTATTTCCTCTGTATATCCATGCTCTTTAGACCAGCCATAGACATCAGCAGTATCGAAGAAATTGATACCTAATTCTAAAGCTCGGTCCATGATTTTGAAGCTATCTTTTTCGCTTGTATGCCACCCAAAGTTCATTGTCCCTAGGCAAATGTTACTAACTAGAACTCCGTGCTTTCCAAGTCTCTTATGTTTTACAGACATGATACTATCCTTTTATTAAATTTGAAAATATTTTTAAAACAATTTTTGTCTTTCAAAACAAATTTACTGATACTAATTTTATGTCGTTTACTTTTTCATTAAAAACTTGATTAATTCGGTTTCAGTTTTCTTCACAGCAATGAAATTAGGGCCTAAAAAGTCTTCATATTTGAACTCATATTTTCTGAATTCTACAGTTTTCGGGAAGATTTTACCAAGCAAATAGCCCTTGCTTTCAAAATAGTTATAGAAATCTATGAGTAATTTTTTAGTTGAAATATTTATATAGCCATATTCAAACTGGATCATTTTTATTTTCCCATTTTTAATATGCTCATCAAATCCTAATATTGCATCAAATTCAGCTCCTTCAATGTCAAGCTTTAGTAAGTCAACTTCACCGATTTTGTTATGCTTTAAAAAGTCGTCTCCGCTTATTAATTCTATTGTTTGCTTTTCATTCGATTCGTAAGGTAAGCCTTCAATGTCAAAAAGCGAGCTATGAGTGTCAGAAGGAAAGATATTTATTTCTTTAATACAGTTATTCTTATAAAATCCTTTCTTAATAGGAATTATATTATGATTACCATGTATATTTTCTTTTAATTTTTCAAATGTACTTTTTACAGGCTCAAAAGCATAAATTAAGGTACTTGGAAGCAATTGACTAACTATTAGTGAATAACCTCCAATATTTGCACCACCATCAATAATAATAGATGGATTAAATTTAGCTAATTTTTTTAATACGGTTAACTCTCCGTTGCTATATAAATCATGGTTTCTGTTTTCATACAATCTATTTAATGCTCTACCAAAACCTGCAAGAACCCTCAACAAATAATTGTGTGTATTTCTTTTAAAAAACCTTTTTGCTACTAACATATAATTTGTTTTAAATGACAATAACGGCAGTCTGTCTAAAAACCGTTTTTATTTCAAAAATAGAGTCAAATATAAAGATTTTTAAAGTTTTTAAGGCTGATTTATGCCGATCTTAAAAAATAATTAAATTATTTTCTCAAATTTTTTGAGTTTATTTTACCAACTTTACTACGAAAGAACTTTTGCTTTCAAGCAGGTTTTTAGTAAACTACCAATCCCCGCATGCTAATCGATTGCGTGTTATAGCCCGTTTTTAATTAACTTTTATATCGCCATGTCCTTTTAATTCACAATTTTCTCCATATATTTTATAATAAACTCTTAAAATGTCATTTTGAACTTTTAAATAATCAAAATTTATTGCAATATCAGAATTTGCAGAGTCTTTTGATACGAGAATATTATAATCATTATCAACAATTCTAAACGCAACTCTTTTATCGTCAGGAACAGTAAATTTAAGTGTTGTGATAGCATCACATGGATTTGGATATGCTGTTAATAAGTAATATTCATCATCAGTATTGCATAAATTATCAAAGCTTTCTGAAAACAATGAATTTTCAGTTTCATTCCAGCTTTCATTTAAACTCCAATCTGTTTCGTCATTTGAAATTATTTCTCCAAATTCATTTGTTTCAGTTATCCCTATGAATAAATTATTCTCAGCGTCTTTTTCACATGAATTTGTAAATGCTATTAAAATCAGTACAATAATAAATGTTTTTTTCATTCTGTTAGAATTTATTCTCATTAAGTTACAATTTTGCGCTATTATTTTTAATTTAGGGTTTTATAAATTACACTAGTGCAGGCAGATTGTCAGCCCCCCGCATGCTGCTTGATTGCGTGTTTGCAATTGTATGCCTAATATTCTGTTAATAAAGAGTCATAAGGAATTCTAAGTTTCTTATGAAGCTGCCTTATCATCTTTAAAGATAACTTTCTCTTTCTACTAAGAATTTCTGAAACACGACTTTTATAACCTAACACTTCAGCTAAATCTTTCTTTTTCATGTTCATTTGTTCCATTCGAAACTTAATAGCTTCGATTGGATCTGGAGCTTCTATTGGGTAATGTTCTTCTTCATATTTTTCAATAAGAACAGTCAATAATTCAGCTTCGTCTCCTTCTGGAGAATTAACAGGAGCATCAAATATTTCTTCAAGTCTCATTAATGCGCTGTTATAATCTTGTTCGGTTTTTATTACTTTAATTTCCATAGCTTAAATATTTTTTGCGTCAACATTATCATACTCTTTGTGAGTTCCAATAAATCTTATAAAAACCCATTGTCTCTCATAATTGATTTTCACAATCGAACGGTATTTGTTTCCACAAATGTCAAACACCATTCGATTATCACCTATAATGCTAGCTCTTGCATATTCTTTCTTAATGTCATTTGGAGTACTCCATTTCGCATTTGATGCTTCCTTGTACCAAGTTTTCAGTTGCTGTTCAGAGTCTGTGTACTTATTCCAAAATGCTCTTAATATCTTTTTTGCAATTACTCTCATTATTCAATAGTTATACTGCAAATATATAAATAAAGTTACCAATTTGGTAATTTTAATTCAAAACGTTTCAGAAATTTCGCGACAGCGTATTATTGCTAATGGTCCTTGTTTATAAGCCTGTACGAGATTTTTCCACCTTACTTATTGGTCCACTATTACGAACTTTTACTAAGATAAAACAAAGTCAGGAAACCACCAAACACCCGTATGGCTTGTGAAACAATGTTATAAGTTGGGTATTTTATTAATTTTTTTTAACATATAAAAAAAAGCAGTAAATTAGCAATATTCTATTGATAATCCGCCTATAGTGGTTGTATTAAATATATAATAATGAAAAGAATTTTATCATTTGTAAATTTATTTTTACTAGGCAGTATTATCATGATACTTGCTGGTGCTTGCAGTGAGGAGACAGATACTAACCCTCCACCAGAACTATACGAGTTCATGACTAGTGTAGGTGATGGTTTTGTTAATCTTAAATGGGCTTTTACAGGATTTGGACTTTACGGAGAATATGGATTGGAAGTTACTTATTATTTAAATGGAGAAAAAAAAGTAAAAAAAAGTACAATAGGTGCTTCAGGTAAAATGACAATTTCTGGTTTAACTAATAACATATAGTATACGTTTAAAGTAGTTTATTTTGATGACAAAGGGGATAAGACAGAAGGATTTGAGTTTACAAGAACTCCAAATACCCCCTTTGTTTTTGTTTCACCCGTTAATGAGGATGATTACATAATTGAGAATGGAAAAATAAGAATTAATGTGCACTTTAATAGAATTGCAGATACAACTTTAACTCATCAATATGAATTATATGGCTGTTGGTACTTATCTGCTAATGAATCACAGGTAGAACACTCAATTACGTGGTTAGAAGAAGGAATGATTTTGTCTATTTTAACAAATGAAACGAAGGAAGTAATATGTCCCAATTTACCATGTGATTTGGCTTTGGGATTTCAACATCAATGGGTTGGTGGATCTTATTATATAAGTATTAAGGATATTAATGGGATGCTATTAGATGCTGATAGAGATGGAAAAGAAGGGGGAGGAGCAGAGGTAAAATTCACCATTGAATAAAATCCATTATTTATAGCGGTACCGCAATAAGCAGTGTGCGGGTTCTCCCGCCCTACTTTACAGTCTCCCGTTAATAATGTTTACTATGATAATACTTTCGGCAAACCACCAACTTAGCGAAACGACCACATGAGCCTAAAGGCGAATAAACTCCCGCATACTTCTTGATTACTTGTTACCACCCGTTTTACTTTAATCATAGTGATATCTGCATTTGGCAATTAGAATTTCATCTTCTTTTACTTGATAAATCAATCGATGTTCTTCATCAATTCTCCTAGACCAAAAACCTTTATATTTAAATTTCAAAGGTTCAGGCTTTCCAATACCATCAAAAGGAGTTCGTGAAATGTCTTTTAAGAGTTTATTAATCCTTTTAACCATCTTTTTATCAGTCTTTTGCCAATATAAATAATCTTCCCAGGATTCATCTACAAATATATACTTCATTATTCAATAATTTCTTTTTCAAATGATGAACCCTTCTTTAATTTCTCAATTGCAGAGTCTAGTCGTTTCTCATTAGCTTTTGAAGATAATTCATGCTGTGTTGCACATAACGAATTATATTCGTCCAAAGACATTATCACAACTCCATTATCTTTTCCACGATTGATTATTAAAGTCTCAAAGTTTTCAGTAACTCTGTCAAGATACCTTTTGATATCTCTTCTAAAACTAGAAATTGTCGTTGTAAGCATAATTTTTTAATTTAGTACATTTTTATGTACAAATATACGTACACAATTTCTAAAAGTCAAATTTGTACTAACCTTTTTTTCCGAGAAAACCGGTGGTAACGGTTCACAGATAGCCTGAGTACGGGTTTATTCACCTTTCGGCTCATGAGAATAGTTCCCCCGCATCCCGATCGCT
>JAWLEM010000016.1:0-25660 GCA_041686115.1 Bacteroidales bacterium
ATACAACTCCACAAGTGATAAACGGTTTAATAAATCGTCGAACGATACTTTTGACCAGTTTGTAACTTTTTTAAAGGGCAAAAACCTTGTTGTTCATGTGCGTCGTAGCAGGGGACAGGATATTGATGCCGCATGCGGACAATTGGCAGGACGAAAGAAATAGTTTCTATTACTTTTTATTTAAGGATTATTCGGTAATAACTCTTTTTTAGAGAATTGGTTTATTCAAGCATCAAATCAATTTCTTTGGCGTCCTTTAAAAAAACATCAAAGAACTATGAAAAAATTATTGATTCTAATCCCAATACTATTTATTCTTAACCATGCATTCGGACAAACAAAGGAAGCGTCTCAAAAAACAGAAGTAATGACACTCGGTGTCTTTCATTTTGCATATCCAAATTTAGATGTTGCAATAACGAAAGATAAAGACAAGATTTCTGTGCTTGAAGAACCTTATCAGTCAGAAATAATAGCTATTTCTAAGGCTATTAGTGAATACCGGCCTACCATAATTGCTGTGGAAATTGATCCCGAACAGCAAAACACAATAGATTCGCTTTATAAACTTTATCAATTAAATCAGTTTGATTTGAAAAAAGGAGAAGAATATCAATTGGGCTTTAGGATAGGAAAAAATCTAAACATACCCACAATCTATTGCGTAAACGATTGGGGAAAACATTATGAGAGTACTCATAATTTATTTAAAGACAGCGCCCAGATGGCTGAGTTCGAAGAATATTATTATGCTAATCTAACCGATAAAAAGGAATCTGAAAAAGTTGTAAGCATTGTTGATGAGCTTTATAAACTGAATGATCCTGAGATGTTAAAAAAACGATTGTCGGTGTATTTACAGAATCCTTTTAAGTATGAAATAGAAGAAGGTGATTTTACGGGGGTTGATTTTGAAACAGGAAGATGGTTTAACAGAAATCTAAGAATTCTTAGGAACATCCAAAGAATCCCTGCCGATTCTGAGAATAGAATATTATTAATCATTGGGAAAGATCATTTGAATTTGTTAAACTGGTTCATTGATGTTTCAGAAGAATTTGAGCTTGTTTCTCCTATGCCATATTTAGAAAATGCTAAACATTTATAAATGTTGCTATAGGTAAAGCTTCTGTTTTATTAATTATCTAATTGAAAATCAATAGTTAATTGCTCATCCAGAAGCCTGAAAGACATCCGGTGATAGGGTGTAGGGCCAAATTCTTTGATCGCCTGCCGATGTTCTCTGGTGGGATAACCTTTATTTTTCTTCCAGTTATATTCGGGATATAGCTCATGCAGTTCATTCATTATATCATCGCGATAAGTCTTTGCCAAAATGGATGCTGCTGCAATGGAAAAATATTTTGAATCGCCTTTAATAATACATTGGTGAGGTACATTTTTATACCCGTAAAATTTATTTCCATCAATAATAATATGCTCAAATTTCGTTTGTATCTCATCCAGTGCTTTATGCATAGCCAGAATTGAGCTTTTTAAAATATTAATTTCATCAATTTCTTTATTATTAATCACACCTATTGCATAAGCCGGTGCAGATGCTTCAATCTCTTTTCGGAGCTGATACCGGTTTTTTTCTGTAATAGTTTTTGAATCGTTTAATAAAGGATGCGAAAAATCTGCCGGCAAAATAACTGCTGCTGCAACAACTGGCCCGGCAAGGCATCCTCGGCCGGCTTCGTCGCAGCCAACTTCTATTACTCCTTGTTTAAAAAAGCTTAGTAATTTACGATTCTGTTGCATGGATTACTTTTTCTATATTTTTCCAAAATTTATCCGCTGTTTTATCCCAACTAAAATTTTTTCTTTGCAATTTTCCTTTTTCAATAATTTGTTTCCTTAAATAAGGATCGTTATAAACTTTAATCATAGCCTCGACAATTGAATCAACTGAAAAAGGATATGCATACAAAGCGGCATCGCCTGCCACTTCGGGCATTGATGTCATATTTGATGTAATTACCGGAATGTTGCAATTCATAGCTTCCAGAATAGGAATGCCAAAACCTTCAAAATAGGGTACAAAAGTTAGAGCTAATGCTGATCCGTATAAATTTTTTAATTCTAAAGGACTCTTTCGCCCGGTAAAAACAATATCATCTTTATATTTTAAACTACGATAAGTGTTTTCAGTGGTTTTTGTTTTAAACATTTTTTCTCCAACAATAACCAGCCTAAGGTTGCTTTTGGTTATTTCTTTAAAATGATCAAAAGCTAATAACAGGTTGGTTACATTCTTCCTGGGACTAAGCGCACCCACAAAAATGAAATAATCGTCACCTTGGGTAAATTGTTTTTTGGTTTTTTCTTTTTCGCTATCCAAAACCGGTTCATAAATTTCATTTGAACCATTATATACTATATCAATAAGATTGGGAGCTATTTTAAAAGTATTAGCAATATCGTTTTTAGAATACTCAGAAACGGTTACAATGCGATTAGCTTTTTGTGCAAACCTGGGGAAAAAGTATTGATAATATTTTCTAACTAAAAAAGGAAAATCTTTAGGGTAGTGCATAAAATTAATATCATGAATCACTGCTAAAGATTTAATTTTAGCTTTTAGAGATAAATATCCGTCAGGTGAAATAAATAAATCGGCATCAATTTTCTTTAAGATTTTTGGAATCGCGATCTCGAACCACAAATAAAATAAAAAGGGATGCCTTGCTTTTGGTCCAATTGCAATGGGATGAACATTATCAGAAAAAATAAAATCCTGATGAAAGGGCCTGTCGAAAATAAAATAGAATTGATGTTCGGGATGATCGGCCGTGATGCGTTTTAAGGTTTCGTAAGTAAACCAGCCGATACCTTCGAGCCTGTCTTTAATTAAAAGCCTTGTATTTACTGCGATATTCAATGGCAAATCTTTTTAAAACAGATTATTCTATCTTTGTAACAAAGATGCTAAAAATATGAAGAATATTGTTAAATACATCCTCCAAAAAATATTGGGGCTGAATAATTACCTCTATCTGTTTGCCCGTTTTATGATATACAAACTTCCGTGGGATAAAAAGGAAAAGGATTTTTTAAGATTTTTAGGTTTAATTCAGGATAAGGGCCATATTTTAGATATTGGCGCGAATATCGGGGTCATGACTTATCATTTTTCTAAGAAATTTCCTGATTCATTTATTCACTCGTTTGAACCCGTGCCTGAAAATCTGAAAATATTAAATCGGATGATCAATAGATATAAGTTAAGCAATGTAAGTATATATCCGTATGCTTTGGGCGATAAAAATTCTATGGTAAATATCATTATGCCCAAAAACCAAAATGTTTATTTTCATGGGTTAAGCCATATTGATGAAAATAATAAAAATGAAAAGGGTAAAAAATATCATGTTGAAATGAGGCGATTGGATGATATTAAAGCATTGAAAAACAAAAAAATTGTTGCTTTAAAAATTGATGTTGAAGATTATGAATATCATGTTTTAAAAGGAGCAGAGCAGATGATTAATGAAAACCGGCCGGTAATTTATTGTGAATTATGGGATAGCGAAAACAGGGAAAAATGTTTGAGCCTGATTAATGAATTAAATTACGGTGTTTTTATTCATCAGAATGCAAAGCTGGATAGATATAGCGGGCAGAAAGAATTGCATAATTTTTTCTTTATTCCCACAGAGCGTTGCAATAATCTCAATCTTTACTAAATTTACATGACAAATTAAAGATGTTTTGAGAAGGAAATTTTTTACCAATTTATCATTACTGCTGTTTCTAAACTTACTGATCAAACCTTTTTGGATATTTGGTATTGATCGTACAGTTCAAAATGTGGTTGGTGCCGAAGAATATGGACTCTATTTTTCGCTGTTTAATTTTTCCCTGCTGCTTAATATGTTGCTCGATTTAGGAATTACAAACTACAACAACCGTAACATTGCACAAAATTCTCAATTGCTGAGTAAGTCTTTAGCAAGTATTGTAAGTTTAAAATTTTTGCTTGCTGTATTTTATTCACTGATAACCATTGTTGCTGCAATTATTGTTGGTTACGAAGGGCGTCAGATTTATCTGTTACTGTTTCTTATTTTCAACCAGTTTGTCGCCTCTTTTATTTTATATCTCCGATCTAATTTAAGCGGGTTGCATTATTTTAAAACCGATAGTATTCTTTCTGTGCTCGACCGGACAATAATGATTGTTATATGCGGATTATTGCTTTGGGGCGGAATTACCAGCAATGAGTTTAAGATAGAATGGTTCGTATATGCTCAAACGGCGGCTTATTTAATTACGTTAATGTTGGCTTTTGCTATTGTATATAAAAAAGCACAATTCTTAAAACTTAAATTCGATCGTACCTATTTTATTGCAATTCTCAAAAAGAGCTATCCTTTTGCTTTACTTTCTTTACTAATGGCCTTTTATTACCGAATTGATTCTGTTATGTTAGAGCGCATGTTGCCCGACGGTAAAGAGCAGGCAGGAATCTATGCCCAGGGTTTCCGGATACTTGATGCAGCAGCCATGTTTGCCTTTTTATATGCGGGATTGCTTTTACCCATGTTCTCCCGAATGATTAAGCATAAAGAACCGATCAATCAACTTACTTTGTTTTCTTTTTTCCTTCTGATTATTCCTGTAATAGGAATTACTTTTGCTTCTTTTTTTTACAAAACAGAGTTGATCGATTTAATGTACCATCAGCATGTTGAAACATCGGCCTCTATTTTTGGAATTTTAATTTTGTGCTTTATTGGAATATCAACCAGTTATATTTTTGGAACTTTATTAACTGCCAATGGAAACCTAAAAGCACTCAATATCCTGGCTGTCGGAGGGGTTGTTATTAATATTGTTTTAAATCTGATATTAATTCCAAAATATTTTGCCCTGGGTTCTGCCATTGCAAGTTTGGTAACTCAAACATTTATTGCAATAATTCAGGTTATAATGGCCAAACAGATATTTCATTTTTCAATGAACTGGAAAAGAATTGGTATTTTAATTTTGTTTATTGGCGGAGTTTATCTTTTTTCTAACCTTTCTATTGGCTGGAGTTTTAATTGGATATATAAATTTATCGCAATCCTTGTTTTTGCAATGGTTCTTGCCTTTATTTTGCGACTAATTAATTTAAAAGGATTGTATGATCTGATAAAAAATGGGGATGAGCATTGAAAAAAACTTTCCTAAAATTATAATTTTTTGGAAAAGTTTGATGAGTTTGCATACTATTTAAACTTCTTTATAATTGTTTTAATATCGCCAACCTTTTCTTTAAGCGTTTCTTTGTTATTGGCTTCGGCTAAAATGCGCAAATAAGGTTCTGTATTCGATGGGCGAACATTAAACCACCAGTCTTTAAACTCTAACCGGTATCCGTCAAAATCCATTATTTCCATAGGCTCATCTTCGGCAACAAAGTAATCTTTAAGCGCTTCCATGGCTTCTGATTTTTGTTCGATTTTAAAATTTAGTTCTCCGGAGCTTTCGTATTTTTTAATCCTGCCAATAAGTTCAGACATGGATTTTCCTTCGTTCTTAAATCTTGAAAGGATATTTAGTACGATTAGAGCTGCCATTATTCCCGAATCGGAGTAAAAGAAATCTCTGAAATAGTAATGGCCGGCCAGTTCACCGCCATATATTCCTTTTATTTCCCGAAGCTTTGGCGATGCATAGGCTCTTCCAACTCTCCAGGTATGCATTTTGCCGCCAAGGTTTTCTATGTATTCTTTAACAGCTTTCGAAGTTCGTATATCTTCTAAAACAGCAACCTCCTGGCTGCCGTCAGGCAGGTTTTCTTTTTCGAGAAAATAGTGTCCCATTAACCCAATAATTAAATCGGGTGAGATAAATTGGCCTTTTTCATCAACAAACATCACCCGGTCGGCATCGCCATCGAAGATTATTCCTATATCGCATTTTTTTTCAAGTACAGCATTTTTAAGATCGGCAACATTTTCTTCAATCAATGGATTTGGTTCATGGTTTGGGAATGTACCATCCAGCTCATCATAAAGATAAAAAGGGCTTTTGCCAATTACTTTTTTGATTAATAAACCAGCCATTCCATTTGAGCAATCGATAGCGATATTTAAATTCGAATAATCCTGAACATATGTTTTCAGGAATTCGATATACTCAGCTTTAACTTTATAATCAATAATTTTCCCTTTTTTGCTTGCTATAACTATTTCGCGGGTTTGGATCATCTCTTCGAGCTTTTTTAGCCCGCTATCATATCCAACAGGTAAGGCATTAAATTTAGAAATTTTCATTCCGTTATATTCGCGTGGATTATGCGAAGCAGTTATCTGCACACTGGCCGAAAATTTGTGCTTGGCAGTAATGTAATATACCATGGGCGTTGTTGAGATCCCAATGTTATATACATTTGCACCACTATCAATAATTCCGCGGGTTAAATATTCAAATACTTCTTCGGACGAGTTGCGTACATCTCTTCCAACCAAAACATTGTCGGCCTGTAAAAGCTCAGGTAAGAAATACCCGATCTTGTAAACATCATCTTTATTAAAATCTTCATTATAAATACCACGAATATCGTATGCCTTAAATGCTTTCATAATTATTACATCAAAATAGTTAAAGAAATGATAAGAAATAAAGAAGCCAGTGTTTAAGCTGACTTCTTCGAAAATTTATGTGAATACAAAAATGCAAAAAAAAATTATTTTGTTAAAGCTTTAACAGGTTCAATTCCTAAAGTTGTTCCTTCCTGGATAGCTTTAAGTACAGCTCCGCCACCTGTAAATATATAATACTTAGGACTATCGAGAGCAACAATATATAATCCCGGAAGTAATCTTTTTAATTCCTGCATGGTATCTCCACCACCATATAATTTTACAGCCTCATAATTTTCGTCAATGAGTTCGTCTAATGCAATTGTCCCTTCGTTAAAGTGGGGCGTAAATCCCATCACGGCATTTACAAATATGGTTCGTGCAGATGAGAAAATTTTTGTGACTTTTTCTTCATTAAATGATTCTTTTGCAATATCAAGGATGTAATTTAATTGGGTGCCGGGTTTTAAATCATGAATATTATGCACCCGGTATTTTCCTTCCTGCCGTCCTTCTAAAGTGTCTGATTCGACAATAAATGGCAATTCAACCAGTTTTCCGGGATAATTTTTACTAAACTCAACAAATTCTTTGGCATGTTTCATGTCTTCTTCAGATATCCCTTTAATATCTAATCCATATTTAGCCGATAAATAAGCATTGTAAATTACGCCTCCAAGAACCAGGTAATCTGCTTTTTTAATAAGCGCGTATAATGAGTCGATTTTAGTATCGAATTTTGAACCGGCAACAACAGCAATAAATGGCGATTGGGGGCTATAAATCCTTTCCAGGTTTTCTATCTCTTTTTGCATTAGAAATCCGGCATAAGAAGGCAGATATTTGTTTACACCAACCGTTGAAGCATGAGGTTGCCATGAACCAAAAGCATCGTTTACAAAAATATCAGCTAATCCGGCTAACTGATTAGCAAAACGGTCTTTGTCTGTTCCTTTGGCTTCTTCGCCCTGAAACCAACGGGTGTTAGGTAAGTAAATACCATCAATTTTACCCTCTTTTAGTTCTCTGATTAAATGATTTATAGATGTTTCAATTCCAAGGTACCCTTTATTTTCATGAGGATAAAAATCCGGAACTTTCATGTTAACATGAAGCTTGTTTCTCAGATACTCAACAATGGGCTCAACTGATGTGTCTTTACTAATTTTAATTTCTCCGGTACTCTTATCTTTTGGCCGTCCCACATGGGTCATTAAAATAATTTTCCCGCCTTTTGCATTGATATGATAAAGCGTACCAATAGTAGCATCTATTCTGTATGGATCATGGATAATTCCTTTTTTTACCACATTATGGTCTACGCGCACAAGTACAACTTTCCCGTTAAGGTCTGCATCCTGAATGGATGGGATATTATATTTATCAAGCATTTTTTACCTCCTGTTTTTATTATAAAATTTTTTGTATAGTTGGGAAACACAATTTAAACTAAAATTGTTTTTTAAGCAATTTTTATAGCCATAGATGTAAATTTTACTATATATTTAAATTATATATCCTCAGTAATAGCTTTTAATGCAGGCAGCTGTTTTCCTTCAATATATTCCAATAATGCACCTCCGGCCGTAGAAATATAGCTAATTTTATAGGCTAAACTATATTTGTTCACAGCCGAAATTGAATCACCTCCTCCAATTAATGAGAATGCACCTTTATCGGTTGCACGTGCCACAGCCATAGCTATTTTTAATGTTCCCATCGAAAAGTTCGACATTTCGAACACTCCAATCGGCCCATTCCATAAAATGGTTGATGAATTTTCTATGACCTGGGTAAATTGGTTGGCCGATTTTATTCCTATGTCCAACCCCATCCACCCATCTTTAATTTGATTAATATCGCAATGTTCAATATTGGCATCATTTTTAAATTCATCGGCAATAATACAGTCGGATGGCAGATAAAGATTCACCCCGTTTTCTTTGGCTTTTGCCATGATCTGTTTTGCTGTTTCTAATTGATCATTTTCAACCAGCGAATTTCCTGTTTTACCTCCCATGGCCTTAATAAATGTATATACAATTCCTCCTCCAATGATTAAATTATCAACTTTTTCGAGCAGGGCGAGTATAATATGGATTTTTGTGGAGACTTTTGACCCTCCGATAATTGCAGTAAATTGACTTTTGGCTTGATTAATAACTTTATCAATATTGTTGATTTCATTTTCTACCAAATAACCAAACATTTTATCGTTTGGAAAAAATTTTGCGATTGTATATGTTGATGCATGTTGCCTGTGAGCTGTACCAAAAGCGTTAAAAACATAAGCATCTCCCATTTCGGCTAATTGCCGGGCAAAATTTTCGTCTGCTTCTGTTTCTTCTTTGTAAAAACGCAGATTTTCAAGCAATAAGCACTCTCCCGGTTTTAATTCACGAGCTGCTTTTTTGGCCTCGTCACTCACACAATCATTAATAAATTTTATTTCTTTATCAAGAGATCTGGACAGGAAGGGAAGAATGTGTTTTAAAGATAAATCTTCGTTATATTTTCCTTTAGGCCTTCCCAGGTGAGTCAAAAATATTACAGATCCACCATCAGCCAATATTTTTCTAACAGTTGGCAGAGCGGTAATAATTCTTGTAGTATCAGTAATTTCTTTGTTTTCGTTTAAAGGCACATTAAAATCGACACGCATTAATACTTTTTTTCCTTCGAAATTATACCTGTCTATGGTTAAATTTTGGTTTATTGCCTTAATGCTGGGCAATTCTTTTCCCTCCAAATATTCCAGTAAAGCCCCTCCGGCTGTTGAAATATAGCTGATTTTGTGCGCCAGGCTGTATTTATTAACTGCTGCAATTGAATCGCCACCGCCTATTAAAGAGAAAGCTCCCTTATCGGTTGCTCTGGCAACCGACATAGCTACTTTTAAGGTCCCCATCGAAAAGCTTGGCATTTCGAAAACACCAATGGGGCCATTCCACAGAATTTTTTTTGAATTTTCAATGACCTCAGCAAACTTATTGGCTGATTTAATTCCAATATCCAACCCCATCCAACCATCAGGTATTTCCATGATATTACAATGATTGATCCGGGCATCATTTTTAAATTCATCGGCGATTATGCAATCAGTTGGCAAGTAAAGTTTTACATTGTTTTTTTCTGCTTCTTTAATAATATGCCTTGCAAAATCTAAAAAATCATTTTCTACCAGCGAATTTCCAATATTCCCCCCCATTGCTTTGGCAAAAGTATATGCTATTCCTCCGGCAATAATTAAATTATCAACTTTTTCCAGAAGAGCTTCAATGATATGGATTTTTGTAGATACTTTAGAACCACCTAATATTGCTGTAAAGGGATGAATGGGCTGATATAAAATTTTATCAATATTTTGTATTTCATTTTCAACCAAATATCCAAACATACTATCTTTTGGGAAATGCTTTACAATAGTATATGTTGAAGCATGAGCCCGGTGAGCAGTTCCAAATGCATTGTTAATATATGCATCGCCTAAACGAGCAAGTTTTTTTGCAAAATCTTCATCTGCATCGGTTTCTTCTTTATGAAACCGCAAATTCTCAAGCAATAATACTTCCCCTGGCTTTAAACCATTAGCCATACTTTCAGCTTCCCTGCCAATACAATCATTGGCAAATTTTACATCTCTGTCAAGTATTTTTTTTAAGTGTGGAAGAATGATTTTTAACGACATCTTTTCGTTATACTGCCCTTTAGGCCTTCCCAAATGGGTTAAAAGAATGATTGAACCTCCCTCTGCTAATATTTTTTGAATTGTGGGGACTGCAGTTATTATCCTGGTATCATCTGTAATTTCGAGATTTTCATTAAGTGGAACATTAAAATCTACTCGCATAAGTATTTTTTTCCCTGAAAAATTATAGTTGTCGATCGAATACATTTTTATTGCTTTTTTATATATGCGTTAAAGATAAAAATATGCTGTAAATTTATAAACTTTAATCTTTATATATTATTGATTTGATGTTTGTGTTTTGTTATTGTTATTTTTGCTTAATAAATTTTCGAGAATCATTATTGTTTAAACGATAAATATATTAAATGCAATTTAGAGAAGTTATAGGCCATCAGGATATTAAAGCGCGATTGATTCGTACCATTAAAGAAAACCGGATAAGTCATGCCCAATTATTTCTGGGTAACGAAGGATCGGGAAACCTTGCACTGGCAATTGCTTATGCACAGTATATTGCTTGTTTAAATAAGCAGGAAGATGATTCATGTGGAGTTTGCCCTTCGTGTCAAAAATTTAAAAAGCTGATTCATCCCGACCTGCATTTTGTTTATCCTGTTGCTACATCAAAAACCGTTAAAAAGGACCCCGTTAGCGATGATTATATAAGTCAATGGCGTAATATCATCATTGAAAATCCTTATATCAATCAAAATAAGTGGTACGGAATTATCGATATTGAAAACAAGCAGGGAATTATTAATAAAAATGAAAGTTACGAGATTTTACGGAAGTTAAATTTAAAAACTTTCGAGTCGGAGTATAAATTTATGATTATTTGGTTGCCTGAAAAAATGAATATGTATGCAGCTAATAAATTGTTAAAATTTATTGAAGAGCCGCCCGATAAAACGCTGTTTTTAATGGTTTCTGAAAATTCAGAACAAATTTTACCCACTATTTTATCGCGTACCCAGTTAATTAAAATACCCAAAATTGATAGTGATAGCTTGTACACGGCTATATGCGACCGTTTTGGCGTTAATCCGGAAAAAGCGCATGATATTGTTCATTTATCGAATGGAAACTTTTTTGAAGCATTGAATTTAATTCAGGCCGAAGATGATGATCATGAGAATTTTGAGCGTTTTACAAGCTTAATGCGACTGGCATATCAGAGAAAATTAGTGGAAATAATCGACTGGGTAGATGAAATAGCGCGCATTGGAAGGGAAAAACAGAAAAGTTTTCTGTCTTATGCTTTACGATTATTACGAGAGAATTTTATGTTAAATATTAACCGTAAGGAGATTGTTTATTTAACAAAAAAAGAATTAGATTTTTCAAAGAATTTTTCACAATTTATTAATCAGGAAAACGTGGGGCCTCTATATGAAGTTTTTAACCGCGCTCATGCTGATATTGAGATGAATGCTTATAATAAAATTGTATTTTTGGATTCAGCTTTAAAGATCATTAAATTGATAAAAAATTAATTTTCATTACTTTTGCCAATTGGAAGACTCTTTTTAAGATTTTGATTTTGCAGGCCACAATTGATTTTTTGGATGAGTGAAAAAAGAGAATAATATGGATATTTTAGATAACGATAAAGAAAAAGATAAAACCGATAATGTACCAATAACAAATATTTCGCAATGCGGATGCATTAATCCCGAAAATTGCAGCAAACTGGAAACTTTCGATTGGTTAAGTTCAATTCCGGAATCTACGCGAAAAATTGATTTGGTGGAGGTTAGGTTTAAAAATACCCGCAAAGAATTTTTTATAAACAGCAATTCTTTAAGGTTAAAAAAGGGAGATATTGTTGCTGTGGAAGCTTCGCCCGGACACGACATTGGAATTGTTTCCTTAACGGGCGAGTTGGTTCATTTGCAAATGAAAAAGCAAGGTGTTTCTGTCAAAGGCCAGGAGTTTAAAAAAATATACCGAAAAGCTAAATCTGCCGATTTGGAAAAATGGTATGATGCTGTAATGTTGGAGCACACAACAATGCTTAAAACGCGAAAAATTGCTGCTGACCTTAAACTGGATATGAAAATTGGTGATGTAGAATATCAGGGCGATAGAACAAAAGCCATTTTTTATTATATTGCTGATGAACGTGTGGATTTTAGGGAGCTGATAAAAATTTTAGCAGAGACTTTTAAAGTCAGAATTGAAATGCGGCAGATCGGAGCCAGGCAGGAAGCCGGACGTATCGGAGGTATTGGCTCTTGTGGGCGCGAATTGTGCTGTTCTACCTGGATTACCAATTTTGTATCGGTTACTACCAATGCAGCACGCTACCAGGAAATTTCTCTGAATCCTCAGAAATTAGCAGGACAGTGCGGTAAACTAAAATGTTGTTTAAATTATGAGCTCGACTGTTATATTGATGCTCAGAAAGATTTTCCTTCAACAGAAATCGTTCTGGAAACACAAAAAGGCCCTGCTTATCATAATAAAACTGATATTTTTAGAAGAATTATGTGGTATTCTTTTGATGCTGAAAATATTGTTAATATTACGCCTGTACCCGTTGATCGTGTTAAAGAAGTCATTGCATTAAATAAAAAAGGACAAAAAGTGGATACCCTTATCGACTTGACGGTTATTGATGAAGCAGTACTTGATTATAAAAATGAAGTAGGACAGGAGAGCTTAACCCGATTCGACGATCAGAAATCTAAACGCAAAAAAAGAAAAGGAAATAAATCTTCTAATAAAAGAAAACGCCCAAGAAATGATAAAAGACAACAAAAGTAATATCATCATTATTCTCCTGGCAATGTTATTATTTTCGTGCGACACAAACCAGGTTTATGAAAAAAATGTTGAGATTGACGACTTTAAATGGAATATTAATGATACAATAGAGTTTAATGTATCTATTCAGGATACTTTGAGTCCACATAATATTTATTTTAATGTAAGGAATACTTCCAAATATCCCATGCAAAATTTATATGTATTTATTCATACCCATTCGCCCAATGGAATGCTTTTGAAAGATACGCTGGAATTTTACCTGGCAGATGATCGCGGACGATGGACAGGAAGCGGATGGGGTGATATTTATGATAATCAGTTTTTGTATAAAAAAAATGTAAGATTTCCTGTATCGGGAACTTACACCTTTAAATATACCCAGGGTATGCGTACCGAAACGCTTAGGTATATTTCCGATGTAGGGCTCAGAATAGAAAAAGTTAGCATTCATTAATTTTTTTAAAGGTTTAATTGGAGTGGGAAAGAAGAAGTTAACAAGGTTTGCCGAAATGGAAACTTTTAATCATGTGGTACAACCTCCCTTTAACGAAGTTTTGAAAAAGGATTACGCATTAAAAGGCCATTGGAATAAAAAATTTTTTAAAAACGAAAATCCTATTATTCTCGAATTGGGATGTGGAAAAGGTGAATATACTGTTGGCCTGGCACGGCAAAATTCAAATATAAATTTTTTAGGCATTGATATAAAAGGTGCTCGAATGTGGTGCGGAGCTAAAACTGCCCAATTAGAAAATTTAAATAATGTAGGTTTTTTACGCACCAGAATTGATTTTGTGAATTCCTTTTTTGGTAAGGATGAAGTTAATGAAATATGGATTACATTTCCTGACCCACAACCTAAAAAGTACTATAAAAGGTTAACTTCTACTCGTTTTTTAGGGTATTATAAAAAGTTTATTCAATCCAACGGATATATTCATTTAAAAACTGATAATGTTGATTTGTATCAGTATACCAAAAACCTTATTCTTAAGAATAAACTCGATTTAATTACAGATATTGATGATTTATACAATTCAAAAATTGATGATCCTGTATTATCGATAAAAACATATTACGAGGAGCAATTTCTTAATAAAGGAAACCCGATTTGTTATCTTAAGTTTAAGCTGGATAAAACAAAAAACCTTGAAGAACCAGAAGATAACAAATATTAATTTTTTTGAAAAAGTGTATATGGTTGCTCGTAAAATTCCTTTTGGAAGAGTTACCAGTTACGGTGCAATTGCTACATACCTGGGATCAGCACGATCGGCCAGGATGGTAGGCTGGGCTATGAATAGTTCGCATGCTAATAAAGATTATATACCCGCACACAGAGTGGTAAACCGGAGTGGATTACTTACCGGAAAGCATCATTTCGGGAATACAAACACCATGAAACAACTTTTAGAGAATGAAGGTATCGGTGTAAAAAATGATAAAATTGTTGATTTTGAAAAACATTTTTGGAATCCTAAGGATGAATTGCCTGCTCTTGATTTTTGATAGCTGGCAGTAATAACCGTGTTAACCAGTTTTTACCCAAATTGAGCGATACGAGCTATGCGAAGTATAGCTCAACTTAGGTTTTATTTAATA
This sequence comes from Bacteroidales bacterium, assembly GCA_041686115.1. Taxonomy (GTDB): domain Bacteria; phylum Bacteroidota; class Bacteroidia; order Bacteroidales; family UBA12077; genus UBA12077. The sequence continues at coordinate 14,638 of JAWLEM010000016.1, forward strand.
CATTGTATTTTATAAAACATTTTTGTTTTATGGTCAAAAAGTAAATATTAATTATCTTTGTACCGTTAATTTAAATTAAATAAAAATAAGGAAAATGTCATATAGTAAGAAACAAATTTTAAGTGCATTACGAAGTGTCAAACATCCTGAAACAGCACAGGATATTGTAGCCATGGGAATGGTTGATGATATTTGGGTAGAAGGAAACGATGTTGGATTTACGCTTAGCTTTAAACGGCCGAACGATCCATTTATTAATTCTATGGAAAAGGTTTGTGTGCAAGCCATTCAAAAATATTTTGGCAATAAGCTTAATGCCGAAGGAAACATAAAGGTTAAAGTGCCTGAGAAAAAGACTGCACCATCGCAGCCACAAACCAATGCTTTAAAAGGCATAAAAAATATTATTGCAGTAGCATCCGGAAAAGGTGGAGTTGGAAAATCTACTATTGCAACTAATTTAGCTGTTGCACTGGCAAAATCCGGAACTAAAGTGGGGCTGATAGATGCTGATATTTACGGGCCATCCATTCCAAAAATGTTTAAGGTAGAAGGGCAGCGTCCAATGGTTCGTAAAGAAGGCGAGACCGAAATGATTTCTCCTGTTGAAAACTATGGAGTTAAAATGCTATCCATCGGATTTTTTATTAATCCTGAAGATGCTTTGGTTTGGCGTGGCCCAATGGCCACAAGCGCATTAAAACAATTATTGCACCAGGGCGAGTGGGGCGATCTGGATTATATGGTTATTGATATGCCTCCCGGAACCAGCGATGTTCATTTAACACTCGTTCAGGAAGTTGCTGTTACAGGAGCTATAATTGTTAGTACACCCCAGGAAGTAGCATTAGCAGATGCTGTTAAAGGAATAAAAATGTTTACAGGGAAACATATTAATGTTCCAATTTTAGGATTGGTTGAAAATATGGCCTGGTTTACACCAGCAGAACTGCCCGAAAATAAATATTATATTTTTGGTAAAGATGGATGTAAATTACTTGCAGAAAAACAAAATATTCCTTTACTTGGTCAAATTCCTATTGTTCAAAGTATTCGCGAGGGTGGTGATGCAGGAACACCCGCTGCAATAGATCATGATTCTGTGGTTGGTAAAGCATTTAAAGATCTGGCATCATCGGTTATTAAAGCAGTAGAAGAGAGAAATTTAAATCTTGAACCAACAAAAAAAGTAGAAATAAAAAATAGCTAATCAATAATTATTTTAAATTAAATATAATGGATAAAGAAAAAAGAACTGATTTTGAAAAGAAAATTAATGATGCCATTGAAATGGTAAGGCCATATCTTGTGGCTGATGGTGGAAATATTGAATTTGTTGAGTTAACAGAAGATATGATTGTAAAAGTACAATTAATGGGGGCTTGCGGATCGTGCCCTTTTAGCTTACAAACACTAAAAAATGGTGTTGAACAAGCAGTTAGAAAGCAAGTGCCTGAAGTTAAGGAAGTTGTTTCTGTTAATTAGTCAATACAAGTTAAATTGATTGAACTTTCTATGTTTAAAAAGTGATGGATGTTGATATATTTAACATCCATTTTCTTTTTATTGGCATATTTTGTTATTTTGATAAGATGTAAATAAAATATAACAACAGTAAAAAAAGAAGCTGTAGGTTAGATAATATTTGTTTTAAAAATGAGTTATTTTAGCAAAAATGTAATTGATTTGTGAATAAACTAAAAAAGTATACATATTTTGGGTTTTTTATTTCGATCTTTTTGGTTAGTTGTTCTACCCAGAAAAATACAGGATTAAACAGATTTTATCATGCCTTAACTACAAAGTATAATATTCTTTTTAATGGTGGCGAAAGCTATAAGGAAGGGATTGAAAAATATCGTGAAAATTACCAGGATGATTATTCCAGGATATTACCTGTTTTTATATATGGCGATGAAGAGATTGCTGCCGGACTGAAACCACAAATGGACCGGGCTATTGAAAAATCAAGCAAATCAATTCGTGCCCACTCTATTACCGCAAAGCCCGAACAGGGAAAAGGGTTCTTATCATCAAAAGATAAAGCCTTTTACGATAAAAACGAATACAATATTTTTATTGATGATGCCTACCTGTTAATGGGTAAAGCATTTTTTTACCAGGCAGAATATCAGAGTGCAATACAAACATTTAATTATATCATTAATCAATTTAATGATCCGGAAACAAAATATCTGGCTTATAACTGGCTGATTAGAACAAATGTTGAGTTAAAAGATTTTCGTGAGGCTAAAAACTATCTTGATATTATAAGTACCGATATTGAATATCCCGAAGAATTAAATTATGAACGAAATCTTACATTTGCTGATTTTTACCTAAAACAGTATATGGTCAAGCAAGCCGAACCATATATCGAAGAAGCATTGTCGCAAGTAAAAAAGAAAAAAGAAAAATTACGGCTTACATTTATTTATGCTCAAATAAAAGAAGAGTTAAAGCAACCCGGAGAAGCATCTGAATATTATGAAAAAGTCATTAAAATGAACCCCTCATACGAAATGGCTTTTAATGCTAAAATTAAGAGAGCTACCTTATTTGCAGGAAGCGATAAATCTGGAAGAACAATTGAAGCCGAATTGCTAAAAATGCTGAAAGATGAAAAAAATGATGAATACCAGGATCAGATTTATTATGCTTTGGGCGAATTGGAAATGAAACGCAACAATGTTAACAAAGCAGTTAAGTATTATCAGTTATCGGCTCAGAATAGTTTTGGTAATACCAATCAAAAAGGACTGACATATATGGCGCTTGCTAATATCTTTTTCGATCAGCATAAATATATGGAATCGCAGGCATATTTTGACAGTGCAGTTGTTTCTCTTGACCCTGAATTTCCAGGGTATAGAGAGCTAGCCAGGAAAAACACCTATTTATCTAAATTGGTAACAAATTTAAAAACTGTTCAACATCAGGATAGTCTGCAAATGGTAGCTGCGATGGATGAAAATAAAAGAAATAAATTTATTCAGAATATTATTCAGCAGCGCAGAGCCGCTGAAGCAGAACAGAGTAGGAGAGAAAGGGAAAGAGAAAGTAGTGATAGGGGGATGTACGTTGGAGACCGGTCACGAAACATGGCGTCAAATGATCAAAGTGGGAAATGGTATTTTTATAGCCAATCAGCAAAAAGTTTTGGCGAGCCGGAGTTTAGGAGAAAGTGGGGAGACCGTAAATTAGAAGACAACTGGAGGCGTTCAAGTAAACAGGTTCTTGGTGTAGAGGAAATAGGACAAATAGAAATTAGCGATGAAATTCTGGATCCCAAAAAAGGACTTGATGAGAATACACCCGAATATTATATGGTAGAGCTTCCGCTTACAGATTCGGCTATGGATGTTTCTCATCAAAAAATTCAAAGTGCATTATATAATGTTGGTGAAGTATACAGGAATGATCTGAAAGATTACCCGATGGCTATTGATGCCTATAAAGAATTAATTGAACGGTATCCCGAAGGCGAATACAAAGTTGCTTCGTATTACAGCTTGTATAAGGTTTATGAGGAACAGGGAGATGATAGCCAGGCAGACATTTATAGGAGTATGATTATCCGGAATTATCCCGATTCTAAATTTGCTAAGGTATTGCTTGATCCCGATTATTTTAAACAGTTCGAGAAAGAAGAACAGGATAAGCAAGATTTTTACTCTAATACACTTCATTTATATAAAAGTCAGCGTTATAATGAAGTTATACGGCGGTGCGACGAAGCGCTTGTAAAATATAAGAATTCTGAATACATTCCAAAATACAGGTTTTTAAAAGCGCTATCAATGGGCGAATTGTATGGTGTTTCGGTATTAAAACCCGAGTTGGTTGAGATAACAGCAGAATATCCAACCGATCCGGTAGCCAACGCTGCCGAAGATTTACTGGCTTCGATCCGACAAAATGAGCTAAAACAACTTAAAGATATTGATGTTGCTTCAAAAACTGATCTTGAAAGTGAACAGGATGCACAAGCAGATAAAGTGACTCAAAAAACTTTAGAGGAAATTGCTAAAATTTACAGTTATAATCCCGAAAACAAACATTTATTGGGTATAGTTGTTGGTAAAGAGGCTGATATTAACCAACTAAAATTTAATATTATTAATTTTAATCTTGATTTTTTTATTCAGGAGAGTTATGAAATTGAAGATAATGCTTTAAATGAATTCCTAAATATCGTGCTTGTTAAAGATTTTGAAAATGCTCAAAAAGCAAAAGAGTATTATGATCAGTTTAAGGCAGAAACGGAGAATATCTTTGCGGATGTTAAAATAACCGACTTTCAGTTTTTTATTATTTCGCAGGAAAACCTTAATAAGCTTATCGAGGAAAAATCTGTGCGTGATTATTTATTATTTTTTAGGAATAATTATCCGGATTAATTGAAATTTTCACACTTAAATTATTTGATTATTTGTAATTTTAATTGCAATTAAAATTTTATGCTAATGAAGCAGGTAAAAATACTTTGGACTGATGATGAGATTGATTTATTAAGGCCTCATATTATTTTCCTTAAAGAAAAAGGCTTTGATGTTGTTACTGCCAGTAATGGTGATGATGCCATTGAATTAGTACGAAAGCAGAATTTTGACCTAATCTTTCTCGATGAAAATATGCCCGGATTAAGTGGTTTGCAAACATTAAATGTTATAAAAGAGGAAAAACCCGAAATTCCGGTGATTATGATTACCAAAAGCGAAGAAGAAGATATTATGGATGAAGCTATTGGGTCTAAAATTGCCGATTATTTAATTAAACCTGTAAATCCCAAGCAAATATTATTAAGTATTAAAAAAAATATCGATACCAAACGCTTGGTTTCTGAGAAATCATTATCAGCCTACCAGTCTGAATTCGGAAAAATTGGAATTAAAATTTCCGAAGCCAATTCATTTAATGACTGGGTTGATTTATATAAAAAACTTGTTTACTGGGAGCTTGAGCTTGAAGAAAATAGAGACTCAGGGATGCAGGAAGTTTTACAAATGCAGAAAAGCGAAGCCAATAATGGATTCGGAAAATTTATTCAAAAAAATTACGAATCATGGTTTGGTGATCCTGATGCTGAAAAACCATTACTTTCGCCCAGCCTGTTTAAAGAAAGAATTTTTCCACTGATTGATCAGGGAGAAAAGGTATTTGTTTTAATCATTGATAATTTCCGATACGACCAATGGAAGCTTATTCAGCCATTAATAAGTGATTATTTTGTTGTTGAAAAAGAAGAACTCTATTGTAGTATTTTGCCAACAGCAACTCAATATTCGCGAAATGCAATTTTTGCAGGATTAATGCCCTACGAAATAGATAAGTTATATCCCGATTTGTGGCTTAACGACGAAGAAGAAGGTGGTAAAAATATGCACGAAAAAGAGTTGTTCGAAAAACAGCTATTGCGGTTTGGGAGAAAATTGAAATTCTTTTACGAAAAAGTTACTCAGCAAAAACCTGGCGATAAATTAGTTGAAAACATTCAGGATTTATTAAATAACCAGTTAAATATACTGGTGTATAATTATATTGATATGTTATCGCATGCAAGAACAGAGATTGAAATGATCCGCGAACTTGCTAATGATGAACCGGCCTACAGGTCGCTTACTTTATCGTGGTTTAAGCATTCGCCATTATTTACATTAATAAAACAACTACAAAAAGAAAAAGTAAAAGTAATTATCACAACCGATCATGGTACAATAAGGGTTCAAAATCCTGTTAAAGTAGTTGGTGATAAAAACACATCTACAAATCTGCGTTATAAAAATGGGAAAAGTTTAAATTATAACCCAAAAGAAGTATATGGAATTCAAAATCCTGAAAAAATTCATTTGCCAAAGTCAAATATTAGTACATCGTATATCTTTGCATTAAATAATGATTTTTTGGCATATCCTAATAATTACAACTATTACGTTAATTATTATAAAAATACATTTCAGCATGGAGGGATATCATTAGAAGAAATGATTATTCCATTCGTCAAATTAACTCCAAATATTTAATTATTTTTTTCTACCTTGCATATATGGATTCTTTAATTCTAAAATCGTTATCGGACCTGAATATTATAGCAGAAAAATTTCTGCGTCTTATGGGCAACAACAAGGTTTTTGCCTTTTTCGGGCCAATGGGGGTTGGCAAAACAACTTTTATAAAGGCCTTATGTAATGAGCTTGGTGTTGTGGAGATTGTTACCAGTCCTACTTTTGCGCTTATTAACGAATATCAAACCGGTAATGGTAAAGTTATATATCATTTCGACTTTTACAGGATTGAAAAAATTGAAGAGGTATTCGATTTTGGTTATGAAGATTATTTTTTTTCCGGCAACTATTGCTTTATTGAATGGCCGGATAAGGTGGCGGAAATTCTTCCAGAAAATGTTGTGTTTGTTCAAATGGTAGAAAATAAAGACGGCAGCCGCACCATTAATATCCGATAAAAAGGATTTTTTAAAAAATATCATTACAAAAATACTTGATAATGCACCGGAAAAATATTATTTTGGGCATCTTCAGTATTCAATATTTATTATTACTCCAAACCAGGGTGCATTATGGCTGAAAAAAAGGAACAAAAAGGGTATTCTTTCGGTAACACAGGATTGCTTCCACAAGAAGAAATGCTTGAAATTGGCAAGAAAACAGAAAAATTAGTGATTGGAATACCAAAAGAAAATAGGAAATACGAAAGCCGGGTTGGATTAACGCCAGAAGCTGTTGAGTTATTGGTAAACAACGGGCACGAAATTATTATTGAAAAAGATGCCGGAGAGGCAGCTAATTATACTAACAAAGATTATAGCGAATGCGGTGGGCAAATTGTCGATAAAAAATCTGATGTTTATCAGTGCGATATAATTCTAAAAATTGCACCACCGACAATAGAAGAATTAGAACTTTTTAAAACCAACCAGGTTCTTTTCTCATCGCTTCATTTTTCATCGCAATCAGAAGAGTTTATCCGAAAACTGATGCAAAAAAAGGTTACTGCTATTTCGTTCGAAGGATTAAAAGATAAAGATAACTGTTATCCTGTGGTACGTTCAATGAGCGAAATTGCCGGAACTACTTCTGTATTAATTGCTGCCGAGTATTTGAGTAATGTGCACGAGGGTAAGGGTGTTTTGTTAGGTGGAGTTACCGGTATAACTTCAACAGAAGTGTTAATTTTAGGTGCCGGCACTGCTGCCGAATATGCTGCTCGTGCAGCTCTGGGTTTAGGAGCCTTCATAAAAGTGTTCGATCGGTCAATTACAAAACTGAAAAGATTGCAAACGAATCTTTCACAGCGATTATTTACTTCTGTGTTTCATCCTAAAGTAATAGAAAATCATTTAAAATCTGCCGATGTGGTAATTGGCGCAGTGCACTTTGGCGAAAATGGGCCTCAATTTCTTATTACTGAGGAAATGGTGAAAAAAATGAAAAAAGGTGCGGTAATTATCGATTTAAGTATCGATCAGGGGGGAAGTGTTGAAACTTCTGAGTCTATGATACACTCAGATCCTGTATTTAAAAAACACGGTGTTATCCATTATTGTGTGCCTAATATTGCATCACGCGTTGCGCGCACGGCATCTATTGCATTAAGCAATGTTTTTAGTCCTTTATTACTCAGTGTTGCAGAAACCGGGGGTGTTCAGAGGAAATTAAAAGAAGATGTGGGGTTGCGGCATGGCGTGTATATTTATAATGGTATACTTACGAACACCCGTATTGGAAACTATTTTGGAATCCCGTCAAGAGATATTGATTTGTTAATGGCTGCTTTTTAAAAGAAGGCTCGCAGTTGAATGCTTCCGGTATGAATTGCCCTTACACTTTCCGAAATCCTGCCATTATATAATAAATTTAACTCAAGGTATCCGGCTAATTTTCGCTGTAATGTTATATTCCATGTGGCATTATTGCCAGGCTTTAATCCTTCAAGCATCTCGTATGCAAGGGAAGTATTACTGTTTGCATTATAATCTATGTTTATAAAATTGCCTTGTAAAATTATATTGCCCTTTTTCGTGAATGTATAATTTAACTCCGTTCCAATGGTATGCGATTCGCTTTTTTCAACCGACAGGTTATTTTGCTTGTTGCTGAATTGGTAATTCAACTCTATTTTAGTTTGGAAACCCGGCTGATACTGAATTTTAAATTCGTTACTGATGATATCAATCTCATAATTTTTTGTACTAAAAAATTCCGAACGGTATTCTTTTGATCCAACATTGAAAAATTCCTGTAAAGTAAAATCTGAGATAAAGTTCCAGCGTATTCTTAATCCATTTTGAACTCTTTTTCGTTCATCAAATCCATTGGTTAGCAGTGTTTTGTTTTGATTCTGCTGAAAAATATAATCAGCTCCAAATTTTGGATCACTCCGTTTGAATGAAAATGTATTTCTGAAATTTTGATTTAAATTAATAAGTGCAGTATCTCCATCATTAAAATAGAATGGGTTTAAACTTTGACTAAAGTCATGATTGGTTGATTTTTGATTGATCAGCAATGCCAGGCTATTCGAAAATTTAGAAAGCACTTTTTTTATTCCTGATTTATTTTTCCAAATAGCTTCCGGCCTTAAGTTTAGTACCTGATTGTACTCATTTTTATAAGTTTTAATATATTCGCTGCCCGGGGTATAAATTCTTATGTAGTTGGCTTCGTCTTGAAATTGGGCAATTTCAAATTCATCTAATTCGGCAATGGCGTTTTGATTATAATCTGTCCAGGTATAAACACCCTGCCCGGCAGAAACTTTAAGGTATGAATATTCTTTTTTAGGCTCCAGTCCCGAACCTGCCTCATAAAATATTGACGAAGTTATTGCTCCTTTAAATAATCTGAAATTATAGCTCACCCTGCCGGTAATGTTATTTTCTTCATTGTTTTTTGTTAGTGCCGAATCAAGAATTTTAAGCTTACGATAAGTAAAATTTGTTTTTAAAACGCTTGCCGGATTTTTCAATAATCCAAAGCCTAAATTAAAATCTTCCGATTGGGTTGCCTGATTAAATTCGTTGTTCTTTGGTAATAAGTCGTTGCGTAAAAGATAACTTGCTGTAAATTGATTTACTGTTGAATCGGAATTTTGAATGTAAATCCGGTAAGAAGAAAAGTTAAAGCTATTATTAAGTAAACTGTCTGTTTTAAGGTCATTCCACTCATTATGTTCTAATTCATTTTCTATTCCGAATTTAATTTTTTGAAACGATTTAGAGATCCCTGTAAGGTACCTTATAAATTGTGTTTTGTTGTTTTTTGTTTCGGTGTTTAGCAAACTCGAGTTTAAATGGAATGTAAACCCATATTTTTGTAGTGATGTATTAAAAACATTCCTTAAACCTTCATAATCGTTTTGGCTGTTTAATACGGCAACCTGGTATTGTCCGTAAAAAGTTTTTTTATGCTTATAATTAAGCATTAGGTCAATATAATTTTCATTGTTTAAAAAAGGGGCTTGAATATTCCAGTCTCTTTCAAACTCAACAGGCCTGTATCGTTCTAATGCTGTAAAATTTTGATTAATTAGTTGGTAAGTGATGTTCGTTGTTAGCTTATTTTTTAATGTATCGGCATTTAAAATTGATTTTTCAACATTAAATTTTAATGCATACCCTACATTATCTGATGCATCTTTTGATGAAAAAGTGTTGATGTCTTGATTACTGAGAGCCAATTCGAAAAATGTACTTGTGGTATGATTGATGTGATACTCACCACCTACATTAACCAATTGTTGTTTTTTGGGTGAAATAAGCAATCGAACAGGCTCATAACTTCCTTGCGGCTCGCCATTTACCGGGGCAATCCAGGTGAATACTTTTCCGTTGGCACTACTTCTAGTTTGTATATAATTTCCATTATTCTCGCCTGTGTAGCTAAATCCTACCTGGTAAATGGCTTTTTCCGGATTAGTAGAGTATTTATATATTTCATAAACGATACCATTTATTGTTGTATCTGTCTTTTTGTACAAAACATAATCATTTCTAAAATCTACACTGTCAACATTTGGAACAAAAGCATTTTGAATATCATCGCCCGATTCTGCAAGTAATTGTTTTTGTTCATCAGTTAAATCCTGATTTAAGGGCTGGTTTTTGCTGTCCTGCTCAGAGTATATATTAAGCCAGAACGAGCCGTTTTCTGTTTTTAATGTATTTTTCGTGTAAACTAAGAATCTAGCGTAACTGCGTTCCGAGTATTCAAATTCTATAGCTATTCTCGAATCTTTGGTAATAGGTTTATTCGCTGTAAAGGTTATTTCGCCTGTATTGTAATCAATGGTGTAATCATTTTCTTTTCCCCGAGATTGAAGTTTTCCGTCAATAAAAACTTTTTCCGTACCTGCCAAAACAATAATATACAGTTCATTTTCACAACCGGTTAATTTATATGGGCCCTGGTTGCCTTCCTGTCCCCGAAAAGTTTTTCTACAAAACTTACCCTTTGAAACAGCTGCACTTACTGTAGATTCTAATATATTTGAATGATTATTCCTGCCTGCTATTTTAGTATTAAATAACCCGCCTTGTGCTTTTTTATTGAGTTTCATGTAATACCCTGTAGGGCTGGTAATTTCAAAATCGCCAGCAATAAGTTTAAACTTTTCGTTGTAAAGCTGAATAAATACCTTATCAAACTCTTGTATCTGTTGTGAATTCCCTTCAGGTTGGATAGGGATATTTTCGTCGGAAATTGCAGCCAGCAGATTCATGTTTTTCCCAATTTTTCCTGCCAGTTGTAAATTCAGGTTAGAGCTTATTACCGCATCCTGGTTATTGCCGATAGTAATTCCCCTTGATATACTTCCCCGTTTGTCAATTTGGTTATCGGTAAAAAAAGTTTGTTGAAAATTGCTTTGCCCGGTTTCTGGCCTGGCTAAAATTGGCCCTATAATTTCCACATCACTTTTTTTACGATGGTAATAAGAAGCAGAAAGATCAATCGGAAAAACCCTGTAGGTAATGGATAACTGGTTTGCAGAGGTTAATATTTCGGGA
>JAWLEM010000017.1:0-24936 GCA_041686115.1 Bacteroidales bacterium
CGGCCGTGCCGGTGGAGATATGGAAATTATCGACAAAACAAAAATCTGCGAAAAATTTAAAATCGATCGTCCGGAGCAAATTATTGATATCATGGGGTTAATGGGCGACAGCTCAGACAATATTCCCGGCGCTCCCGGTATTGGAGAAAAAACAGCTATCAAGCTCATCGAAAAATACGGTAGCATTGAAAATATCTACAAAAACATTGATGAGATTACTGGAAAACAAAAAGAAAAATTGCTTGATAATAAAGAGCAGGTAATGCTTTCTAAAGAGTTGGTTACCATAAAGCTTGATGTTCCGGTAAAAATTGATGTGAAAAAACTGGTGCTCGACGACCCTGATGAAGTGTTGTTAACCAAACTGTTTGAAGAGCTGGAATTCAGAAGTACAGCACGGCGGCTATTTCAAAAAGAAATCATTCCTACACAGGCAGGCAGTATTATGCAAGGCACCCTTTTTGGCGATAACGACTCTGACACCAACAATTCTGCGGACGAATCTCAAAACATAAGCAATACAAAACACGAGTATATCCTTTTAGATACTAAAGATAAACGAAAAAAATTAATCGAACAGCTTAATGATTTAAAAGAATTCTGTTTCGATACCGAAACATCAGAATTAAATCCGCATAATGCAGAAATTGTTGGCCTTTCCATTTCGTGGGAAATGCATAAGGCGTATTATGTTCATCTGCCTAAAGGTCAAAAAGAAGCACAGCAAATTTTAGATGAGTTTAAAGTTGTTTTTGGAAATGAAAAAATAAGAAAAATCGGACAAAACATTAAATATGATATCCTGGTACTTAAGAATTACGGGATACAGGTTCGTGGTGAAATATTTGATTCTATGATTGCTCATTATTTGTTGCAGCCAGATTTGCGCCATAACTTAAACTACCTGTCGGAGCAATATTTGGGATATAAGCCTGTACAAATTGAAGAGCTCATAGGTAAAAAAGGAGCTAATCAAGGTTCGATGCGCAATGTGCCGCTGGAAAAACTAAAAGATTATGCTGCCGAAGATGCCGACCTTACTTTTCAGCTCAAAGAGCTTTTTGAAAAGGAGCTGGAAAAAACCGGTTTGTCTAATTTATCTGAAACCATTGAAATGCCATTGATTCCCATACTCGCAGAAATGGAAAGCGCTGGCATAAAAATTAACACCAGTGCTTTAAATGAATTTGCCAAAGATCTTAATAAAGAGTTAATTAAAATTGAAGAAAAAATTATTGATCAGGCAGGAGTACAATTCAACATTTCATCGCCAAAGCAGTTGGGCGAAGTATTGTTTGATCAACTTAAGTTAGACCCCAATGCTAAAAAAACCAAGTCCAAACAATACTCAACCAGCGAAGAAACGCTGGTAAAATTAGCCGACAAACACCCGATTGTAAACGATGTGCTGGAATTCCGGTCATTAAAAAAGCTTTTATCTACCTATGTTGAAGCGTTGCCAAAACTAATGAGCGAAAAGACCGGTAAAATTCACACATCGTATAACCAGGCCGTTGCTGCTACCGGGCGCTTAAGTTCAAACAATCCTAATTTGCAAAATATTCCCATTCGCGAAGAGCGTGGCCGCGAAATACGAAAAGCATTTATTCCTCAAGATAAAGACCATATCTTGCTGGCAGCCGATTATTCGCAAATAGAACTTCGGCTTATGGCACATATGAGTCAGGATGAAAAGATGATTGAAGCATTTAAAAACAATACTGATATCCATACGGCCACGGCTTCTAAAATTTTCCACGTGGAACAGTTGTCGGATGTTACCAAAGATCAACGACGTAAAGCAAAAACTGCAAACTTCGGAATTATATACGGTATCTCAGCTTTTGGATTATCACAACGGCTAAATATCCCCAGAACCGAAGCCAAACAACTTATCGATGAATATTTTAACGGGTTCCCGAAAGTAAAGGAATATATGGACAAAAGTATTTCTGTTGCCCGCGAAAAGGGATACGTGGAAACTTTAATGGGGCGTAAACGGTTTTTAAAAGATATCAACTCACGAAACGCAACGGTTCGCGGATTTGCCGAAAGAAACGCCATTAATGCCCCCATTCAGGGTTCGGCAGCCGACATTATTAAACTTGCCATGATCGATGTCTTTAGAGAACTCGAAAAACAAAACCTAAAAACCAAAATGATACTACAGGTGCATGATGAATTAATTTTTGATGTTTACAAACCCGAGTTAGAGCAAGTTAAAGAGTTGGTTAAAAATAAAATGGAAAATGCAGTTATGCTAAGCATTCCGCTTACCGTTGATTTAGGTTCCGGAGAGAACTGGCTGGAAGCGCATTAGTAAAAGCGGCAGTTGACAGCTGTAGTGGCAGTAATCAGCGGCAGTCAACAGCAGCAGAAGGCAGTAAACGAATCCTTCATATTACTATTTTATAAAAATATCTTCTTTGCGGCTCTGCGGCTTTGCGAGAAAGAATAGAACACAGATTCAATCAATTAAATACACTCTTGCCTGCTGCAAGCAGGGATTTAGCGGGTTTTCACAGATATTATTTTTAAGCAGCAGACGACAAGGCAGATAAATAAAATAGTTTTATTAACGAAACCAAATTATTAAGCACTAAAGAACCATAGGTTCGAAATTATGGTAAAACACACCTATTCATCGCCTATTAAAAGAACCGTAGGTTTGGCCTTATAAAAAGATTACTTTTTTAGGATTTTTAATAACATCACCCCGTTGGGACTCAACTTAGTTTTTTATTTTTGCAGCAGTTAAAAAGCAAAAGCAATGGCAGAAAACTACACCAAACTGGGAAACAACAAAATCAGCAGGCTTCTGTTCAGCCTGTCGTTACCCGCAATGGTGGGCATGTTTGCCAATGCCATCTACAATATTATAGATACCATTTTTGTTGGCCGGGGCGTGGGCTCCCTTGGTATTGCAGCGGTAACCATCGTTTTGCCTATCATCGCCATTATTTCTTCCTTTGCCCATATGATTGGTATCGGAACATCATCTTTAATATCCCGAAAGCTGGGAAAAAATGATGTTCAGGAAGTAAATACCATTGCCGGAAATGGGTTTTTGCTTACCATCCTTGTTGGTGTTTTCTTCAGCAGCATAGGGATTTTATTTACCGATCCCATCATGCGTGCGTTCGGAGCCACCGAAAGCATTCTGCCTTATGCACACGATTATGGACAAATTGTATTTATTGGTATGCTGTGGTTTCCGTTTTGTGTAGGCACAAGCAACTATTTACGAGCAGAAGGGTTTGCCCGGGAAGCAATGTATTCTATGCTGTTAGGAATTGGTGTAAACACGATCCTGGATTACATTTTTATTTTTCCTTTGGATATGGGTATCCGAGGAGCTGCTCTGGCAACAATTTTAGGAAAGTTTGCCACTTTATTGTATCTCATTTGGTATTTTTCCAGCTCCAAAAGTATTATCTCTATTAAACTGCGATACCTAAAGCTTCAAAAACATATCTTAAAGCCATCTCTTTCCGTGGGATTATCGGGTTTTGGCATGCGATCATCCAGCAGCTTTGCCAATATTGTGCTCAATCATACCCTGGGCGCCCTGGGAGGAGATACAGCCATTGCTATCTTTGGAATCATTTACAAAACAACCTTGTTTTTTGGAATGCCACTCTTTGGACTAAACCAAGGCATGCAACCAATTGTAGGTTATAACTACGGGGCAGAATTGTATGAAAGGGTAAAACACACCATAAGACTGGTTATTAAGTATTCACTGATTTATGGTGCTCTGGCAGTTATTTTCTTCGAGATTTTTGCCCGGGAGATCTTTACCCTTTTTACAAATGAACAAGCACTACTTGAACAGGGCCCACGTGCTTTAAGAATTGTTGTTATGATGATGTGGCTCATGGGAGTCACAACCATGTCGATGGGCATTCACCAGGCAATGGGGCAAGCCAAACAGTCCTTTGTGCTGGCTATACAACGTTGGATATTATTGATTACGCCATTGATACTAATCCTTCCTAAAATCGGAGAACTTGGCCTTGATGGTGTATGGTTCGCCTTCCCAATTGCAGATTTTGTTGCAGCCATTGTTTCTCTCATCATTTTATACAGAACGTTTAAGCGACAAAAATTAGTTTAGACATGATTATCTTAAGAAAAAGGCAAACCGATTCAGGATTAAAGCTGAGTTTAGAGAAACTAAATTCGCTCAGCCGTATAAGTTGTGATGCTGATCATCATTCTCATGGCTGATATCAAAAAAAGCCCGGTGCTTATCCTAAGAAATTTCAAAAACCGTGTTAATGCTGTAAATAAGATCGGATAGAACACCTGGCTAATTTTCTATTCTACTTCTGTTTTTTCTATCGAAAGAATAGCATGATATTTTTCCTGATCCTGTAAAATTTCAATTGCTTTGTCCAGCTGATTATCATCCTTTAAATTTGTTTGGATCTGGCCCTCTTCATAGTAATACCTTCCAACAATCTCATCGCGCAAAAACTGAATAATTTCTGATTTAAAGGCTGTTAAATCCTCCTCCTTGTCGTTTACCAACTTGCTTTTTAAAGCTTCAATCTCTTCTTCTGCACGCTTAAAATATTTTTCCTTTTTAGCAATTTTTATTAACTCTTTCAATTCATTTTCGCTCCTGGTTTCATAGCTAAAGTCTTGGTCTAATGCAAAATCAACAAAATCACTATAAATATCATCTGTAATATCAAATTGATCAACACTTTCGATGGTCGGATTTTCGAAAGCAAATTTTGTGGCATAATCAAAAATAACATTTTGAGATACCAGGCTAATTGACATTTGACTAATATCATCGGAATCAATATCGACATCAGGCCTTATTCCTCCACCATCGTAAACAGTTCTTCCATTGCGGGTTTTATATTCCGAAATCAGCGAATCGGGGATGTAACCAACACTACCATCTTCATTGCGATGTGTATAATCTAATGCCTGAATACTCCGGCCGCTTGGAATATAATACTTTGCTGTTGTTACTTTTAATTGAGCATTATAGTTTAACGGAACAGTTGTTTGCACCAATCCTTTACCGAAAGTTCTTTGTCCTATAATAACACCGCGGTCAAGGTCCTGAATAGCCCCGGCAACAATCTCAGATGCTGATGCCGAACCCCTGTTTACAAGAACTGCCAACGGGATTTCAGTATCGTAAGGAGAATCTGTTGTTCGTAAAGTTTGGTCCCATTTTTTTGTTTTCCCTTTGGTTTGAACAATTTCTTCACCTTTATCAATAAATAAATTACATAATTTAGGGGCTTCGGCGA
Source organism: Bacteroidales bacterium (assembly GCA_041686115.1). Lineage (GTDB taxonomy): Bacteria > Bacteroidota > Bacteroidia > Bacteroidales > UBA12077 > UBA12077. The sequence goes on from JAWLEM010000017.1 coordinate 5,277, forward strand.
GCAAACCACCCGGGTTACTCCTCAAATCAATAACTATAGATTTTATCTGATGTTCGTTTTTAAGCTCACGCAATGCATTTTTTACCTCGCGCGAAACATCAGGAGTAAATTTTGTTATTCTTATATAGCCAATGTCATCGTTTAACAAACCAAAGTAGGGCACGCTTTTTATCTGGATCTCTTCCCGTACAAGCTCTTTGTCCATTGTTTCATTAAAATAGGGTCGTTCGATTTTAAGCTTAACTTTGGTCTGAGGAACACCCTTCAACTTATCGCTCACCTCTTCTAACGGAATTTCATTGGCGGGTATACCGTCAATTTCAAGGATTCTGTCTCCCGCTTTTAATCCAGACTTATCGGCCGGAAAATTTTTATATGGCTTAGCAACAACAGGAAACTCACCGGTGCTTCGAATTAGTGCCCCTATTCCACCATATTGTCCGGTGGTCATAAAAGTGAATTCGTCCATATCTTTTTCGGGAATATAAACAGTATATGGATCCAACTCATCGAGCATGGCATTAATGCCTGTTTCAACCATCTTTTCGGGGTTTGTTTCATCAACGTAATAGACATTTACATCTCTGAACAAAGAATAGAAAATATCCATGCTTTTCGCAATATTAAAATCATCCCCCTTTTTAAAACTCCAAAAAACAGATGTAAAAATTCCTGTTACAATAATCAACAGGATGGTTTTTATAAAAATGTGTTTAGACTTCATATATTTTTTATCTTATTAAATTTGTATTAGTTATTCATGTTTCTTTCCTGTCAATAAGCTTTTCCCTGTTACCTGCCTGTCCGGTGAGGCAGGCTCGCTCCCACAAGCCACAAACACAACCCGCTCGTGAACCTTCATGATTTTATTTTTTGTTGTGTGATAACAAGGTATAGCTAAAATAATCATTATCCTGTGCGTCAAAACTAAATTGTCATGAAGGTTTCATATGATTGTTTTCTTTTATTTTAAAAACCAAATTTAAAGAATATATTGTGCGATCGCTGAATTTAAAGTAATAATTAACAATTTTTAACTTACAACAAGGCCTTTAAAGCCTTACATTACTTTGAATTGCTCCCTTTATTTATTAATGTGTTTAATCATCTTTTTTAAAGCGTATATCAGCTCTTCCTCAATTTTTGAATATTCAATATCGTCGCCAGATGTATATATAACAATAAAATTAATGTTTTGATCAATGGTTTGTAACTCGTTATAAAACCATCTCTTGTTTTTCCGATAAACCTCTCTTATTTTTCGTTTAATGCGGTTTCTGTCAACGGCTTTTTTTAGACTCCGTTTACTAACACCAATAGCTATTTTAGCAGGATTTGAACAACTAATTTCTGTTTCATATTGCCAGTTGATCTTAAAAGGATAATGATGTATGACATAACCTGTATCAAAAAGCTCATGAATCTTTTTTCGGCTTTTTAACCTTTCATGTTTCGAAAAATTTTGATCTGGCATTAAATAAGAGAATTAATTTTTCCAAAGATAATGAATTTAGTGCTATTTGAATAAAATTAACTGATTACAGGAGTTTATGGTTGCTGTTATAAAATTTTTATCAAAAAAGGGAAAGCCGCTAAGCCTTCCCTCAATACAATATAAAAAGATTATAAAACAATTATTTCTTTGGTTTTTGGCTATTAACAAACTGATCAATTGCCATTGTCATCGATGGGGCATCATTGGTTGGCGCTTTTACATTAACCTTTAAACCTGCATCTTTAACAGCTTTGGCTGTTTTTGGGCCAAAAGTGGCAATTTGTGTATTATTTTGTTTAAAATCCGGAAAGTTATCAAATAATGATTTAATTCCCGATGGACTATAAAATACAAGCATATCATAATTAACATTGGCCAGATCAGATAAATCGGCACTTACTGTGCGATACATAATGGCTTTGGTATATTTTATTCTGGCTTGTTCAAGCTTTTTGGGAATTTCTTCTTTATGAGTATCAGATAGCGGTACTAAAAACTTTTCGTCTTTATGCTTTTTTATGGTAGCCATCAAATCGCCAAACTTGCCGTCCCCGTAAAAAATCTTTCTTTTCCTGTAAACAATATATTTTTGCAGATATAAGGCTGTTGCTTCAGAAATACAAAAATATTTCATTGTATCAGGAATGGAGATCCTCATCTCTTCGCTAAGCCTAAAGTAATGGTCAATCGCTGTACGACTAGTAAAAATAACACCTGTGTGAGCAAGAATATCAATTCTTAGCTGTCTAAAATCTTTTGCACTAACCCCGTCTACCTTGATAAATGGCCTGAAATCAATTTTAAGATTGTTTTTATCGGCTAATTCTGAGTAAGGGGATTTATCATTTTTCGGCTCCGGCTGTGATACTAAAATGGTTTTAATTTTCATGTATTCTTATTTGAATTTTTAGTTTACAAAACTATAAACATCTTACTAAAAAAGAGTTAAAAGCATTTTGTAAATAATCAAAAAGGGCGAAAATTCGAAAGCACAAAGATACAAAATCATATAGAATATAGAAACATTCTTTCGGTTAATTATTTGAAATGATCTTACAATATGTAAAAGATATAGTCCCACCACAATTATTAATCCTATATACACAAGAAACTCAAGGTAATCATAAGATAAATACTGTAATGCTACAATAACAGGAAATAAAAATATACCCGTGTTTTTGGTAAAAAGATTGATGTGATGAAAATATTCAGCAAATACCCTTTGCTTTAAAAAAACAAATCCTATAAATCCTGAAGTAATTGCTCGAAATAGATATAAGCCAATAAGAGAAGCAAATACAAGAAAATAAATCTCGTACTCAACAAATTCGGTTACTCTGATATTAAAAAAATTGATGAGCTGAACGACAAACAGAGAAACATTGCTGATAAAAAGCAAATTGGTAATAAAAGACGCCCGCTGCATAAGCGAATTTTTGTCTCTGTAAAGTGCATGTGCTTCCTGGTAACTAATGGTTGATTTCACTAACGAAATAAAATACTTCTTATTAAAAAACCGTATCCAGCCATACAACATAAATGTTGCTATTAGCAAAAGTGTAATCCAATTAAATTGATCTTTTAATTCAATAGGCTGTGGATCAATGCCTTTAGATTGTTTGTGTTCAGTAAAAGATTTCAATTCACCAATATCTGTACCATATTCACTTTCAACAAAAACGTTTTGGTCTTTTTTTTGATCGTATGGTTTAACGGCATTAAAGTTGAGTAAAAAATTTTGAGCGAAAGGATCCTGCTCTAATCTTTCTTTAACCGGAAAGTTTGCAATTCCAAACTCTCGAAAAAGAATTTTGGCAGTATCGGTTTTAACCCTGTATATCGGTTGCCTTTGAGTGGCTTCTCTTTGCATTTGTAATTCAATTTGCCGGGCTCGTTCTTCACTTAATCGCATTATAGAATCAACCGAATGACTATCAATGCCATGCATTTTAATGGTGGCGGTTGTATCTGCTATTACCAGAGTATCTGGCTGAGTTGCATTTTGTAAAGATGTATCTCTTGCCTGATAATTCTCATTAGTAATAGTAGTATCGGAAAGAAGTGAAATATTCTTTCGGGCAGAAAAATAATCAATAGAATTAAATTTTCCGGGCATAGTCAAGGTCATTTAGCAAATTAGCAGCAAAGATAAAAGGAATTAATTATACAGGATTAAAATCAACAAAAAAAATTCTGGATTAAAGATATTCAAAAGATCATTAAGATTTAAACATATCTTTATTGATGAAAATACCCGTATAACAATTTGGCTTTAGAGTTTCCTATCTCACTTGAAATTTCATCCAGGCTAAGTGAGCGCAATCTTTTTATGGTTTTAAATTTTTTTAACAGCTGCTCTATGGTTTTTTCTCCAATACCGGGGATGTTCTCCAGTTCGCTTTTTATAAAACTCCCGGAGCGTTTATTGCGATGAAATTTTATACCAAAACGATGAGCTTCATTACGGATATGCTGAATAACTTTAAGTGATTCGGAGTTTTTATCTAAATACAAAGGAACCGGATCGCCGGGATAAAATATCTCCTCCAGTCGTTTTGCAATGCCTATAATCGAAATGTTTTTATTAATATTTAATTTTTTAATGCTTTTTACTGCGGAATTTAACTGTCCTTTGCCCCCATCAATTACAATTAGTTGTGGCAGGCTTTTCTTTTCTTCTATTAATCTTTTATACCTTCGGTAAACCACTTCTTCCATCGATGCGAAATCATCTGCTCCAGTAACCGTTTTAATATTGTAATGCCGGTATTCTTTTGGATTAGGCTTTGCATTGCGGAACACAACACAAGCAGCAACCGGGTTTGATCCCTGAATATTTGAATTGTCGAAACATTCGATATGAGCGGGAAGGTCAGGCAGGTTCAAATCAACTTTTATTTTTTCCATTAACCTTTTTCCGGAGTGCTTATCCTTTTTCTTTTCAGATTGTTTTTGCTTCTCCAATCGGTAATATTTCAAATTCCTGTCCGATAACTCGAGCAATGCCTTTTTTTCGCCTCTTTGTGGTACAGTGAACTTAATATTTTCAAGTTGTAAGGTAATTTCAAAAGGAATAATAATTTCTTTGGCATCACTTCCCAAACGCTCTTTTAATTCGAGAATAGCCATAATGAGCAAATCACTTATTTTTTCATCAAGCTTTTTCTTAAGTTCAACCGTGTGTGCCTGAACAATTCGTCCTTCAACAACTTTAAGAAAGTTAACAAAGGCTGCATTTTTATCATCAAGAATAGAAAAAACATCAACATTATTTAATGATGGGCTAACAATTGTTGATTTGCTTTTATATTTCTCCAGTATTTCAATTTTTTCTTTAATTAGCTGGGCTTCTTCGAACTTAAAATCAGCGGCATATTGATTCATTAACTTTTTTAAATAGGTAATTACCTGTTGGATATTTCCTTTTAAAATCTTCTGAATATTTTCAATGGATTGATTATACTCTTCTTCGCTTTGTAAACCAACGCATGGGGCTTTACAATTACCAATATGATATTCTAAGCAGGGTTTATAATTATTTTTTTTGATGTTTTCGGGTGATAAGTTTAAATTACAATTTCGTAAAGGATAAATTTGCCTAATCATGTCGAGCAAAACTTTAACCATATAAACTGATGTGTATGGTCCAAAGTATTTTGAACCGTCGTTAATAACATTTCGGGTATAAAATATGCGGGGAAAGTTTTCGTTTTTAATACATATCCACGGAAAGGTTTTATCATCTTTAAGCATAGCATTATATCGCGGCCGGTACTTTTTTATCAGATTATTCTCCAACAACAAGGCATCTGTTTCTGATTCAACTACGATATATTCTATTTTATCAATTTTACTTACTAAAACACGAATTTTATTGTTTTCAAAATGATCTTTAGAAAAATAGGAAGAAACACGTTTTTTAATGTTTTTGGCTTTGCCAACATAAATCATATCGCCAGAGGAGCTATAAAACTGATAAACTCCAGGACTGTCTGGAAGAACAGAAAGAATTGGTTTAAACTTTTCTTTTTGTTTTTCGAGCATCATTCTGCAAACAGGGTTGTAAATTCAAAATGAGAAACATCAAACAAACCTTTATCACCAATCTTTAAATCAGGAATCACTAATAAAGCCATAAAAGCCATTGTCATAAATGGTGCCGACAAAGTTGAACCAAAGGTTTTAGCCAACTCATTTACCTGGCGGTACTTTTGAGCTACAGTAGAAGCATCTTCACGAGACATTAAGCCCGCAACATCTAGTGTTAACTCTTCCATGAAATCTCCAGAGCAGGCTACAATGCCTCCTGTAAAACCAATAATCGCGTTTACTGCTTTTACCAGATCTTCATCATTTGCACCTATTGCAATAATATTATGACTGTCGTGAGCAATGCTTCCGGCGATAGCTCCTTTTTTAAGGTTGAAGTTTTTTATGAATCCAACAACAGGTTTTGACGGAGTATATCGATTTACAACAACAATTTTTAAGATATCTCTTTTGGTATCCGAAACAACGAATCCATTCTCAATTTTGGCAGGAAAAATTTCCTGTCCTGTAATTAAATCTCCGTCTTTAGCTAAAATTACACGGATTTGATCTCCTTTGGCTGGAACAGCAATGTCATCTGTATTTATGGGTTGGCAGTTAAAATGATTCACCGGTTTTTCTTCAGGGATATTAAAAAGTGTTTGTCCCTTATCGTAAACCAATTTCCCATCAATAAATGTTTTTTCAATATCAAAATTTTCCAGATCCGAGGTCATAATCAAATCAGCAGGGTCGCCAGGTTGTAATAAACCCACATTTAACCCGTAGTGTTTTACCGGATTTAAAATCGCTGCCCGTAGAACATCAAAAAAATCGCCTCCCTTATCAATTGCACGTTTAACAATTTTATTAATGTGCCCCTGAATTAAATCATCGGGATGACAATCGTCGGTACAAAACATAACCTTGTCCGGGTGAGAATGAATTAGTGGGAAAAGGTTTTCAAAATTTTTCGCAGCACTTCCCTCCCTTATTTGAATGGTAATACCCTTCTCAATTTTTTCTTTTGCTTCTTCCAGAGTGGAGCATTCATGATCGGTAGATATATTCACGGATGCATACTTATTCAGCCCGTCACCGGATAATCCCGGAGCATGGCCATCAACAGGCTTGCCGGCATTATTTGCATATTCAATCTTTTGCAATACTTCCTTATCACCATGTATCACGCCAGGAAAATTCATCATCTCTGCAAGAAAATATATGTCCGGATCGTCCAGCAACCACTTTGTTTTTTGTGCATCAATTTCGGCTCCGGACGTTTCAAATGGAGTTGCCGGCACACAAGATGGCGCACCAAAATAAAATTTAAATGGCACTTTCTTTCCGTTATTAATCATAAAATAAACCCCATCCACCCCCATAACATTGGCAATTTCGTGAGGATCTGAAACCGTGGCTACAGTGCCATGCTTAACTGCAATATGCGCAAAACTCGATGGTATTACCATAGAACTTTCAATATGGACGTGCGAATCGACAAAGCCCGGAAGAATATATTTTTTGTATTCAGTAGATGTTTCCTGGATTTTGTCAATTTTGCCATTTTTAACAAACACGTCTCCGTTAAAAATTTTGCGCCGGCGCAAATCAACTACTTTTCCTGACAAAACAACTGTTTCAGCCATAATTACTTTGTTTTTTGCTCCACGTGGAACACAACAAAAAAAACAACACGGTTCCACGTGGAACGTTATCGGCCCATATAAACCAACAACACGCTCACATCAGACGGTGACACTCCGCTTATCCGTGAAGCCTGTCCAATATTATCCGGGCGTATTTTTTTTAGTTTCTGTCGTGCTTCCGTAGAAAGTGACGATATACTATTATAGTCAAACGAAGAAGGAATCTTAATGTGCTCAAGGCGCTTGAGCTTATCTGCCATGTTTTGTTCTCTTTCTATATAGCCAGAATACTTTACTAACACCTCAGCTGATTCAATCACTTCTTCTTTTTTATTTTTAATGGTTTCTATCATGGTTTTAAGATCTGTAATGTGCTCCGAGAGTTGTTTAATAGAAACTTCAGGACGCAACAAAACATCAATTAGCTTTCTTTTTTGTTTTAGGGGTGATGATCCAAGCTGATCTAAATATGACCTTATTTCACCAGGAGCTACGCTGTAATTTTTGATGAAAGCAACTAGACTGTCACGGCTTTGTAGCTTTTCTTTGAGTAAATCAAATCGATCCTGATTTACTAACCCAATCCTGTGCCCTAGTTCGGTTAATCGAATGTCGGCATTGTCCTGCCGGAGCAAAATTCGGTATTCAGCCCGAGATGTAAACATCCGATAAGGCTCATCTACTCCTTTGGTAACCAAATCGTCAATTAATACGCCAATATATGCTTGGTCACGATTCAAAACAAATTCTCCTTTGTCTTGCTGTTTAAGGGTGGCGTTTATCCCTGCCATCATTCCCTGCGCAGCAGCTTCTTCATATCCTGTAGTGCCATTAATTTGACCGGCAAAATACAGGTTCTTTATATCTTTCGTTTCGAGGGTATGGTAAAGCTGTGTGGGCATGTAATAATCATATTCAATAGCATATCCCGGTCTGTAAACTTTAACATTTTCAAGTCCGGGAATTTGTTTCAACGCTTTTAACTGAACATCTAAAGGCAGAGATGACGAAAAACCGTTGATATAGTATTCATTTGTATCATGTCCTTCGGGCTCTAAAAATAATTGGTGTTTATCTTTGTCAGCAAAAGTAACAATTTTATCTTCAATGCTGGGGCAGTATCTTGGGCCAACGCCTTCAATAGTTCCGTTGTAAAGTGGGGATTCTTCAAAACCGGTTTCAAGAATGCTGTGCACGCCGGGATGGGTAAAAGTGATGTAACAGCTTTTGTCATTATAAGGTTTTTTCTTGTGGGCCAGAAAAGAAAATTGTCCGCCACCTTCATCTCCTTTTTGTTCCTGGAGCTTAGAAAAATCAATGGTTCTTCCATCAAGTCTGGCTGGTGTTCCTGTTTTCATGCGACCAACCTGAAATCCATATTTAGATAATTGTTCAGATATGCCTTTTGAGGGAGCCTCTCCGGCTCTTCCGCCTTCAATCGTTTTTTTTCCAACATGCATAATGCCGTTTAAAAAAGTGCCATTGGTTAAAATCACAGCACTTGCATAAATGTCAACACCAAGTTTGGTTTTCACTCCCTTAACCTGATCTTTTTGTATAATGAGTTCTATGACTAAATCCTGCCATAGATCCAATCGATCAGTGTTTTCAAGGATTTTTCTCCACTCAATGGTAAAAAGTGTTCGGTCGCATTGTGCCCGTGGACTCCACATGGCTGGTCCTTTAGACCTGTTGAGCATCCTGAACTGGATCATGCTTTTATCGGTAACAATAGCAGAATATCCACCCAGGGCGTCAATTTCTCTTACAATTTGTCCTTTAGCAATACCGCCCATAGCAGGATTGCAAGACATTTGGGCGAATTTTGTCATATCCATGGTTACTAACAAAACCCTGGAACCCATATTAGCAGCAGCAGCAGCAGCCTCACAACCTGCATGTCCTCCTCCAACCACAATAATATCGTACTCTGGCAACATATCAATCAATAATTAAATTTTTCGGAAAATTAGAAAAGATTTTTTAATCTATCTAAATATTCATTTTCTTTTTTCCGCATTACCACTTTATCATCATCCGCCTGGTCATCATAGCCAATTAAATGAAGAATTCCATGAATAATGACTCTAAATAGTTCTTTTTTAAATGTAACACCAAACCGGATAGAATTGTTTTCAACGGTTTCAATACTTATAAAAATATCTCCATGAATGGTTTGATCCTGGCAATAATTAAATGTAATAATATCCGTAAAGTAATTGTGCGAAAGGTATTGTTTATTAATAGATAAAAGATACTTATCTGAAGTAAAGATAATATTAATTTGCCCGGGAATATAGTTCTCGCTATTGATGGTTTCTGCAATCCATTGAGAAATCAGTTGTTGGTAGGGTAGCTTAAAATCTATATCTTCATTGAAAAAAAGAATTTCCATCTCAGGTCAGATCAAACTGAATCTCAACTTTATTACCATTGCCATGAAAAACGACATCATCGGCTAAATGGCGCATAAGATATACTCCTCGTCCATGAATGTTTTCAATGTTTTCAGGGATAGTGGGGTCGGGAACTTTTTGGTAGTTAAATCCTGGGCCTTCATCTTGAATAAAAATACTAATTTTATCCTTATTTATATTAAAACTGACCGTAACGGTTTTGGATTCGTTTTCCTTATTGCCGTGAACTATAGAATTATTAACTGCTTCAACAGTAGCTATAAGCATTTTACCATAAACTTCAGAGTTAATTCCAACCTCTTCAGAAATTTCATCAATTAATTTTTCAATGATATTAATGTTTTCAATCCTGGATTGAATAGAAATGCTTTTTTCCATTTTTACATTTGTTGTTAGCACATCAAATTCGTTAAAAAATGATACAATATATTTTGTATACTAATTATTTATTAATTTGTTGCATTTTTAGCCATAAAGTTTACCAAAGATATAGATTTTATAACAGATTATTGCCCTGAAAGCCAATTTTCAGGGTTTAAAACTTTCTTCTCTTCGTAAACCCTAAGGTGCAATACAGAGCTTTCATCATCATTATCGCTATAATAAACATCGCCAATGTGGTATCCCTGAGGAATAATATCTCCCTTTTTTACACGTACATTTACCAGGTTTGAGTAAAGGGTAAGAAAATGCCCATGCCTTATAATTACAGCCATATTACTACCAGGAACAGTGAATATTTGGGTTACCTCTCCTTCATAAATGGCTTTTACCCTGGAATCTTTTCGAGTACTAATATCAATTCCTTCGTTTTTTAATTTAATGCCTTTTAAAATAGGATGATTCTGTTCGCCAAACGGACGAATTACGATACCATTGTCTATCGGCCATATCAGTTTTCCCATTGAGTTTTTAAATCCTTGTGATATTGCTTCTTCAGATGCTGTCAGGGAGGTAAGTTTTCGTTTGGCAGCTTCACGTGCGATAATATCTGCAATTGCTTTTTCTAACTCTTTTCGAACCTGCTCTTTTGTTCGAACCTCTTTCCGCAATTGCTGCTCTTTAGATTTTAACCTGGTAATTTCTCTATTTTCCCTGGTCTTTTCATTTTTTAACTGTTCCTTTTCCTGTTCTTTTCTGGCTAATAAATCCAATTTTTCACTTTTCTGGCTTTTGAGCATCTCTATTTCATACTCAAGTGTCTTTTGGGTAGCAAAAATCATTGAAGCTTGCTTGCGGCGGTATTTTGAATATTGTTGAAAATATTTTATGCGCCTATAAGCCTGGTTAAAATCTTCGGCAGCCAGAATAAACATTAATCTGTCGTAACTATTCCGGTTTTTATAGGCAAAATAGATCATTTTAGCATATTCATCCTTCAATTTAATTAAATCAGACTCGAGTTGGTTAATAAAATCACTTTTATCTTTAATTGTTTGATCTAAATGATTAATCTCTTTTGTAATATCATTAATTAATTGCTCCCTTAAACTTATCCGTTTTTGAATAATTAACAACTTGTTTAAACCGGCAGATCTTGATTTTTGAGTTTGTTCAAGTAATTCGTTTGCCAGTTTAATCTCTTGTTCGGTTTTTTGTTTTTGCTTTTCTAATTCATTTTTAGTCTGTGCAAAGGATTGAACAGAAATAAAAATAAAAATTATTAGTGATACAAAAAGATATGATAGCCGAACTTTACTCATTAGATTTAAAGATAAATTCTTTTATACGATTTTGGCGCTTCAAGAACTATATTACCGGTGTTATTAAAGCTAACCTGATTAAAGCTGATTTCAACAAATACAGCATTTGCTTTTTGTTGAATTTGCGCTTCAACAAGTTCGGGAAAAAATCCCTGTTCAAATTTAGCATAATTTGAATATCTTATTAAAACATTGCCCGGATAATTAACAAATTGATATAAAACTTCGTGAATAAGATGTCTGTTGTTGCCAATTTTATAATCAATAGTAAAATTTGGATGCGTTTTTTCAATATTGAAAACACCCTGATTACTTCGGACTTTTTTTGATGATATATGATCTGCTAAAAAGTATTGAGCGTGTATATCAACCAATACCAGTTCCAGAAGATTAAAATTGAAAGGAATATGATACATTTTTGCAATTGCCGAATATTTCCCCTTTACAAAATTTCTGTTCATTCGGTCGATAAACTGAATAGAATCTTCTGTAAATAATACTCGTGCTGCTTCAATGCCAAGACTATTAGAAAGAGAAATTAAGATGGCAGAATCTTTTCTAATTTTAATATTTGCCCTCAGTTTTGTTGTTCCATCATCTGTAGTAATTGAAATTTTAGCGTTTTTTAATACAATATCATTATAAGATAATTTGTTTTTAAAAATTTCCTGATCCAGATCCGTAATTGTTGTAGATTTTTCCGTTTTGGTAACCAAATTTTTTTCGGCAACCTTACACGAATAGATGCTGGTAATAATCAAAATAAAAAAAAAGAGTGCTTTAAAACAGGACGACATATGTTATCTTTCGATTTTACCTTTTTCAATTTTTCTTAGTAATTGCTCATCAGAGCGGCCTAAATCTCTGGCAAGTTTCCACAACTTAACAGCTTCCTCTGTATTCCCCGAATAATATTGAATGTCACCAAAATGCTCGACAATAACAGGGTTTTCGAAACCCCCTTTATCATAAGCTAATTTAATATAATAAAGGGCATCCTGATATTTTTTTTGCTGAAACAATATCCATGCATAGGTATCCAGGTATGTGAAATTGTCAGGCTCAGCTTTAATTGTTTTCCTGCTTAACTCTTCGGCATAATCGAGCTTTTCTTCTCGTAAAGACAAATAATAAGCATAATTATTAAATACATATAAATTACTGGTGTCTTTTTCAATGACTAACTCAAAATAATAATCAGACTTATCGTACTCTTCAAGTTCATTATAAGTTTCGGCAAGAAAAGTATAAAAATCATTTTCTAAATCAGGATTTTGATCAATAATATTTAACCCTGCTTTTAATGATTTGAGTGCCTCTTCATATTTCTCCAGTTGATTTCCTGAAATACCATTAAAAAGATAAAATAGAGTGTGTTTAGGGAAACTATCTATAGCAGTACTTGAAACGGAATACAATTTTTCATAATTATTCTGATAACTATAGATAGACAATAATTGTTCCCAAACAACCGGGTTGACATCAAATTTTTGAATTAATTTTTCCAATTCAATTTCTGCATCTTCAAGCTGATTCATTCGAATCAAATAATCGGCAAATAGCGTATGTGCCTCCTTTTTATTGGGATAGAGCTCTTTAAAAAGTAACAAATGTTCTTTTATTTGCTGAAAATATATATTTACCTCTTTAGGATTATTTAACAAAGAAACGAAAATCATTACTTTGGAATTAAACTCAATGTTTTCGTTGTATAAACCCTTCCTTATATATTTAAAAGCCTGATCATAATCCATTTTTTTCCTGTAAAAATCAATCACCGAAAGTTGTCCAAGGGCATTGGTGCTGTCTAGCTTAAAAAGTTTATTATAGTTTTCTTCGGCTTTGGTAAACAAATTATCATTGGTATACATCTCGGCTAAAATGCCATAATACTGTGGTTCATTAGGAAAATGATCGATTAAACGCTTAATTTCATCATAGGCTTTGGTTTTGTTGCCCATTTGCTCATATAAGCGTTGTTTGGTTAAAGAAAGTGTTTCGTTAATTCCGGTATGATTTTCAATTTCATTGTATAATTCAATAGCTTTTTGAAATTCATTTAATTGACGATATAATGCGGCAAGGTTGTAAGGAATTTCTAGATCCTTTTTATTGTTTTGATAAAGATTCTCATAAACATGAATGGCATTATCATATTGCTTGACATTAATATATAACCGTGCTAATTTTAACTGATACCATTTATTCTCGGGTTCAATTTCAGCAGCTTTTTTTGCATATTTAATAGCTACTTCATAATTTTCGATAATCTCGTTTATTTGGGCAATTTCAGACATGGCAGCAGCACTTTCAGGATTAATCTCAAGGCTTTGATAAAAAAGCGCCAGCGCTGAGTTTAAATCACCTAAAAGCTTTTTACGATTCGCTTCAATAAAAACATAATAATATTCCAGTTCCTTATTATCGTCAAGTTCTTTGGAAATTTTAATTTTATCGTTGGTAGCAGGTTTTTGGACAGAACATGATGAGCCAATAATAAAAATACTAAGAAAATATATTAAACCGATTTTGATTTTCATATATAGATTTTTAAATATTTAATAAACTAACACCAAAACGATATGATAGTTTACAAATTGTTTATTTAACAATTATTAAGGATTTTATCCTTTTTTAATGTACACCCGTGCTGCCAAAGCCTCCTGAACCTCTTTCCGTTTGGTTAAGAACATTTACTTCAATGAAATTAGCCTGTTCGTGTTTAGCAATTACCATTTGACAAATACGTTCACCATTTTCGATCGTAACTTCGTCATTAGATAAATTAATTAAAATTACTCCTATTTCACCTCTATAATCAGCATCAATTGTGCCCGGACTATTTAAAACAGATAGCCCCTTTTTTATAGCTAACCCGCTCCTTGGGCGTATTTGTGCTTCATATCCAACTGGTAATTCAATATACAATCCGGTAGGAATAAGTATGCGCTGTAAAGGTTTAAGAGTTACAGGATTTTCAAGATATGCACGCAAATCCATGCCTGCAGAATAATCAGTACTATATCCCGGTAAAGGATTATTTGATTTGTTTACAATATTAATCTTCATACTTAAATGATTTTTTTTCATTCATAAATGCAAAAGTTGTAAAACCAAGTAAAAATAATGTTACCACAAAATAATATATTGTGTTATTTGGGAAAATGTCTAAATGACTGACAACAAACAGAGCCAAAGCAATAGCAACATATATACCAATTTTTTTAAATTCATATTTTATTGGATAATATTTTTGACTAAGATAGTACGAAATAAATAACATAACGATATAACTGGCTAAACTGGCCCAGGCAGAACCATAGTAGCCTATCCTTGGAATCAGAATAACATTAGCCACAATTGTTATAACAGCTCCTGTCCCTGCGATAAGAATACCAAATTTGGTGCGGTCTGTTACTTTATACCAAATTGAAAGGGTAAATAAAATACCAAATAAAAGTTTGGCAAAAAGCAATATGGGAACCACTTTTAAGCCTTCCCAGAATTCCTGGTCAATAAAATATTTTAATATATCGAGATAAAAATTTACACCCAGAAAAATCAATAGCCCGAAAATGATAAAATAGGTCATTATTCTACCATAGAGTTTTTTTGCATCAGCATTTTCGGCATTTTTAAAAAAGAAAGGTTCTGCGGCATATCTATACATTTGAATAAACAAGACCATTAAAACCGATAATTTAAAATTGGCACCATAAATACCCAACTGTTCAACAGGATTTGGATCGTTAATAAGCTTTGGAATAAGTAATTTATCGATATTATCATTTAACATTCCGGCCAACCCGATTAGTAAAATTGGATATGAATAATTAAGGATTCTTTTTAACAGCGAAAAATTAAAATTTAATCCAACTTTAATAATTTCAGGAATTAGAATAATAAATGTTACAGCACTACTGATAAAATTAGCAATCAATACATACTCAAGTACTAAATCTGGATTATAAATATTAGCGAAAAAATTATCATATCCCAGAATATAAAATTTGCGGCAAACATATAAATAAAACAGGTTGAGAAAAATATTAACTGCTATGCCCACTACTTTAATAATCATAAATTTAACAGGCCTTTCGTCAATTCGTAATTTAGCAAAAGGTATGGCATTTAATACATCCAACGAGATGATTAAAATGAAGTAAATAACAATTCGGTAATTGTTAAGTCCAAAATAGTTTGCCCATTGTTGTTTAAATACAAACGATAAAATAAAGAATAAAAAAGTAGTAAAAACGATAGAATAAAAACTTGTTCCGAGCACAGAGCTATAATTCTCTTCCTTTTTACTGGCAAACCTAAAAAACCCGGTTTCTAAACCATAGGTTAAAATTACAAGCAAAATAGCTGTGCTACTGTATATATAGGTTAAATTCCCATAAAAAAATTTGCCGAGAACCATAGTATGTAAAGGGACAAGCAAATAGTTCAAAAACCGGCCAAGCATATTGCTTAAGCCATAAATAACAGTCTGTCCGGCTAATTTCTTTATTTGGCTCAATGTAGTATATTATTTATTCGTATCCTCGTTTGTTAAATAATATGTATCCAAAATTGAATACAAAGTAAAACTTCTTATTGCTTTTATCATAATAATTCAGACTTAAACTTGCCGGCCCGAACATGGTTTGATAGACAAGTGAAGTTGAAGCTATATATGTTGGGTCGTTAAGCTCAAAATTATACTGAGCCTGTTTATCCTTGTTACTGCTAATTTTTTTGTAAGGCAACATTCCATATAACTCACCACGTAAATATAGATCATCTGCTAATTTAACGATAGGTTTTATTCCAATGCCGGCATAACTATGTGTTCTGTAATGGTCGAGAAACATGGTAGAACTATGTGGTGTGGGTTGAAATGTATTTGCATTAAGTATAGTAGATGTATAATTACTAAAAAAAGACATATTGGTAATTGATGCCTGTACAAGATACCCTAAATAAAAATACTTATTCAAACGAAAATATTTATCGCGAAAAAACTGAATATTATACCATTGATGTTTTTGTTTGATATCATCATCAAGTAGAGATGTAGATCCGGGAATAAATTCTTCATTCCCGATAAGATAGTTTAAACTTAATTCCTGGTTAATTCCTTCTGTTGGAAATTGTTTATAATTGTGTGTATTTCTTTCAATATTAATTTTAAAATTAAAATAATCGAATTTAGTAATATCTGCAGTATCGGCCTTAAAATATTCCGTGGACTGGTAATATTCATCATCGGTAAAGCCATATGAAACCTGGGCTTTAATTAATGAATTTGTAGTTAAAGGAGTTAAAACAGCAAATTTTAAATTATTTTCATTTTGAATTAAATAAGGCGGGCGTACATCTTCGAAAAAGGGATCAGAGCTACTGCTATAATAATCCCATCTGTTCATTGTAAAAGATCCGGTAAAAGCAACAGGAATTTTAGATGGAAAATCGGCTCGTGCATGAACCATAATAGAACTGTATAATCTCCCAAAATAAATATTGGCATACGCACTACGAGAAATTTTACCCAGTTGATTATACTGAATACTCCCAAACCCCTGATTGATTGGTCCGGAAGATATATTGGCTCCAAGTCTGGCCACAAAACGGCTTTCTTCATCAACGTTCATATTTAAACGGAAAGTTTTGGTATTTTTATTGTAATAAGCTTCAGGGTAAATTGAAGAGATTGTTCCATCAGCCAATAATTTAAAATATTTCTTTTTAAGATCTTCAGCAGAAAAAACAGAATCTCCATGAAAAATACTTTTTCTCACATAATGTTCTTCTTTACTGTTTAACCCTTCTACAGAAATATCAGTAAAAAGCAGTGAGGGGAATTTGGATTTAAAATTAATTCTTTTACTTGCTAATTCAGTACTATCAATTCGTGTAGAAATAGAACTTTTTATGCTATCAATCAGTTCATATGTAGCATCATACCCGGTTTGAATAATCATTGGAGCTTTATCGAAATCCAACAATTTTACATTAGCCAATTCTGATTCAATTAAAAGGCCTTTACCCTTCAGATTATAATCAACTCTAGCCATTAACATATTCTCAAGTTGTACAATTACATTATCCGGATCAGGTTTTGGAGAATTATCAGCAGTTTTACTGCCAATTATAAAATCAGGAGCGAAATCATGACTCATAATGTCATGAGGAAAATTATTTTTCATGCCTCCATCAAAATATAAAATACTATCAATTTCGATAGGTTTAAAATAAAATGGGAAAGTCATTGAGGCTCGAATAGCTGAACCCAAATTACCTTTTTTAAAAATAACTGCTTTATTGTTATAAATATCGGTACCAACACACCTGAATGGAACAAATAAACTATCAAAATTATAATTAGAATAAGCATTAGCAGCGCTAAAAATTTGCATGGCAGCAAAATCCAGCTGGCGCGTAGGAACTAAATTACTTGGTATTTCAGCTTTAGCAGCCGAATCCTTGATCCTGATTTTAATATTAACCATATCAGCACCCTGCGGTGATTTTTTAAAATAATAAACATATTTACGTTCAATATCTCCGGTAGACCACCTTCTAAATTGATCGGACAAAACCAGCTCTTCCATTTCGGCAGGTGTATATCCAATAGCATATAATCCACCCACAATAGCTCCCATTGAAGTGCCGGCAACATAATGAACAGGAATATTATTTTCCTCTAAAGCTTTTAAAACTCCTATATGTGCAAGTCCCTTAGCTCCACCTCCACTTAATACCAAACCAACCTTTTCCTGAGAAAAAACTGACAGTTGTAATACGCAAAAAAAAATAAGTTGAATGATAAATTTGCTTTTCATTCGTTGAATATTTTAATTACTAACGAAATGTTGTTATTTTTGCTTTTTAATTTAATTTACGAAAATACAATGAAAAAAAATTTTATAATTGCTTTTTCCGTTATTTTATTTTTAAATGCATGCGATCATGCAGTTGAAAAAGAAAAGGAAGTACAACTCTACAAAATTGAAACAGAATATGGTGATATGATTTTTAAATTATATGACCAAACTCCCTTACATAAAGAAAATTTTAAAAAATTAATCGAGCAGGATTATTTTAATGATTTACTTTTTCACAGAGTAATTGACGGTTTTATGATTCAGGGCGGTGATCCGGAATCAAAAAATGCCGAACCCGGAGTATTATTAGGTAACGGTGGCCCCGGATATACCATTCCGGCAGAATTTGTCGATACGATTTTTCATAAAAAAGGGGTTATAGCAGCAGCGCGCGAAGGTGATGATGTTAACCCTGAAATGCGTTCTGCAGGGTCTCAATTTTACATTGTGCAAGGTAAAGTATTTAATGATGAGGATATAAAACAGGTTGAAGCCCGAATAAACTCTTCGCGATTAAATAAATTAGTAACAAAATATGTAAACGAAGCCGAAGAAAAAGCTTACGCCGAAGGTGGTACAATTGATTACCCTGTACTTGTTAAGAAAGCCCGAGAAAAAGCAGAAAAGAAATTCAAAGAACAAGGAATGTATAAAATTCCTGAATTTAAACGTAAAGTTTACCAAACTATTGGAGGAACACCACATTTAGATGGAGCCTATACTGTATTTGGTGAAGTAATTGAGGGGCTTGAAGTAATTGATAAAATAGCTGCTGTAAAAACAGACGAAAACGACCGCCCGGTTAAGGATGTAAAAATGGAAATTAAAAAATTATAAGTTTATATTTATGATTGATAAAATAAATAAATACCTGGAAGAGAGTAAATCATTTGTTGCTGATAGCATTGAAGAAATTGAAGCATTCAGAATTAAATACCTGGGCAAAAAAGGAATCGTTAATGATTTATTTGCAGAATTTAAAAATGTTCCACGTGAAAACAAAAAAGAAGTAGGCCAAAAACTTAATGAATTAAAAGTTACTCTTCAGGAAAAAATCAATCAATTAAAATTTGCCTTTGATGAACAATCGGATCAAACGTCAGGCATAGATTTAACCTTACCCGGCGAACCTATGAAATTAGGCACTCGCCATCCATTGTCGATCGTGCGAAATGAGATTCTGGATATTTTTAAACGCCTCGGCTTTACCATATCCGAAGGGCCTGAAATTGAAGACGACTGGCACGTATTCTCAGCTTTAAATTTTCCTGAAGAACACCCTGCACGTGATATGCAGGATACTTTTTTTATTGAAAAAGATCCGGATATTTTATTACGAACCCATACATCATCTGTTCAGGTTCGGGTAATGGAAAACACTCAACCTCCAATTCGAACCATATCGCCCGGTAGAGTTTTTAGAAACGAAGCCATTAGCGCCCGTGCACACTGTATCTTTCACCAGGTTGAAGGGTTATATATTGATGAAAATGTTTCG
>JAWLEM010000018.1:0-23046 GCA_041686115.1 Bacteroidales bacterium
TGGACTGGTTTACGGTTTGGTGATTTAACATCTTTAACAAAAGATATTATTAAAGAGGACAAAATTGTTGAAAATCTAAAAACCGGTAATGTTGTGCCAATACCATTGCATTGGATGACAAAAGCTATTCTTGAAAAGTATGAATATAATTTACCGGTTAATATTACAAATCAGAAATTTAATGAGTATATAAAAGAAGTATGTGATGCTGCTGAAATTAATAAGCGTATAAGAAAAGGAATTACTAAGGGAGGGAAAAGGAAATATGAAACATTTTTTAAACATAAATTAATTTCTGCACATACTGCCCGAAGATCTTTTGCAACAAATTTATACAATTCCGGATTTCCCTATATCTCCATTATGGCACTAACGGGGCATAAAACCTTAGATTCTTTCCTTACCTATATAAAAGTATCACCGGAAGAACATGCCGAAAAGGTAGAAGAACATTGGACAAAAGCTGATAAAAAGAACACAGTATATGCAGAATCATTGGACTAAAGAAGAACTCGAAGTTTACATTAATTTCTGTAAACTAAATAATATCAAATATGATAGCATTTGGTTAAACCTGGAGGATGAAGAACGAGAAGAATCGTTATCTCGGATACATCAATTAATGCTTAAGATTGACAAACCTGTTAAAATTTTTCTTGATTCACAATATATTAAAACGATACGCTATTCATTAATCGATTTTGTACAAGATGAATTCCCTGATAAAATTCTGACCTGGATTCCTGATAATTTTGAATCAAGAAAAACGATGGTAGAGTTCATAGAAAAAATATTAAGCAGGAAATTCAAAATAATTAACTTGAATATAATGAAATTCAATATTTATTAAGGAAGTAAGCGTATAGAAAGGGTTTTAACGTGGCACAAATCAAACCGAAAAATGGCACAAATCGAACCGCGTTTTGGAATGCCTGCCCGCCGGTTTAAACTGGCACAATTTGACCGAAATCACTGGCACAAATCGAACCGTGTTATCTAGATATTATTACATGATTTGTATCAGCACGAAAAAAGCCGCTGCAATTACTTACGAAAAACATTTAAAAATTGAAATTAAGAATCTTCAATTTCTAAAAACGATTAGCAAAAAAGGCTAACAAACTACAGTTTATCCGTATTCACTGATTTTATGTAATAACTCGAAATTCATAATCTTTATTGTTTTTCCTTGCATTTCGATTATGTCATCATCTTTAAATTTTTTAATCATTCTTATTAGGCTTTCTGTTGACATTCCTGATAATTCAGCTAATTCTTTTCTCGAAAGTTTTAACACAAATTCTTCCTTCTTAAAAATGCGCTCAGACAAACAAAGTAAAATATCTGCTAAGCGCCCGTAAAGTTGCTTATGTTTCAAGCAAAAAAACCTGCCAAAGGTCTGTAATGAGTTTTCACATAGCATATCAATAATTGAAGCGGCAAACTTAGCATTTTGGCTAATAATTTGTTTAAATATTTTTATATCGATTAAACTTGCAGCAGAATCTTCATATGTATGTGATGAGTAATGAAATGTATTATTACCTTCCAGAATAGAAGTTAATCCGATCAGATTGCCAGGCGGGATAATTTTTAAAATTAATGAATCGTTCAATCCTTCTAAATATATTTTTGCTAATCCATCTTTTAAATATATAACATGTGGTGCAATTGTGCCATGTTTACAAATTGTTTCTCCTTTTTTGTATTTAACATCAATAGAATTTTTATCAATTAATTCTATTTCTTCTGCCGTTAGATAATCAAAACAAAGACATTTTGCATTACTAACTGTACAACTATTTAAAGCTGTTAGTTTGTTCATAGTTATATATTTATATAAAGCTCGTAAATATAATAATAAATCAGAAAAAAAACTGATTTAAATCAGTTTTTTGCATAGCCAATCTCATATTTTATACTGGATGCATATCAGGATGGTTTCTTTTTTTACTGTTAAATTATTAACAATATTTGTTCCATTGAATTAACACTTTAAAATTGTTCATTATGGAAATAAAGGAAACATTAGATTGTAAAGGTCTTTCTTGCCCAATGCCGATGATGAAATTGGCAAAAGCAATTAAAGGATTAAATTCGGGCGAAGTATTAGAAATGATTGGAACTGATCCCGGTACCAAATCGGACATACCTAAATGGTGTGATAAGACTGGTAATGTATTGCTAGAAGAAGGAGACGCGGATGGAAGCGCGTTCAGATTTCTAATTCAAAAAAAGTAGGAGGGTAAGATGTCAGAACAACAAAAGGAGCCGGGAATCCTCCGCGAATTATTTAACACATTCTTTTCTAAACATTGGCCTGTATGGGTCGGTGGAGTTACCCTGGGGTTGTTAAATATACTTCTGTTTACTGTAAAAAGTCCCTGGGGAGCCAGTGGAGGGATCAACAACTGGGGTGAGAATGTTTTTAAAGGCTTGGGTATTTCCAGTTTCCAGGATGCGACTCCAACAAGCGCCAGTTTATATGGTGTGCTATGCCTTCTTATTGTTTTAGGAGCATTTGCCGGTGCTCTTTTTTCAAAAGAATTTGCTTTACGTATTCCTCCCAAAGGAGAATTAATTAAAGGATTTATTGGCGGTGGATTAATGGCTATTGGAGCTACTCTTGGTTTGGGTTGTACCATTGGTTCATTTTTTAGTGGAGTTCCTGCATTATCTGGTGGTGCTATTATATTTACCATCGGTTTATTTATCGGAACCATCTTAGCCCTTAAATACTTGATCTGGGAAATGGAAAAATTTCCGGGAATTAGTTCCGGCAAGAGTTTTACATTCCTTGCAACATCGGAAAAAAAAGGAAACTGGCAAATTTGGTTAGGATGGATTGTTTCCATCGGCACCTTTATTCTTGCTTTTAGAGTAGCCGGCACCAATGGTGTTTTGGCCTGGTTCATCATCTCAGGATTGCTTATGGGATTAATTTGCCAACGATCACGTTTCTGTATCGTTAAAGCATTCCGCGATCCATTTATGACAGGCGAAAGCGCTGGCTCAGTAGGAGTAATGGCCGGACTTGTTATTACCTTAATCGGGTTTACTGCCATTAAGTTTTTTGGTATAGGTGCCGGTGATGCATCCATACGCGCCCGCGAAATGACCTGGGTTTTTGACCACTTCTGGTTACGCGGGTTTTTAGGAGGATTAATATTTGGTGTTGGTATGACCGTAGCCGGTGGATGCGCAGTTGGTACGCTATGGCGTGTTGGTGAAGGCCAGATTAAATTATGGATGTCTGCCTTAGGATTCCTGTTGATTTCTCCACTATCAAAAAACTATATCGTTCCTCCTATCGTTGATATGCTTCCACATACAATGAAATTTAAAAATTATTTACCAGACTACGTTGGATATGCAGGAGCCTTTTTAATTGTTTTTGCTGTAATTCTAATTTGGTATGTATTTGTAAAATGGAACGAACGTACAGGTAAATTCAGTGCTTTTTAAACTTCAAAAAAACAAATAATTATGATGAAATTTAATAAAACACTTACAGCACTGCTTATTATTCTTTTTTCTGCTTGTACAGCAATTTACGAAGATGGCAAAGAACTGGCCAGTGTTGTAAAAACCGATGTAAAGGAAATTCCGGTTGATACCCTAAAATCAATGATTGATCAGGGTGAAGAATTTCTTTTAATTGATATAAGACAACCTGCAGAATACGAAACCGGAAATATTCCCGGTTCCTTCTCTATTCCTCGTGGCGAATTGGAATTTCTTATCATGGATGAATATTTCTGGGAAGAACAATTTATGTATGTCCCTCTTAAAACTGATAAAATTATTGTGTATTGCAAAGCCGGAGACCGGGGCATTTTGGCTGCAAAAGCACTTCAAAAATTAGGATTCGAGAATGTTTCAAATCTAAAAGATGGATGGAATGCATTTTCTGGTGGAAATCCGGTAGAAACAAAGCAGTCTGAATCAGGTGGTTGCGGTGAATAAAAAAAAACAACAAGTACTAATCAAATAAAAAAATACAATTATGAAAAAGTTTCTAAAATTCGCATTCTTATTTTTAATTATTCCTGTATTTGTATTAACATCTTGCAAAGACGATACAGATGATCTTGTTTCTCAGGCAGCATTTGAGATATTAGAAGAGTATGTAACTTCTCAGAATCTTGATCTTGATGCAATAATGTCCTACAACGACATTAAATTTGTTGCTGGCGCTCCTGCTACCGAAGCGGATGTTCCTGCATTCATTTCTAAATATTATATCATGGATATTAGAAGTAGTGCAGATTACAATACCGGACATATTGAAGGAGCAAGTTCTGTTGCTTTTGCTGATATTTTAACAGCAGCAGAAAACGCTGGTGACAAACCAATCCTTGTTGTTTGCTACACAGGACAATCGGCTTGTTATGCAACAGCACTTTTACGCATGTATGGGTACCAGGATGCTCAAGCTCTAAAATGGGGGATGAGCGGTTGGACACCAACAGTAGGTTCTTGGAATAGTAATATTGCTGACATTGCTGACGGACAAGCAAACTGGGTATATTCAGCAGCCCCTGCTAATGTTACTTACAATGCTCCTAAGATTACATCTATATTAACTTCTGGTTCAAGTTTATTGAAAGAACGTGTGGAACAGGTAGTTTCTGAAGGTTTTAAAGGCGTTAGTCCTTCTGATGTTCTTACATCTCCAACCGACTATTTTATTAACAATTACTTTAGCGAAACCGACTATTTAGGATTTGGACACATCGATGGTAGTTTAAGAATTCAACCGCTACTATTAACTGATGGTTCTATTTTAAAACTGGATCCGTCAAAACAAGTGGTTACTTATTGCTATACCGGCCAAACATCAGCAGTTATTTCTGCTTTCTTAAGAGTTTTTGGATATGATGCATATAGCCTAATGTTTGGAATGAATGGTTTGTATAATTCAAATACAGCATGGACTTCAAATAAATGGTCTCCATCTGTAGCAAAAGATTATCCGGTTGTTAGTAAATAATTAATTATAGCATATCTCCCATGTGGAGATATGCCTTTTAAAAAAGTATATCATGAAAAAGATTATCATTTTTACTGGCCTGTTTATTTTTGGCTTAGGTTTAAACCCGGTTTTTGCACAGGGATGTGATGATGTTGGTGGCGAAGAAGGCATTAACTTCTTTGGTTTTTTTCAACCCCAGTACGACCTTAAATTTAACGGCCCTGATGTAAAAGAGGACAATACATTTTTATTTAAAAGAGCCCGAATTGGTTTAACAGGTAGCATTCCTTATGATTTCTCATATTATGTTGTATTAGAAAACAGCGCTTTTGTCAGTGGTACAGGAAATCCTTATTTGTTGGATGCCTTTATTTCGTATAAACGGTATAAATGGTTTACGGTTTCTGTGGGATCCTTTAAACAACCATTCGGACAAGAAGTCAACACATCCTGTTCCGGATTGCACACAATCAACAGAGCTTTCGTATCAGATCAAATTGTTGCTCCTCAGCGCGACATGGGAATCATGATTTTGGGTGGCGACAGTGAATCAAAACTAAACTACGCTTTTGCTGTAATGAATGGCAGAGGATTAGGTGTTGCCGATAATAACTCAGCAAAAGATTATATTGGCCGACTTACCTATAAGCCTTTAGATTTCTTACGAATCGGAGGTAGTTTCAGGTATGGTTTCCCCAATACCGACCTGAAAGACGATTATCGAATGAGTTATGCCGGCGAAGTGCAAATAGATTATGCCAATTTCTTGTTACAGGGAGAGTATATTTATGACGAAGGCGATTATAACCGTGCTGCCGGAGGTGGTTGTGGATCAGACCCGATTAGCTTAGGTGAAAAAAGACACGGAGCATATGTTCAGGCCTTATACAAGACTTCATTAAATATACAACCTGTTTTTAAATGGGAATATTTCGATGCCGGAATGGACGACCTGCATTTTTCAGTCTTAACTTTTGGTGTTAATTACTTTTTTAACGACTGGACCAGATTACAGCTAAACTATAACTACCGAGCAGAAAAGCCGGTTGAAATATACAATGATGATATTTCATTGCAGTTACAAGTTAAATTTTAAAAATGAAAACCATGAAAATGAAAAAAATATTATTGAGTGCATTCTTAATGATCTTCGTTGCAAATATTTCGTTTGCTCAAGATTTAATTTCTGCACCAGAAGCTAAAAAATTAGTAAATAGTAAAAATGCAGTGATCGTATCAACAAGAAGCGCAGAAGACTATGCAAAAGTTCATATCAGAAATGCAGTGAACATCAGTGTTGACGATTTAGCAAGCACAACTGACCCTAAAGGTGTTTTAAAGGCACCTGCCGAATTAGCTAAAATTTTGGGTGCACAAGGAATCGAGCCATCCAAGAAAATCGTGATTTATGATACCGGATCAAATAAAAGTGCCGGTAGATTGTATTGGATTTTAAAATATATTGGCTTTAACGATGTTCATATTCTCGACGGACATATGCAAGCCTGGAGACAAGCCAGAGGGCCTGTAACCAATGCTGCAACCAAATCATCATCAGCTACTTTTACTACTGCCGTAAATGCTAAAATATTTGCCGATAAAGCTTACGTAAAATCAAAATTAAAAACTGCGGTTTTAGTTGATGTAAGAGATGCTTCAGAATTGGCAGAAGGTATAATTCCCGGAGCAATCCATTTACAATACAACAAAGTAATTAATGAAGATGGTACTGTAAAATCAAAAGCTGAACTGGAATCAATTTTCAACACTGCAGGTATTACAAAAAACAAAGAAGTGATACTTTATTGTGCTACCAGCGTAAGAGCCGGAATAGTATTCCTTGCATTAACATCAGTTTTAGATTATCCGAATGTTAAAGTATACGATGGTGCTTATAACGAATGGAAATTATAAAATCATTAACTATGAAATTCTATAAACTTTTAACACTTGCTTTTTTATCTGCACTGCTATTAAATGCTTGTGTTCAAAAAGATAATAAAGTATATGAAAGTATAGACGAAATGGTTCCTGCTGCAAAGGCAGAAATAAAAACCATGGGAATGGAAGAGCTTAAAAGCCTGATTGATCAGCAAGCTGAAATCCAGGTTGTGGATTGCCGCGAAGATTATGATTTTATATTAGGCCATATTACAGGCTCTGTTCATATTCCAAGAGGAATTCTTGAATTCTCAGATAAAATATCGAACCGCAGAATAAAAACCCTGGTGATTGGAAACGAACAAGGTAGTGGCGCATTGGCTGTTAAATCATTGGAATTACTAAAATACCAGGATGTTTATATGCTCGATTTTAGTTGGTTCGATTGGGAAGAACAGTATCCTGAATTAGTTGAACAAGGAATGGGAGAAAAAGTTGCTACCGAATCCGTAAAAAAAGAATCATCCGGTGGTGGATGTGGCGATTAAATAAATCTTTAAAATTAAACACATGGCAAAAAAAATGACTATAGGTATTGGCTCTGCTTGTATTGAAAAACTAACAAGCGTTGGAGTAATAATAAGTGGAGCCGCCGCTGAAGATATGGAAGTTAATGTTTTTGTACTTGTAAATGCAGGACATGCTTTCCTTAAAAATGCAAAAAAAGAAGAAAACTGCAGCGACGAAGAAAAGGCTCAGGAATTTAAGGAATCATTAGAGAAATTAAGCACTCCACACTGGACTGAATTCTTTGAAATGGCTAAAGAAATGACAGAAGTAAATGTATACATATGTAGCCTTGCTGGTAAAGTTGCCGGTGGCGAATCGAAAGAAGATTTCCTTGAATTCATAGACGAGATTGTGGGAATAGGAGAATACATTGATTCTGCAACTGAAGCAGATGTAAACTTATTTATTTAAACTATTAAAATATAATATCATGACAACAGAAGAATTAAAAGTAATAAGCGCAGATAAAGTAGTAGATTCAAGAGGAACAGCATGTCCTGGTCCTCTTTTAGCAGTTAAACAAGCTATAGCTGATGTAGAAAGCGGGCAAGTTATGCAAATTTTATCATCAGATGCAGGAACAAAAAGAGATATCCCAAGATGGGCAAAGAAGCAAGGTCACGAGTATTTAGGTGATTTTGAAGAAGCTGGTTTCTTTACACTTTATTTAAAAAAAGGATAATTAATAGATATGAGTGATTATCAGCCAAAAATATTGGTCTTCTCATCGGATAAAATTTCTGATCCGGCCATTGATCTTGCTGGTCTGCTCAAAAAACACTATTCACCCAGAGTATTTAATATAACTGTACCATGTACAAGTTCTATTAAATCAATCTGGATTTTACATGCTTTTGAAAAAGGTATTGATGGTGTATTTATAGGAAGCGATGGAACGGATTGTCCTTACCGTTCCGATTGCTCCGCTCTAAGCTCAAAAGTGATAGAGCAGACACAAGAAGTAATGAAAGAAAAAGGTATAAATATAGCACGAGTTAAAATGGCAGCTCTATGCTCTGTTTGTGCCGATCCTTTTGTAAACCACATGAAAAATTTCTCTGAGTCTTTAGCAAGTCTTGGAAGTGTTAAAAACGAAATCGACCAAAGCAATGGATAATTCAAAATATGATGCGTTAATTATTGGCGGTGGTGTTGCCGGACAGGAAGCATCTTTGAATCTTGCAAATATGGGATTTAAAGTTTTACTTGTTGAGAAAGACTTATCTATTGGTGGTAAAATGATTCACCTGAGCAAAGTTTTTCCAACACTCGACTGTTCAGCTTGTATTACGACACCAAAAATGTCGGAAACAAGCCGTCATCCAAATATTACTCTTTTAACTTACAGTGAAGTAAAAGAAATAACGAAAAATGGGCAAGGGTTTAATGCAAAAATTGTTAAAAATCCGCGATATGTAAAAGAATCTGTTTGTACAGGATGTAGCGAATGTGAAGTTAGCTGCCCCGAGTATAATAAGGATCCTTACAACTATGGATTTGTAGCTAAAAAAACTGCATTTATCCCTTTCACAACGGCAAGCCCTAAAATCGCTGCAATACAAAGAGAAGGAACATCTTCCCCGTGTATTACTACCTGCCCTGGTGGAGTAAAAGCTCATGGATATGTTTCATTAGTTAGAAATGGACTATACGAAGACGCCATGAATCTTCATTTAGAAGATATTCCTTTACCAGGATCTCTTGGAAGAGCTTGTTATGCTCCTTGCGAAGGAGAATGTACAAGAAAAGAAAAAGACGAATCTGTTAATATTCGTCGTTTAAAAAGATTTTTCTCTGATTATTATTACGATAAATATTCAGAACCCAAATTAGAAGATATTGAAAAAAAATCCGGTAAAAAAGTAGCAATTATAGGTTCCGGACCATCAGGTTTAACCGCTGCTTATCATTTAGCAAAAACCGGACATAGTGTTAAGATATTCGAAAGCGATAGCGAATTAGGAGGAATGTTAAAATCCTCTATACCATCTTTCCGTCTTCCCAATCATATTGTTGACAGAGATATAAAAAATATCACTTCATTAGGAGTTGAATACGAAGTAGATCATGTAATTGAAAATATCGAAGAATTAAAATCTAAAGGTTTTGATGCAGTTTATATTTCTGTTGGTACTCATGAAACAGTAAAATTTGATCTTAAAGGTAAAGAACTTGAAAATATTCTATGCTGTTTATCATTTTTGAAAAGTGTAAACAGAGGAGATAAAATTGATGTTACAGGAAAAACAGTTTTAGTATTTGGTGGTGGTAATGTTGCAATGGATTCAGCACGTACCATACTTCGATTAGGTGCTAAGAGAGTAATTATTGTTTACCGTCGTGATCGTGATCAAATGCCTGCAGCTGATATTGAAGTACAGGAAGCAATGGATGAAGGAATCGAATTCCAATTTCTAAAAAACCCCGTGGAATTTATTGGTGAAAATGGAAAGCTATCAGCGGTAAAATGTATTAATATGAAATTAGGAGAACCTGATTCAAGAGGTAGAAGAAGACCCGAAGAAGTTAAAGGTTCCGAACATATTATCGAAGCTGAAATAGCTATTACATCTATCGGATTATTAGCTACATCATCTCCTTTTAAAGGTCAATTAGAACTAAATAAAAACGGTACAGTTCAGGTAAATTCTGAAACTTTACAAACCGCTACACCTCATGTTTTTGCTGGTGGTGATGTTGTTACAGGAGCATCTTCAATTATTGAAGCAGCTGGTCAAGGTAAAAGAGCGGCATTCTTTATTGATAAATTCTTGAATGAAGAAAATCTTGCAGATTTTGAATTTGATCATAGACTTCCTCCAACAAGTAAGGAAGAGGTACTAGAACGAATGGAAAGTCAGCAATCAATTATGCCGGTTATGGCATATGAACGCCCTGCTAAAGAGCGTATAAAAGATTTCGAAGAGATTGAAGCAACATTTAAAGAAGAACAAGCATTCTTAAATGCAAGTCGTTGTTTGGATTGTAATATTTGTCGTGAGTGTCATCAATGTGTTTCAGCCTGCCCGGCAGATGCAATTGATTTCTCTCAGCGAGAAGAAAACATTGCAATATCAGCAAAATCGGTAATTGTTTCTACAGGATTTGAATTGTTCCCAAAAGAAAAGCTACCACATTATGGTGGAGGAAAAATCTCCAATGTAATTACAGCAATGGATATGGAAAGACACTTAGTTCCTACCCGTCCATACAATACAGTATTGCGGCCTTCGGATGGAAGAATCCCAGACAATATAGCATACATATTATGTGCAGGATCGCGTGACGAAACTGTTGGGAATCCAATTTGTTCTCAAATCTGTTGCATGTATTCTATTAAACAAGCTCAGTTACTTATGGGAGCTTTACCTTTAGCTGATATTACAATTTACTACATGAACATACGATCGTTTGGTAAAGGATTCGAAGAATTTTATCAGCGCTCTAAAGGTATGGGAGTTCAATTTGTAAAAGGTAAAGTAGCAAAAGTTGAAGAAGTTGAAGATGGAAACATGGTTTTAAGATACGAAGATATCCTTGAAGGAAAAGTTAAAGAAATGAAACACGATTTAGTAGTTCTTTCGACAGGAGCTCTTCCAAATCTTGATGTAAAGAATATGTTCGCCGAAAAAGCTATTGAGCTTGACAGGTTCAGTTTTGTTAAACAAGTTGACGAATTAGTTAGCCCGGCTGCAACAAATATCGAAGGTGTATTTGTTGCAGGAACAGCATCCGGCCCAAAAGATATTCCGGATACAATTCTATCTGCCGGTGGTGCAGCTTCTGAAGCAGCAAGTTATTTAAGGAGGTTGAAATGAAAAAAGAGCAAAAAAATAAAATAGGTGTTTTCATCTGTTATTGTGGTGGAAATATTTCCGACTATGTTGATGTAGAAAAAGTAGCAAGAATTGTAGAAAACGAACCAGGAGTTGAGTTGGTAAAAACAACTATGTTTACTTGCTCTGACTCAGCACAAGTCGAAATCATTGAAAAAATCAAGGAAAGTGAACTTGATGGAATGGTGGTTGCTTCATGTTCTCCTAAATTACACTTGTTAACATTTAGAGATGTGGCAAAACGTGCAGGATTAAATCAGTACAATTATGTACATGCTAATATTCGCGAGCAATGTTCCTGGGCACACTCTGATCGTACAGATGATGCAACAGATAAAGCTGTTCGCTTAATTCGTGCAGCCATTTCAAAAGTTCGATTATCTGAAAGCTTACAACCAATCGAAATTGAAGCTAAGAATGTTGCAGCCGTTGTTGGAGCAGGAGTTTCCGGGATGAGATCAGCAGTTGAATTAGCCGATCTGGGAACTCAGGTTTATTTAATCGAAAAAGACCATTTTGTTGGAGGTAGAACTGCACAATGGGGCAGATTATTCCCAACCGACGAAGACGGGAAAGAGCTTGTAGCAAGATTATATAAACAAATTAAAGAACGTGATAACATCACTCTCTTTACTGGCACAGAAATCGAATCTTTAAACGGAAGCATTGGTAATTTCGAGCTGGGAGTAAAAGTTACACCGCGCTACATTATCGGCGAATTCGATCCTGAAATTCAAAAGCAAGTTTTAAAAGCTTGTCCACAAGTAACCGATGATAATTTCAACTTTGGATTAACAAAACGTAAAGCTATTTATAAAAACTATAAAGATGCTTTCCCTGAGAATCCGGTTGTTGATATAGAATTATGCGATAAGTGTGGCGAATGTTTAAAATTTTGTAATGGACATATAAATCTGGAACAAGAAGTTGAACATATTAACCTGAATGTAGGAGCAATATTACTGAATACCGGTTTTGATCCTTATGAACCAAAAGAAGGCGAGTTTGGATATAAAACTGTAGATAATGTAATTACATTACCGCAATTCCGTAGGTTAATTGATATGAGCAATGGATCACTTGAATATAATGGTAAAAAGATCTGTGACATTGCATACATATATTGTGTGGGTAGCCGCCAACCCGATGGAGAAAACAAGCATTGTTCTCGTTATTGTTGTACTTCAGCAATTCAATCAGCTTTAAATGTAAAAACGAAATTTAAAGATGTGCGAAATTTCCATATTACCAGGGGAATTAGAACTTATGGTAAACAGGAAACTTGTTTTACTGACTCATCGCGACAAGGAGATGTTTATCTGCAATTCTTCGAAGGTTCTTTCCCAACGGTAGAAAAGAATGATAATAAAGCTATAATCAATGTTACTGATGCATTAACCGAAAATGAAAACATCGAGGTTACTGCCGATTTAGTTGTTTTAGTTACAGGAATGGTTCCTCGAAAAGAAGATACAGTTGCAAGTATACTAAAAGTACCTATTGGTAGTGATAAATTTTATAATGAAATTCACACAAAACTACGACCGGTAGAAACTGTAATCGATGGAATTTTCATTGCAGGAGCATGTCAAAGTCCTAAAAACATTAGGGCAACAATGGCTTCTACTCTTGCTGCATCAGCGAAAGCAAATTCATTAATAAATTCTGGTAAAATTGAACTGGAACCAGTTATTGCATATGTTGATACCGACATTTGTGAATGGTGCGGCAAGTGCGATGAATTATGTTCTTACAATGCTTTTGAAAAGGTAGAAGTTAATGGAAAAACTGTAGCTAAGGTTAACAAAGCCTCGTGTAAGGGTTGTGGTGCTTGTGCTCCAATCTGTCCAAAAGATGCAATTAGCGTAATTGGATATTCGAATGATGAGATTAAAGTTATGGTTGATGCTATTGTTAAAGATGTTGAACTCATAGAAGATCATAAAGAGAAAGAAGCACAAACAGAAGAAGGAGTAACTAATGATGGCGAGAAATTGAAAAAAGCATTGCCGGAAATTAGCAAGAAAATACTTCAAACACTTGAAACTGGTGCTAAAGCTATTCCTGAAATTGCTGCTGAAATTCAATATCCTGCAGATGATGTGTTATACTACTTAATGTCTTTGAGAAAATATGGCTTCGTAAAAGATACCGATGAAATCAACGATGATGAGTATTATTTATATGAATTAAAAAAATAATTATATGTCAAAGTTAAATCCTGAATTTATTGTAGAGTTTAATACCGATGAAGATTTCAATCCTACAACTTGTATAAATTGTGGAACATGTTCGGGTCTTTGTCCTATTGGATTAGATTCTCTTCCCAGAAAGCTAGGCAGATATATAGTACTTGGTCTTGAAGATAAGATATTAGAAGAGAAAGAAAGCTATTTCCTATGCCTGTTATGCAAATTGTGTGTTGAAAACTGTCCAACTCAGGTAAATATCGCAAGCAATGTAAGAACTGCTCGTAACTATATTAATAGAAAGATTTATAAAATTTAACTATAAAATATTATGTCTCTACCAATTAATCATATTATTGGCCTGCTCTCAGACAATCTGAAGCTAAGAAAAAGTGTATTGCCTTTAAGTAAAAAAAGTGTTACTAACTGGGCTAAAGGACTTAATATACCTAAAACGAGCGAAAGAGTTCTATACACTGGCCATATGTATCAACTTATGCCTTCAATAGCATTTTTAGGGAAAATAATAGGAATGCTGGAGAATTCAGCTCTTAATAAAACCCTTGGTTTAGTGCGGGTTTTTAATAAAATAATAAACGTATCCATGTTTATTACCTGGCCTTCGCGTAAAATACGTAATTTATATGATAAAAGGCTTAGAAATATCGCTGAAATGCTTACGCGAAGCGGGATTGAATATGGATATCTTTACGAAAAAGAAATGTACACCGGTGCTTTAATCTACGATATGGGTGTTGATGATGTTTTCATCAAACACGCGCACAGGGTGTATAAAAGACTTAAAGACAAGGGCGTTACAAGTGTAATAACTGTAGATCCTCACACAACAGAAATGTTAAAAGATATATACCCAAAGTTTATAAAAGATTATAAACTTGAGGTAAAAAGCTATCTTGAAGTATTAAATGAAGTTGATATAACAGTAAATAATATTCCAGACAAAAATGTTGTTGTGCATGATTCGTGCATATATGCTCGTGGTCTTGGTGTATTAAATCAACCTGTAAAAATTCTTGAAAAGGCTGGAGTAAATATTTTAGAATTGAACGATTCTAAAAAATTAACACAGTGTTGTGGTGGCCCAATTGAATCCTTGTTTCCTGCAAAGTCTGGAGAAATTGCAAAAAAACGAGTCGACCAGCTAAGTAAAAATGGCTGTAAAGAAATAGTATCAATGTGTCCTATTTGCTTGTTCAATTTACAACATGCTGCAGGAAATATAGAAATTGAAATAAAAGATATTTCAGAATACTTTTAAGAACAATTCTTGGAGAAATAAAACTCCTTATTAAAAAGGAGATTTCCCGATATCGAGAGATCTCCTTTTTTATCCTTTAAAATCCATTTTAAATGGTCCTTTACCAAAACCTTCTAAAACTATGTCTGGCTCCCACTCTATAGGGAACACATCTCCTTTTTCAAGTTTAGTTATTTCATAAAAATCTGGTTCTCCTAATTTATACCATGCATCATCAATTTTAATATATATACTTTCTTCAATTAATAAAGCCTCACCTGTTTTATTTATTCTGAAACTTGCTTGCATATCTATTCCATTTGCTAAATATATTGTCCCACCACATTCATATAACCTTCCATCTAAAGGAATACTTTCAAGCTTTTTCCGTTTAAAAGTACATGGACCTATTCGAATAAAAACCTCATTCTTCTCAGCAAACTGAATCTTATACTTCTCTACTTCAGCCAATTTTAAAGACATAACTTTCCTAATTTTAATTCCTAAGTAAACCTACAATAAAACATGTTATAAAACATGTTTTTATGTCCTAAATAAATCAGATTAAAAACTGTTTTAGATCAATTCTTTTTATGATCCCTAATTATTTACATTCGTACCTTAAACATAAGGATTGCCATTATCATCAAAATCTCTTTCAATTGTGCCATGAAAACATCTATCAAAGCCTTTATTACCTCTACCTGCTTTTGCTGTGAATATCTCTGTAAGTTTTATGTTTTTATTTTTCTTGTTATTCATTATTAATGATTTATATCAAATATATTAATAAAAATCATAAATTCTGGGTTTTTATTCAAAACTTCAACTTGTTACATTGCTTTTATCAAATAACGGTATTTAGCTAAAAACAGTAGTATCCATAATAACAAAGTCGCAAACATCATTATCAATTCGTTGTGAACGTTTGATTATCTTCCTTGCTTTAATATGAAGAAGCACAAAAATTAGTGTATAACCACCATTCACGTATGTCAGGTATGCTCTTAAGAAACGAACTTTTCGAAAATTTATACTACCATCTTTCAGAAAATCCGCCAAATCATAAATTTTTCCTGTTCGTGCTATCTCCTCAGAACTGATGAAGCATTCGCAAGATTTGAGAATGACGTAAGCACTCTTGAAAGACTGCAATTCTAAAGCTGGTTTTATACTTAAATTATTATCTGATATTGGTTGTTGCGTTTTCATAGGTTCATTTTATTATAAATACTATTGGACATTGAAGACAGAGATAAATAATTCATTCGAATATCATACTCCCCCTATCTAGGTAACCCCCGTAGTCCTCTTAGGGGATACCCACCCCTATATAGTCTGGGGGGTGATATATCGGCATCATCGTTTACAAGTTTTTAATTTAAAAAGCCAGACCCGAAAAAATTCCGCAAAAAATTTTAAAAACTTCATATATGCGATGGTTTCTAAATCTCAAAAGTCGAAAAAATTCTGGTAAAAATTTTATGAACCAAGAAAGAGTATTAATTATTTCTTAAGGTCTTAATGAATTGCTGCGTAATTGCTGGAAAAATCTTAAAATTATTCTTATCGGAAAATTTGGGGGTTGGGGAAACTTGATTTTTAAAAAATTATAAAATTTTATAATCATTCCAAGAATTCTAAGGGATATATTAAAACAATTTACCACAAAAAGTGAATTAAATTAATTTAAAAAATCCACCATATTCTCCACCACATAAAACAAATGCGCCATATATATTTAATATATAGCGCATTGGTAAAATAATTGTAGCCCCAACAGGACTCGAACCTGTATTTACAGTTTAGGAAACTATCGTTCTATCCCTTGAACTATGGGGCCAATAGTATTTACAATTTAGGAAACTGTCGTTTCCTGCCTTGAACCCTGCCTGTTCTCCTTCGGCGGATAAACCGGCAGGCAGGTATGGGGCCAAAATTTGCCTGACAAAATTAGAGAATTTAATGACATATACAAAATTTTGAAAAGCTGAACATGAGCTTTTATTTGTTGAATCATAATATATGGATATATTTTTTTAAAAATTATGAATATTTTTATGCTTTGTTATTCTTTTTCATTATTGTCCGATAAAAAAATAAATAAAATCAAGGCTTCAGATCCGGGGTGTATTATGGTTTCAATATTCCGCGGCATGTTTGTTATCTGCAAGGAATGGCCTGCAGTGCTTGCCGCAGGATTGGTGGCGGAGCCTTTTACCCCGGGTTGAAACCCGGGGCTAATCTGATTATTTTTTTGTTTGACGATTCGTTTTCGGATTGGCATTGTCCGGCGAGCCGAAAAACAAGCACAGTGAGCGTTAAAAAAAATCTGCTGTTCGAAGCACTGACCGGAGGGAAGTGCAAGTTTAGATTTTTTAGCTCACATCGCGTAGTTTTTCGAGTGAGGCGGGCGTAGCCTTGAATTTCTTTGCGTACTTTCTTGTTTCAAGACAAGAAAGTATGTGGGGCCTGGGGCAAAGCCCCTAAAATAGGAAATTGGTAAATGGTAAATAAAATCAAGGTTTCAGGATGGATTCAATATTTTTATCGGACAACAGTGATTCTTTTTAAAAAAAATAAAATGAGAAAGGTTATTATTGCGGTTACTTTATTTTTGATGTTGGGATTAGCCCTGGCAAACTCCCAGCCTGTTAAAAAATTTATAATTGACGACGATATTGAGCTAATAGAACTGCAGGATTCGGTTTTTATTCACGAAACCTGGCATCACGATAAGCAATATGGCCGCTTCCCCTCAAACGGGATGATTGTTGTCAGAAACGGTAAAGCCTTAATGGTAGATACTCCTGTTGATCATGACAAAACCGAAAGGTTGGTACGTTACTTAAGCGACTCATTGTCTGTTAAGGTAACGAAGTTGATTGTTGGCCATTACCATGATGATTGTCTGGGAGGGCTGGGCTTTTTACAAAAGATTGATGTGGAGGCTTTTGCCCATGAGTTAACGGTTAAAAAATGCAAAGAAACTGGATTGCCAGTTCCTTCCAAATCATTTTCCGATTCCCTTATTTTTGATTTTTATGGAGAGCCTGTGGTATGCCGGTTTTTGGGCGCCGGACATTCGTTTGATAATATTACGGTTTATTTCCCTGCACAAAAAATATTGTTTGGCGGGTGTTTGGTGAAATCTCTTTATTCAAAAAACTTAGGCAATTTATCCGATGCAGTGGTGAGCGAATGGGATCAAACCATTAAAAAACTAATTGGCTTGTATCCTGATTTACAAATTGTAGTTCCCGGCCATGGAAGTTATGGAGGCAAAGAATTACTTTTGCATACCATTGACCTTGTTGAAAAACAAAAATCAGAATGATAAAGTATTGCAATTGTTTTATATGCTGTTTTTAATCTTTTTTATTGTTTTAAATAAATAGGCAAAAGTTGCAATACCAACTAAAACATTGGCAATAAATCCTGCCCAAAATACTCCATATAATGCAAAAAACTTAGAACCAATCCA
The DNA here is from genome assembly GCA_041686115.1 of Bacteroidales bacterium. Taxonomy (GTDB): domain Bacteria; phylum Bacteroidota; class Bacteroidia; order Bacteroidales; family UBA12077; genus UBA12077. The sequence goes on from JAWLEM010000018.1 coordinate 18,194, forward strand.
TGCCAGCGGAACATACAAAACCAGCATTCTGATAATAGCCAGAACAGCTGACGGATAGGGTTTGTTAATTCCGTTAAAGCTTGCTGTCCCAAGCATTAGCAAACCCTGAAACCCATAACTTGCACCAACAATTAAAAAATATAATTGAGCAGTTTCAATTACTTTTGGATCATCGGTAAATACAGATGCAATATTTTCTGAGAATATGAGCAGAATGACAAAAACAGCAGCTCCCCATAACAACGAAAAACGGCCTGCATAATTGAGCGCTTTAAATATTCTTCCAAATTGATGTTTGCTTATATTTTGACCTAAAAAAATAATCATAACCGAACCCAGCGAACCGATAACCATCAGCACAAACATTTCAACGCGCGAGGCTACACCAAAGGCTGCAACAGCTTCTTTGCCAAAACCGGAAAGGATTTTTGTAATAAAACCAATCGAAAGCGGTGTAATAAGCATTCCCAAAGCTGCAGGGCCTGCAATATAGATTACTTTTTTCCAGGTCATCAGAATATCCCGGATACGCCCAAATTTTATGGTTAAAAGCTTTTCGCGATGAATCAGGACAATTAAAATAAATACCAGACTAACGCTTCGGGCTATAACAGTTGCAAGGGCAGCTCCTTTTATTCCCATCTCCGGAAACGGGCCATAACCAAAAATGAATAAAGGATCGAGAATGGCATTTACCACTGCAGAGGTAACCATAAGCATTCCGGGAATAAAGGTGTCTCCTGTAGCCCTTACAATATTATTTCCAACCATGGGGACAATAACAAACGGAACCCCCAGGTACCATATTTTCATAAAATCTTTAATATAGCCTGCTACTTCTTTTTCTGCGCCCAACGCTTTAAATAATGGTTCAATGGTAAGTAGGCCTGCTGTAACAAAAAGAACAACAATAATAACACCCATCAGAAGCGCCCTGCTGGCCATCATTTTTACCTTTTCGCGTTTTTCTACAATAATATTCCTGGAGATTAACGACCCTGTTCCAACACCTATGCCTTGAGATAATCCATTGATAAACATAATAACCGGAAAAGTAAACCCGATAGCAGCCAGCTGATGCACACCCAGCTTACCGATAAAGTAAGTATCAACCAAATTAAAAACTACCATCCCAATCATCCCGAATAGCATGGGCCAGGTTAATCCGGTAAGTTGTTTTTTAATATTGCCGGAGGTAAGATTTTTATTTCTATTACGCATTCATTTTTTCTTATAGAATGATACAACTGAGAAAATGAACCAACTTGAAATACAAAAGTTACAATAATTAACCGTATTTTAATGATTTTGGAAAAATAAATAAAAATCCGTTTTTTGTCTGTGATTATATTGTCTCTATAAAAATGAGCGAATAATAAGCTGTAACTTTAGCGGCCTACAATCGTCTTATCAAAAATTTATATTTTGTTTTTAATTATGATGAGAAAATTTATTCTAACCTTCTTTACCGTATTCGTTACTTTTAATATCTATGCACAATGTATTCAGGGAACGATTAAAGATCCGCAAGGTAATTCCATTGCATTTGCTACGGTTTATGTGCCTGAAATTTCCAAGGGAACAACTTCCAATATCGAAGGTAATTATAAGCTCGATTTGCCTGAAGGCGAACATCAGGTGTTAGTCCGTTACCTTGGTTACAAAACCAGGGAAATAAACGTTAATTGTTTAGGAGAAACACAAGAATTGGATATTGTTTTGCAGGAGCAGGCCTATAAAATTCCTGAAGTCAGAATCCTTGCCAGTGGCGAAGACCCAGCCTATTCAATCATGCGCAAAGCCATTGCCATGAGCTACTATTATTTAAACCAGGTGGAAGAATACTGGTGTCGCATCTATTTAAAAGGTTCTGGAAAAGCCATTGAAATTCCAAGATTGCTCAAAAAGACTTTAAAAAAGGAAGGGATCGAAGAAGGAAAACCGATTGTTATTGAAAATATTACCGACTTACATTTTAAACTTCCTGATATTGTAGAGGAAAATACTATTTCGATGCGAAGTACCATGGAAAACAGCGATGTTTCGCCAATGAACTATATAACCCTGTCGCTCTATAACGATATCGATGGCGTTAAATCGCCATTAAGCCGCGATGCATTTGCTTACTATAAGTTTCAACTGGATGCATCATTTTACGACCAGGATTATTTAGTGCATAAAATTAAAGTGGTACCCCGGCGCGAAGGGTTTGATCTTTATTCAGGATATATTTATATTGTCGAAGGGTTTTGGCACTTGCACAGTGTAGAGCTGCAGCTCGAGCAAAAAATGTTTACCATTCAGATTAACCAGGTTTATACTCCGGTAGAAAATGATGTGTGGATGCCGGTTAGCCACGATTTCGATATTGATGTTAAAATGCTGGGTATTGAGTTTACTTTTAAATATGTAGCATCCGTGTCGGATTATAAGTTGGAGCTAAACTCTAAACTCGATCATAGTGCTTACAGAAGTATGTTGATCGATTCGAAAGAATACGCCAACGAGATCAATGAAGTAATTGCTGAGCAGAAAAATGAAATCGCTGAACTTGTTGCCAAAGAAGATTTGACCAAAAAAGAATCAAGAAAATTAAAAAAATTAGTTAAGGAAGATGTTTCAAAAACCATTCCTGAGAAAGACCTTGAAATAAAAGACCGAACTCATGTTGAGGATAGCGCTAATTTACGGCCGGTTGAATACTGGGATTCTATTCGCCCGGTTTCATTAACCATTGAAGAAATTGAAAGCTATAAGATCAAAGATTCAATCCAGCTTCGAATGGGAAAAGACTCAACTTTTAAAGATTCGATTGAAAAAAAAGACTCTCATTTTAGCTGGAGCAAGGTATTAACGGGTGGAACCTTCAGGTATAACGATGGGCATTCATTCAGATATGGTGGATTGGTTGATTTGTCTCATATAGACTACAATACTGTGGATGGACTAAAATACGGAATGTATTTTTCTTATCGATACAGGAACGATGACGGGAAATATTTCAGAATAAGTCAAAATGTTGATTATGCTTTTGCCCGCGAAAGAATGACCAGTGATTTTAGCACTTTGTACAGGTATAACGGAATCCAACGCGGTTACCTGTTTTTATCCGGTGGGCGCACAACATCCGATTTCGATAGTAATACCGGAATTTCAAAAAACCTGAATTTGGTGACTACTCTTTTCTTAAAAGATAATTATCTGAAAATTTACCAAAAAGACTATATCAGAGTTGGGCATCAGTCCGATTTAGCCAACGGATTAGAATTGTATGCCGGTTTCGAATATGCACAACGGCATGAACTAACCAATCACACAGATTTTTATTTAACAAATCCTTTTGATCATGCGTTTACTCCAAACATACCTCCTATTGATGATTTTAATCCCGATTGGGCTGCCAGTCATTCAGCATCGTTGGTGAAGGTAAGGGTGAAGTATACTCCACGGTATTTTTACAGAATTAACGATGGATTTAAATCGTATGTACGTTCTAAATATCCGACATTTACATTGCAATATAATAAAGGAATTAAAGACCTTTTCGATAGTGATGTCAATTTTGACCAGCTTGAGTTATCTGTCAGGCAGGGATTGTATGTCCGCAGATTCGGAGGGTTGACCTATAAAGCAACTGCCGGAACATTTTTAAATAACGACAAAGCGTATTTTGCTGATTACAAGCACTTTGCAACCAACACGCCTTTTTTAATCGGTGCTTCAGAAGGCAGTATGTTCCGATTGCTCGACTATTACGATTACAGTACCAACAAAAGCTATTTTGAAGGATTAGTGCGACTGGAAAGCGATCGAATCATAATCAAACGGTTACCCGTTTTAAATAAAACGTTAATGCGCGAAAGCATTTACTTTAATTATTTGGCAACAACAGGTAACAAACCTTATTATGAGGTAGGTTATGGTTTAAACCAGATATTCCTGATGTTTAGCGTGGAAGTGTTTGCCGGGTTTAAAGGCACTACCCACGAATATACCGGTATTAAAATCGGGATTCCATTTGTAGGAGGTAGCGGAAATACCATTTCCATTGGTGGATAAAAAGTTGTTTGGGGACTTTTGTTTAAACATTTGATTTATGCCGGTTAATTGTTTTATATTTGTTTTATGATAGATAATCAAAAAATAATTTCTACGATTAAGCAAAAGATCAATGAAAGTCATCCGGGGTTGATTGATGATGTGATTTTATTTGGTTCACGTGTTTCGGGAACACCAACAGTTGATTCAGATTATGATGTATTGATTATTACAAATAAAAAAATTAACTGGAGAACAAAAGATGCTATCATTGATATTTGTTATGATATTTCTTTAGAATACGATATTTTGATAGATTCAAAAATCATTTCAAGGTTTGAGTTAAATAATCGTTTTTGGGGAAAACATCCACTTTACACTGATGCAATAAATGATGGTATCCATGCAAAATGATGTAAATAAATTAGTTGAATATAGAATAAAGCAAGCAGAGCAATCTATAGAAGATGTAAAACTGCTTATCGAAAATAAAAAATTTGCTTTAGCAGTTAATAGAATTTATTACGGAATGTTTTACATTCTACTTGCTCTATCTTTAAGGCTTGGTTTTAAAACATCGAAACATAATCAGTTAATCGGATGGTTCAATAAAGAGTTTGTTAAAACAGGTAAAGTTGATAAAGAAATTGGCAAATATATTCATAAGGCTTTTAAAAACAGAACTGATGGCGATTATGGTGTTTTTGTGGAATTCGAAGAAGAAGAGGTGTTAGCCCGCTTTGAAGAAATGAAAATATTCATAAAAAAAATTGAAAAATTACTAAAGTAAGGAAACCAATAGGAAACCCGACAAA
>JAWLEM010000019.1:0-1222 GCA_041686115.1 Bacteroidales bacterium
GTTGTTTTGCCGATTAATTCGCTACGTTCAACCACAGGATTAATATATACTCCTTCGGGCAAACTTTTCTGGACTTCAGCAACTCTTTCTTTTACGGCATTGATCACCTGTTTAGAGTCCGCATCTTTAAGCATCATGATTTGCCCCATCACTTTTTCGCCTTCTCCATTGCCTGTTATTGCACCATAGCGGTTGGCAAAGCCAAACTTTACATCGGCAACATCACGAATTAAAACAGGCCTTTGATTAATGCTTTTTATGGCTATAGAACCAATGTCTTCTAGCGATTCAATCATTCCCTCACCCCGAATAAAAAAGCTCTGGTTATTTTTCTCAATGTATGAGCCACCTGCAATATTATTGTTTTTACTTATTGCATCGTAAATATCTATTAATGTTATGCCTGAATTCTTAAGCTCATTGGGATTAACAGATATCTCATATTGTTTTAAAAAACCTCCCCAGGTATTTACTTCAACCACTCCTGGAATACCCGAGAGTTGTCTTTTAACAATCCAGTCCTGAATAGTTCGGAGCTCCATGGTTGAGTATCGATTCTGGTAACCCTCCTCAACATCTAAAATGTACTGATAAATCTCTCCCAAACCTGTAGTGATAGGCCCCATCTCGGGAGTGCCAAATTCATCGGGAATGTTAGCTGAGGCAGCTTTAATTTTTTCAGCAATTAACTGGCGGGGAAGGTATGCACCCATACTTTCATCGAATACAATAGTTACTACTGATAATCCAAACTTGGAGATGGATCGGATCTCTTGGACTCCGGGAAGATTTGCCATCTCAAGCTCTACAGGGTGTGTAATAAATTGCTCCACATCTTGCGTAGATAAACTGGTAGAAACCGTGATAACCTGCACCTGGTTGTTGGTAATATCGGGCACTGCACCCACCGGAATTTTAAAAATAGAATAGAGTCCAAATGCAGCAATTGTTAAAGTAAAAAGAATAATAATAAGCTTATTCTTTATACTGAAGTTAATCATTTGATTAATCATATCATTTGTTATTAACTGTTTTTATCGCTTTTTACAGAGTAATAAAATTACAGATTTTTTTTGAGAAATTAATATTTACCGACAGGAAGTAAGAAAAGATTATGAAAAATCACATTCATGGGTATTAATCAGAGCAATCAATGAATAATCTAACATGAAATTATTTTTTCGGGTTGTATCTTGTAAATTTGTTCAAATTATGATGTTTT
>JAWLEM010000019.1:1322-22987 GCA_041686115.1 Bacteroidales bacterium
AAGGTTTACAAAATGCATGATTTAATCCCCAAAAAATTGAACAATTTGTAAAGGAAGGCCTAAGTTTTTTCAGGCCGTAAAAATAATTTATGAAAGACAAAGTGAGTTAGGGAGTTTTTAGCCTATAGCTTCGAATGAGCAAAAACACACCAATTAAAACAAAAGGAATACTTAACCATTGCCCCATATTTAATGACATGGTTTGTTCAAACTCAACCTGCACTTCTTTAATAAACTCAATAAAAAATCTGACAGAAAAAAGCAAAATCAGAAATAAACTAAAGATTAACCCCTGCTTAACCTGTGTTCCTTTTTTATTGTAAATAAAATAAAGCAAAACAAAAATCAGCAGATACGACAATGCTTCGTAAATTTGTGTCGGATGTTTCGGGATCGTTTCGCCAGCACGCACAAAAATAAAACCCCATGGCAATTCTGTTGGGATACCATATATTTCCGAGTTCATTAAATTACCCATCCGAATAAAAAATCCTGCTAATGCCACAACAATTACTATTCGGTCTAAAATCCAGAGGTAAGGTTTTTTGTTCTTTTTTGCAAAGTAGTATAATGCTATTAAAATACCTATTGCGGCACCATGGCTGGCTAATCCGCCATGCCAGATTTTAAGAATTTCTATGGGATTTTGTAAATAATACGAAGGATCATAAAACAAACAATGCCCTAACCTGGCTCCGACTACTGTTCCAACAGCCATATAAACCGTTAATTTATCAAGTAGCTCAATGGTTAAACCTTCTCTTTTAAAGATTTTTTGCATGATAAGATATCCAAAAAAGAAGGAGGCTGCGAATAATAAACCATAGTATCGTATGGTTAACCCCCAAAAACTTGCAATATCGGGATCAACATTCCAGGTAATAGCGTTTACTAACATATGGGTACTTTTTAAAATATGTACAAACGTACATAATGTTTTTTATGAAAACAATACCCAGGCTTCATAAAAAACGATATGGGACTTGCCTGCCGGAACAAAGGTGCAGGCAAGGTTCCCTACTATGACTTAAATTTTTGTAATTTTTAAACAAAAATTTAAGTTTTATAAGGAAATGTATAAACAATTTTATGCCCAACGATAAATCTCTGTTAGCATGCTGTTATTATATTACCAGATTTATGGTTAAGTCAATCAAATTTCAATGAACATGATCAATTATTTAAATAAACTTTTTAAGTTTGTAAACTATATTTTAAGAAGCTATGAAGTTAAAGAATAAATATGCCGGGTTATTTTTAATTGCAATTTTATTTTTAATCAGTTCCTGTGCAAAGATTGTTGCACCAACAGGTGGCCCTAAAGACGAAGAACCGCCAACGATTATTTCAAGCAATCCGCAAAACTATTCAGTAAATTTTTCGGATGATCAAATCAAAATTGAATTCGATGAATTTATTCAACTTAAAGATTTAAATCAGAATCTGATTGTTTCTCCACCCTTAGAGGAAACCCCTGAAGTTACCGTAAAAGGGAAAACCCTAAATATTGAATTTCTTTCGGAACTAAAAGATTCAACCACATATAACATTTATTTTGGCTCATCGGTACAGGATTATAATGAAGGCAATCCGATTGAAAATTTCCAATATGTTTTTTCTACCGGGGCATATATTGATTCATTATCTATTGAGGGGAAAGTGCTAAATGCATTTAATCTTATACCCGAAGAAGATGTTTTTGTTATGCTATACAGTGATTTCTCAGATTCGGTACCCATGAAAAAAATTCCGGAATATATATCGAAAACTGATGAAGAAGGATTTTTTAGAATCAATAATATCCGAAATGAAAAATTTAAACTGTTTTCTTTACGTGATGCAAACAAAAATTATCTATACGACCTAAACAACGAAGGAATTGCTTTTTCTGATTCGGTTGTTCAATTTAAACTGGAAACAGAAACCATTATTGATACGGTATTTGTTCACGACTCGCTATTAACAGATCCTGATGAAATGGTAGTTGACAGTATATATATTCCTTCGCAACAATTCTCTGCCGACTCAATTGTTACAGACTCATCTGAGTTCGTAAACGACAGCCTGGTTGTTATTACGCACAAACCCATTGATACTATCATTACACGAATACGGCCATATTTCCCAGTTCCTTTATATTACTTGATGTTTTTTAACGAAGATAAGGAAACTCAATATCTGGCCAATTCCAAACGCGATGACAAACGCAAAATCGAATTGATGTTTAACAAGCCCATAAAAGATAGTTTGATTTTGGAACTATTGGATACTACAATAGAATCATCATGGTATATCAAAGAAACAAATATCACCAACGATACCATCTTTTACTGGCTAACTGATTCTTCACTCTATAACAGCCCTGATCTTAATACAACAATATCATACCAAAAAGAGGACTCAAACCTTGTTTATCACTGGACAACCGACACAATTAACTTCAGGTATTTTGAACCAAAACAACAGAAAGGGCAGGTGCCGGATACCACCTTAAACATGCAATTAAATGTTAAAAAGAACGCCACTTTTGACCTAAACAAAAATATCACCATTAAATTTAATACACCCATTGATTTTGTTGATACATCAAAAATAAAGGTGATTACAACCATAGACTCTCTTGACCAGGCGTTTGAATATAAGCTGTTTAAAGATAGCGTGTATTTCAGAAAATATATCCTTTCAACTGACTTTGGCGAAGACTCAAATTTCAAACTGGAAATTTACCCTGGTGCCTTTGGTGATATTTATGGTATGGTAAACGATACATCTATTATAGAGTTTAAAACCCAAAAACTTGATTTTTACGGGAAAATTCTAGCCAATATAACAGGAATAGATTCAACTTTCCAGGTTATTGCTCAGTTAATAATTGCTCAAAAAGATACCGAAAAGGTTTATCGGGAGCAAATCGTGCAGAAAGATCAAATTATTGATTTTGAATATCTGCCACCTGAAGAGTTTTTATTTAAAGTAATTATTGACCGCAACTTTAACGGTAAATGGGATACAGGTGAGTATTTAGAACACTTGCAGCCCGAAGAAGTTTATTATTATGATAACCCCATTAAAGTAAGGTCTAACTGGGATATTGAAATAAGTATGCCACTAAACGAATAAAGATATGTCTGTTTTATTAGAATTTGCTATGTTCCCAACCGACAAAGGTGATAGCGTGAGCCAATATGTAAGCGAAATCATTAAAATGATAAAAACCAGCGGAGTAAGTTACAAGCTTACCGCAATGGGAACAATCGTTGAAACGGAAACCCTTGATGAAGCTTTAGCAATAATTAAACAATCTTATCAAACTTTAGAGCCTCATTCTAAAAGAGTTTACTCTTCAATAAAGCTTGATATCAGGAAAGAAAAATCGAACAGGCTTGAAGACAAAATTAAATCGATTGAATCAAAAATCGGAAATGTAGATCATTAAAGGACTTTTTAGTCTTTTTTTCTTATTCAACAATCAAAATTGAACAAATTCTTTATTTTCACGTAGAAATATAATATATTGCTACGCTCTAATTTATTAATATTTTTTGTACTAAACCATTTACTTTATGCTTAAACGTTTTAGCATATTATGCCTTGTATTCATATTGTTTGCCGGAACTATCAAAGGCCAGGAACCAATAAAAATACCGTTAACCCGTGTGGTTAAAAAACATCCCGAAAAAGAAATCATTGAAACGCAAACCAATAAAATTACCCTTTACGAAGATGTGGATGAGTTTTATGTACATCAAAAACAAACCAAAGATGGCGATTATCATCAGATATCAGCACCCGGGCTAAACAAATCTTTCGACCAGGGAAATCCCGATTTACCAGTTGTTTCAAGGTTAATTGAAATACCTTTTGATTCGGATGTAGAAGTGTTGGTATTAAACTATGATACAGAAACTATTGATTTAAATGACTATCAAATTTCAAAAAAAATTATCCCTGCACAACCATCGGTAAACAAAAGTACCGATCCAAAAGATGTTCCTTTTTATAAAAACAGGGAATTGTATAAAAAGAACAGCTTTTATAAAAAAGAGATTGTTCAATTTCAGGATAAAGGTTATTTACGCAATAAACACCTGGGTTTTATAGAAATATCCCCTTTTCAATACAATCCGGTAACCAATACGTTAAAGATTTTACGCAATATAGAAATTGAAATATCTTTTGTAAGCAACAACACAAAAAACGCCGGTAATTTTAAAAGATTACAGTCGCCGCTTTTTGAGAATCTGGATTTAAACACCATCAATAAAACTACAGAACAAGAGTCCACCAAAGCCCTTATTGAAGGGCCGGTTAAATATGTTATTGTTTCTGATCCTATGTTCGAAGAAACATTACAACCATTTATTGAATGGAAAACACAAAAAGGGTTCAATGTTATTACTGCATATACCGATAATCCTGATGTAGGAACAACAACATCATCAATCAAAAATTACTTGCAGGATTTATATGAAAATCCAACCGATAATGTATCGCCTACTTTTGTGCTGTTTGTTGGTGATGTGGATCAAATCCCTGCATTTGACGGAAGCGCAGGAAGCCATGTAACCGATCTGTATTATTGTGAATACACTGGTGATAATTTACCTGAAGTTTTTTACGGTCGATTTTCGGCAAATAGTGTTGCTGAGCTTCAGCCACAAATAGATAAAACACTCGAGGTTGAAAAATATCAAATACCCGATCCTTCGTACTTAGACAATGTCGTTTTAGTGGCAGGTGTTGATGGGACTTATGCCCCAACCCACGGTAACGGAGCCATACATTATGCCAATAATAATTACACCAACGAAACCAACGGAATAACATCTTATTATTATTTATACAAAGATAATAGCGGGGTTATGAGCTCTGATTCACCCGGTGCATCCGAGTCCATCAAAAATTATATCAGCCAGGGAGTAAGTTTTTCAAACTATACGGCACATTGCAACTCAAACGGGTGGGGCGATCCAAGCTTTACAAATAGTGATGTCCCCAATATGACAAACGAAAATATGTATCCCTTAATGATAGGAAACTGTTGTTTATCGAATAAATTTGACAGCAATGCATTTGGCGAAGTACTGTTAAGAGCCGAAAACAAAGGCGCTGTTGGTTATATTGGAGGTTCAAACAATACCTATTGGGATGAAGATTTTTGGTGGGCCGTAGGCCTGGGAACGGTTACCGTTGATCCTACATACGAAGAAACCGGACTAGGAGCTTATGATAAATATTTTCATTTAAATGGCGAAGCAAAAGAAGACTGGTATATTACCCAGGGGCAAATGTCTGTTGCAGGAAATCTGGCTGTAGAAGCATCAACATCATCAAGAAAAAAATACTACTGGGAAATTTATCATTTAATGGGCGATCCTTCGTTAACACCATTTATTACTGTTCCGGAAACATTAACTGCAAATTACGATTCACAGGTTTTTGTCGGAACAAGCAGCTTTACCGTTAATGCAGAAGAAGATGCGTATGTGGCTGTCTCCAAGGACGGTGTATTGTTAGATGCTAAATTAGTTGATGCAAGTGGAACTGTAATACTGAATTACAACGATCTTGAAACCATGGGCGTATTAAACCTGGTAATTACAAAGCAGAACAAACAGCCCGTTATCGACGAAATTGATATTGTCCCTGCCACAACACCCTACGTAGTGCTTGATAATTATATCATTCATGATAATAATGGCAATGGCAACAGAATGGTTGATTATGGCGAAGAAATTACTTTTGACATTCAGTTAAAAAATGCATCAGATACATACGATGCTTTTCTGACTGAAGCAACCTTAACCACAGCTGACTCTAATGCAGTTATTACCGATTCTTTAGAAAACTTTGGAACAGTGCTCCGTTCTGATTCAGCAAAAGTTAACTCTGCGTTTACTGTTCATTTTGCCAGCATGGTTGAAGATCAGCAAAAAATAAAATTCGAAATGATTGTTACCGGTGAAGATTCGGAAGGTGTGACTTACGAATGGATATCAAGAATGAATATAGACATTAATGCACCAAAAATCGAAATATCGGAACTGTTAATTAATGATAGTGATGGTAACAATGATGGGCTTTTTGATCCGGGTGAAACGGTTAACCTGGCTCTGGTTGTAAAAAACAAGGGAAATAGCGATATTGAAAATCTAAAAATTTCAGCAAATTTATTATCGGAAATTAGTTATCTGAATTTAATCGACACGGTTGTAAACAACTGTTCAATTGCCGCCAATACAGCTGACACAATTGAGTTTAAAGCGTCACTGCATGCAGACGAAAAACCGGGAAACACTTTCGACATTCAATTCGATGTTAAAGATGAAGCATTTGATTATTATAATGATTCACTTATTCAAGAGATTATAGTGGGCAAGATTGAAGAGTATAAAATCAACACTTATGATACAGTATTTGTAAGTACTAAAGCCCGGTTTTACGATTCTGGCGGGGATGGAAATAATTATGGCAATGGAGAAAATCATTTCATTACATTTTTACCCGAAAATCCAAGAGGAAAACTAATAATTAATTTTGACGATTTTGATATTGAACAAAAAGATGGAGGCGGTTGCTGGGATTATTTATCAATTTATGATGGAGCTGATGAAAACGGAATCTTAGTTGGTGATTTTTGCAACGATAATAAACCAACAGAATATTTAGCCACAAATGATCAGGGTGCACTTACTTTTCAATTTTCCTCCGATGAGTCGGTAACAGGTGCAGGCTGGGATGCTCTTGTAGAAAATACAGGTTATTTAGCGAAATTTGTTGTGTCGAATAGTAATGGTGATCGAATAGAAAATGCAATTGTTGAGTTTGATAATGATGACAAATACACAAACAGTAAAGGGGTTGTTACCTTTAATTATATTCCCGAAGGTGAGTTGTTACCTTATTTAGTGCGCAAATCAGGATATGAAAACTCATCAGGGACTATTTCACTTAATACTGATACATCGGTAAACGTTTTAATGCAAGGTGGCACAGGACTGTTTGATGTATCATTTAATGTTGCCAATGAGTTAAATCCAATTAAAGGAGCCTGTGTAGCATTTAATAATGACACTGTTTATACCGATAGTACAGGTATGGCAGTATTTATTGATGTGCCTGAATCTGCAAATAATAAATATGAAATTACCAAGGAGCACTATTATCCTGTAATGGACAGCATTGTTTTTGCCGGAGATAATATTACCGAAGATGTTTTAATGGAAGAGATGCAATACCGTGTTACTTTTAATGTTACCGATGGTACTCATCCTATAGAAAGTGCAAGTATAACTTACAATGACAAAAACGAATATACCGATAAAAACGGCGAGTTTGTTTTTGTGCTTAACTATGGATTAAGTCAGGAGTTTTCTATAAAAAAATCAGGTTATAGCCAAACCGATACCATAATTGATGTTGATAACGAAAAAACAATTATCATCATTTTGGATAAAACTGTTGGCATTGAAAAAAACCTGGATGATGACATTAAAGTATACCCAAACCCTACGGATGGATTAATCAATATTGAAATTTCCGGGGCCGAAATCGATAATTATTCTGTTAGTGTGTATGATGTCTTAGGTAAACTGGTTTATAACAAAAAATTAGAAGGACATAAAAACATTCGGGAAGAAATAGACCTTTCTATGCATTCCAAAGGTTTGTACTTTTTAAACATCCGGGGTAATGGGAATATAGTAAGTAAGCGTATTATTATTAAATAATCGCTCCCAACAATTTTAAACCCGATCGCAAGGTCGGGTTTTTTTTGTGCTTATTTTTTCTGATATTTAACCATCAAAAGATTGGGTAATGAGTAAAGAAAAAAAGAAGTTTTTATATAGTTTCATCTTTCCCGGACTTTTTCTTTTAATCATTTGGATTATTAAAATTGTAGAAGTTACACTAAAGCTCGATTTTACATTTTTAGGTATTTTCCCGTTAAGAGCAAAAGGTTTAATAGGCATCATAACAGCTCCGCTGGTACACTCAGATTTTGAACATCTTACTGCCAACAGCTTGCCCATTTTAATTTTAGGAGTTGGGCTATTCTATTTTTACCGCAAAATTGCATTTAAAGTATTCTTCCTGATTTATTTTATTGCCAACATATGGATTTGGTTTGGTGCTCGGCATGCCTATCATATCGGAGCAAGCGGCCTGATTTACGGATTTGCTGCTTTTTTGTTTTTCAGCGGTGTTATACGTAAAAACATAAACCTAATGGCCATATCGCTGCTTGTAGTCTTTCTCTATGGTAGTTTGGTATGGGGATTGCTGCCTATTCAACCCCATGTATCGTGGGAGTCGCATTTAATGGGAGCTATTGCCGGATTGGTTTTGGCTTTTTATTATCGAGATCAGGGGCCAAAAAGAAAAATTTATAGCTGGGAGCTTGAAGATGATTACGATGAGTGGGATGACGAAGAAAATGCATATTGGAAAATCAACTATAATTATAAAGAAGATGATGACGAAAAGGACAGTTAATAAACTTATGCCACCCGCATTGGTGTTGAGTATATTGATCTTTTCTAATACCTTGCTCGATGCCCAGGAAAAAATTTTTACTCAAACAGGGCAGGCAAGTTTTTATGCCGATAAATTTGAAGGAAAAACAACAGCCAACGGAGAAATTTATTACCATGTAAAAAAAACTGCTGCACATCCTAACTTACCATTTGGCAGTATTGTAAAGGTTACCAATTTAGAAAATAATAAATTTGTGGTTGTGCGAATCAACGATCGCGGCCCCTTTGTTAATCATCGTATCATCGACTTATCCAAATCGGCAGCTGGAGAACTGGATTTTATAGAAAAAGGATTGGCAAAAGTAAGGATAGAACTTATCGCATCAACAGATGAATTGCCCGACAGGACAGAAATCACAAAAAAAAATGATGCCAAACCGGTCTATTATAAAATCGACGTTAAAGAAATATCACCTAAGGGAAAAGGAATTCAGATCGGCAGTTTTTCCAGCAACGAAAATTTTTTAAGACTTACTGACAACATCAGTAACAAATATAACGAAACGGTTTTTATTGAAATAAACCAATCCGGAAACCAGCAATTATACAGGGTAATAATTGGGAATTATCAGTCGGAATATGAATTAAAAAGGTTAAAAAATAAATTGTCAGCAGAATACCCCGATTGTTTTATCGTAACCTTTAAATAAACGTTTTATCCCTGAGTCCTGAATGCTCCACCAATATGCAGTTCTTTAGGATTCGTGCTCATCACCGGAATGTTGGCTTTGTTAAGCATTTGCTGAGCATAACTACCCATTACAAAATTCGAAACATCTTTCGATTGTTCCGTCATAATAGATATCAAATCGGCTTTTACTTTTTGAGCATAATCTATTACAACATCGGTTAAATTTGATCCAATAAGAGATTCTTTCTCCGTTTTTAAACCCTTGCTTTCAATATATTCGCACACCTGACTCGAATAACCGCTTAATTTCTTTACAATATCATCGGTTTGCATCGAAGTAACAGTAACAACGTGTATTTCGGCATTAAACCATTTGGCCAGCTCAACTGTTATAGGAACTTTTTGACGCGTATCTGCTGTAATATCGATGGGTAAAACAATTTTTTTAATCTTATTAGGGATTTTATTTCCCCGGATTGTAATTACAGGTTTGTTTGTCGATGAAACAATTTTAAAAGCGTTACTGCCTATAAAAAATTTCTCAAACCCTGAAGCACCATGTGTTGATGCAACAATAAAAGAATCATTAAACGCATTGGCCAGAGCAACAATTTCGCGATAAATACGTCCTGTTCTGACAACATATTTCAATTCAACCTCCGGGGGAAGCAATGGTTGATATTTGTCTTGCAGTATTTTAAATTGCTTAACAGCAAAACGTTTTTCCTCTTCTCTTGTACCGGGAAAATAGTCGTTGCTTTTTTTCCTAACATACACCATTCTTATTTCACAATCAATTTTTTTTGCGAAAAGCATGGCTAACTCAAGGCCCTTCACGGCCTCTTCGGAAAAGTCAATGGGGACAATAATATGATACATAGCAGCTAAATTTAAAATTGCATACTAACCTGATTAATTCTTTCAGTCGCTAAAAAGTTCATAAAATTTATGAATACGTTAGGCTAAAGTAACAATATTTTTTTGATATTAGAAAATAATTTATTTGCTGGATTTTCATTTAATAAATGCTTCAAACAACAATAAATTTTGGTATCTTTGATTAATTAACCATGATTTTGCTAAAGAATACTGTAATTATCAGTAAGTTAATGGTTTCTACGAGTTATTATTCTTTATTACTAACCTTTGCTTTGTATTAACCATTCCCTTTGGCACAACGCATAATTATCGAATATAAAATATAAAATCAACAATGGTTAAGTAGCGATTCTATAAGCCAAAAAATACACACAAATATAATTCTCATGGTGTCAATTGTGACTACACTATAAGTTGATCAAATAAGGTTTTAAACCCATTTAAATCTCAAATTTGAAATTTATGGCAAAAAAAAATAAAACACCCCTGGACAGTGAAGCACACCTGAAGAGCACAAATAAATATTTTGATGTAGACGGGCCTGTATTTTGGCCGGCGGCAGTATTAATTATTGTATTTATCTCCATAACCCTAATTGTGGGCAAACCAATGGATCAGGTATTTTCATCCATCCAAATGAATATCTCCAACTTTGGTGGTTGGTTTTTTATATTGTCGGTTAATGCGTTTCTAATTTTTGTATTATATATCGCTTTTAGTAAATATGGAAAAATCCGCCTGGGTGGGCCTAAATCAAAACCGGAATTTTCAACAGGTGCCTGGTTTGCCATGCTATTTAGTGCCGGAATGGGAATTGGTATTTTATTCTGGAGTGTAGGCGAACCTATCAATCATTTTATCAATCCCCCCAATGCAGAGCCTCGTACTGTGGAGGCTGCCCGGTCATCTATGGAAATTACATTCCTGCACTGGGGGCTACATGCATGGGGTATTTATGCATTAGTAGGCATGTCGCTGGCATTCTTTACTTTTAATAAAAAACTGCCATTAACCATAAGTTCTGTTTTTTATCCATTGCTAGGTGAAAAAGTACATGGCCCCTGGGGAAAAGCCATTAATGTTTTGGCTGTTATCGCCACCTTATTCGGATTAGCAACATCTCTGGGCATGGGTGTTCAGCAGGTAAGTGCAGGGTTAGCCCATTTATTTAAGCTCCCCGATACCCTTACCACACAAGTTATACTAATTACTGTCATTACTTTTGCTGCCACAGGCTCTGTCGTTGCAGGGTTAAGCGGAGGAGTTAAAAGGCTTAGCCAGTTAAATATGATTCTGGGAGCCATTTTTCTTATTTTTATGATTGTAGTGGGCCCTACTTTATTTATTCTCAACTCGTTTATTCAGAATGTAGGAGGATATGTACAAAACTTTTTAGAACTATCGTCGTGGACAGAAACTTACCAACAATCAGACTGGCAAAGCGACTGGACTGTATTTTACTGGGCATGGTGGGTAAGCTGGTCGCCCTTTGTAGGAATGTTTATCGCCCGAATTTCAAGAGGCCGGACACTTAAGGAGTTTGTACTGGGCGTTCTTATTGTTCCAACACTGCTAACATTTTTTTGGCTATCCACTTTTGGCGGCAGTGCCATATTTCTGGAGCTAAACTCTCTGGCAGATATAGCTACAGCAGTTACAGATAATATTGCCACTTCGTTGTATGTGTTGCTTGAGCAATTTCCAATTTCGGCAGTTACATCAACGGTAGGGGTAATTTTGGTAACCAGCTTTTTTGTTACCTCATCAGACTCCGGATCGTTGGTAGTAGATTCGCTCACTGCCGGTGGTAAATTGGATGCTCCGGTACCGCAACGTATTTTCTGGGCACTAACAGAAGGTGCTGTAGCTGCTGTACTTCTCATTGGTGGAGGTCTGGGAGCATTACAAACAGCTGCCATTTCAACAGGACTCCCTTTTGCTATTCTATTAATTATTCTGATGTGGAGCCTGCTTAAAGGACTAAAAAAAGAACATGTGGGAATGATGGAAACTAAAGATGAAACGGAACGGAAGCAATACGTTGAAACCATTACACGAATGCTACAAAAAAGAGAGCAAAAAGCATCACAAAAAGATAATCCTGATAAAAATGATAACCGTTAACCTAAAAAATAAATGATAATGTTTCAATTAGATCACATATTGGTTTGCCTGGATTTAAGCGAGATGGATGATGCGCTTATCCGATATGCCGATTTTCTGGTAACAAAGTTTAAGCCACGATCGGTTACGTTTCTGCATGTAATGAAATCGTATGATATTCCACCAGAAATTTTAGATGCGTTTCCTCATCTTGATGAGCCAATTTCAGGAGTTGTTGAGCATGACCTGAAAGAAAAAATTGATGTTCTTTTTACACAGCAAAATGAAACACAAACCATAGTAAAAGTGGTTGAGGGTATGACTACCGACACCATTGTGCGCTATGCGAGGGAGAAAAACATCACTTTTACCCTAATGGGAAAAAAGATAGGATACGAAGGCCAGGGTGGAATTGTAAGAAAAGTAATGAGTATTATACCTTCATCCATACTTATTATTAGCGAAACAACTTACCCTAAAATTGAGCATGTTTTGGTTAGAATGGATTTTTCGAAAATGAACCATATAGCCATGAAAATGGCTCTTAGAATACAAGAACTGACGGGGGCAAAGGTATCATGCCATCATGCTTTTAAGCTGCCCTTAAAGTATTTCCCCCAGAGCTCGCCCGAAAATGACAAAAAGCTTATGCAATATGCAGAAAAACACAGCAAAAAAGAGTTTAACAAATTTCTTAACCGTTTTGATATAGACGGTAAAGAAATTACTTTCAGCAATTCGTTAGATACAGAAAACAGTGAAGCTAATATTTTATACAGGCAGGCTCTAACTACTGGAGCAGATATTATAATCATCGGGTCGAAAATAAAATCTGAACTGGCAGATATCATTATAGATTCTACCTCTGAAAAACTTGCAGCAGCAGAAAAGAACATTCCTGTACTTATCATCAAAGACAGAAAACAAACCATTGGATTTTTAAAAGCCCTTTTCAAATAAAACCATTGCGATCATGAAACAGATATTAATAAATATTAGCCGAGTATTAATCCTGACCATATTTATAGCTCACACATCATGCAAAACCACACCATCCGTTGAAGAAAACAGGACATTGAAAACAGTGTATACAGAATGGTCGGAAAGCATTGCCATAACCCATCTTGCGGCAGTTTTACTTGAGCAGGAAATGGATTATACGGTAGAATTAAAACTAACGGATATTGAAACGGTTTACCAGGAAATTGCTGAAAGCAAAGCCGATGTATTTATGGATGCCTGGTTACCTGAAACGCATAAAAAATATAGAGATGAGTATCCCGAAAAAATTGATGAACTGGGGATTGTTTATCCTGAGGCCAGAATTGGTTTTGTTGTTCCAAAATACAGCCCACTTAAAACAGTTGCTGATTTAAAAAATTACAAACACCCTGTAATTGGAATTGACAAAGGTGCAGGAGTGATGCAAAAAGCTCGTTTAGCCATCACAAAATATGGTTTGCCCAATCAGCTGTTGGATCTTTCTGAAAAAGAGATGTTACAACATCTGGAAGATTCAATTAAAAGGAGAAAAGAAATTGTAGTAACCGGGTGGGACCCTCACTGGATCTTTGCGCGTTATGAGGTAAGATTTCTTGAAGACCCCGACCATATTTTTGGAGAAAAAGAAAAAATTTATACGGTTGGGCGAACCGGTTTGGAAAGTGAACACCCACATGCTGTTCGTTTCTTTGAGCGATTGCAGCTAACCGAAAAGCAGCTTAACTCCCTGGTTTACTATGTGCGCCTTAGCGAAGACCCAAAAGAAGGGGCAAAACGGTGGATTAAAGAAAATGAATACATTGTTAATCAGTGGGTAAAGAATTTAAAACCCGAAAGGAAAAAAATAATGTAAGTTATAAATTCTACTCGTTGTGTTTAAAGAATGACCGTTCGAAAATAAGAATATAGGCTACCCCTGTAGTTATTGCCGAGTCGGCAATATTAAATACAGGCCTGAAAAAGATAAATGCCTGATCGCCCCAAAAAGGGAACCATGAAGGATAATTGCCTTTTAATATTGGGAAATAGAGCATGTCAACAACTTTTCCCTGCAACCAGGTTGAATATCCGCCATCTTGTGGCATAAACTCTGCCACCTGGTAGAAACTGTTATCAAAGATAACGCCATAAAAAACACTGTCAATGATATTACCCAATGCCCCGGCCATAATTAGAGCAATACTAATAATAAGCATTTTGGGTGCTTTTTCTTTTATTAAATGATTCAGGTACCAGCCAATTCCAATTACCGCAACAATTCTGAATAGTGTAAGAAAAATCTTTCCTTTTTCTCCCCAAAACTCCATTCCGAAAGCCATTCCATTATTTTCGGTAAAGTGGATGATAAACCAGTTGCCAATAATTTTATATTCTTCGCCCAGTGTCATGTTGGTTTTAATCCAGATTTTAAAAGCCTGATCGATGATTAAAACAATAATGATGACAAATATTGATGTTTTAGTTATAGATTTCACAAGAATATATTTTAGTTAATTAATTGACTTCGTGAAACACCCATGATATATTCATTTTCTGGCTGTTAACCACAGCGCATCGATGTTTCATTTGGTAAAAATTTAGCATAAAACTACTCAAAAGTATCGAATAAAAAAAAATGATCAGACCATGAACGGTCCAATCATTTATCTGATATAGTCATTTTTTTGTTTACCGTTGATTTTGCTTTGCCTCAATACTCAATGTTGCATGTGGTACTGCTCTCAGCCTCTCTTTTGAAATTAATTTGCCTGTTTCGCGGCAAATTCCATAGGTCTTATTTTCAATGCGAACCAATGCAGCTTGAAGGTGCTGAATAAATTTTAACTGACGCTGAGCCAATCTTCCGGCTTCTTCTTTAGATAGGGTTGCTGCCCCCTCTTCTAATACTTTAAAAGTAGGCGATGTGTCTTCTGTATCATTACTTTCGCTGTGAGTAATGGTTTTTTTAAGAATATCATAATCTTGTTGTGCTTTATCAAGCTTTTTTAATATAATATCTTTAAACTCCGCCAACTCGTCTTCTGAATACCTAGTCTTTTCCGCCATAATTCATCAATTTTTATAATGATCTAAAGATAATAAATTTTTTCATTTTAAAAAGTAATTAATCATTTATCCTCGTTATTTTTATTTGTGTTTTTATATCATCATCAATTTCTACTTCGTGAACAGTATTTTGCCCAAAATGATCCACCAGCTCAACAGATTTGGCCAGGGTTTGCGCACCGATATATTTTTTGTGTTTTTCTATGGCCTGATTAATTAAACCATGCGCTTTAATTTGTACCATTATTTTATCGGTAACATCAAATTTACTCTCTTTTCTTAGATTCTGAATTCTGTTAATAAACTCACGAGCAATTCCTTCTTCGCGTAACTCATCGGTAACATTGATGTCTAGTGCTACGGTTAATTTTCCGTCGTTTGCAACCAGCCAACCGGGAATATCTTCCGATGATATTTCAACATCTTCGGGGCTTATGGGAATCTGCTCATCGCCGGCAGAGATAATAAACTGTTCATCTTTTTCAAGCTTAGCAATATCTTCCTGCGACATTTTTGCAACCGCTTGCGAAATATGTTTCATTAGTTTGCCATACTTAGGCCCCAGCGTTTTAAAATTAGGTTTTATCTTTTTTACCAATATACCTGTAGTATCTGTTATATATTCAACATCTTTAACATTTACTTCGGATAAAACCAGATTACGTATATCTTCAAACTTATCCTTTAACGATGGGTCTAAAACCGGAATCATCATTTTGCTTAGCGGCTGGCGTACTTTTATATTAACCTTTCTTCGCAGTGCAAGAATCATAGAAGATACACGTTGTGCAATATCCATTCGTTCCTCAAGCTCAGTATCAATAAATTGTTCGTTATAACCAGGAAATTCGGCTATATGAACCGATTCTGTTTTATCTTTCCCGGTAACGGTGTTAAGGTCGGTGAATAACTGATCGGCAAAAAATGGCGCTATGGGGGCCATCAGCCGAGCAATGGTTTCAAGGCATGTATAAAGCGTTTGATAAGCTGCAATCTTATCTTTAGAGTATTCGCCTCCCCAGTAACGCTTTCTGTTTAATCGCACATACCAGTTACTCAAATTCTCGCTGACAAATTCCTGTATGGCTCGCCCTGCTCTTGTTGGTTCATAGTTTTCGTAATCTTTTTCAACTTCTTTTACCAGCGAATTTAATAACGATATAACCCAACGATCAATTTCAGGCCTCTCTGAAACAGGAATATCTTCTTCACTAAATTCAAACCCATCAACATTTGCATATAGTGCAAAAAACGAATAGGTATTATATAAAGTGCCAAAAAATTTACGCTTCACTTCTTCGAGTCCTGCCGGATCGAATTTCAGGTTATCCCAGGGCTGAGCATTGGTAATCATATACCAGCGCAACGGATCGGAACCGTTTTTTTCAATGGTTTCGAAAGGATCGACTGCATTACCAAGCCGTTTCGACATTTTTGCTCCGCTTTTATCCAATACCAGGCCATTGGAAATAATATTTTTAAAAGCTACCGAATCGAACAGCATGGTAGCGATAGCATGTAAAGTAAAGAACCACCCGCGCGTTTGGTCAACACCTTCGGCAATAAAGTCGGCAGGGAAGAGGCCCCCTCCATCTCCCCCATTGGAATATTTCTCCTTGTTTTCAAATGGATAGTGGAATTGCGCATAAGGCATCGCACCAGAATCAAACCAAACATCGATAAGGTCAATTTCACGAATCATTTTTTGTCCTTTATCGGAAACTAAAATAACATCATCAACATACGGCCTGTGAAGGTCAATTTTTTCATAATTCTCTTTAGTGTAATCTCCGGACTTAAAACCAGCAATAGGATTTTCTTTCATTAACCCGGCTTTTACCGATTTCTCTATTTCGTTGTATAACTCTTCTACCGAACCTATACATTTCATTTCCGATCGGTCGTCGGTAACCCAGATAGGAAGCGGAGTACCCCAGTACCTTGACCTTGAAAGGTTCCAGTCTTGCAGATTTTCCAACCATTTACCAAATCTTCCGGTACCTGTTGATTCCGGTTTCCAGTTGATGGACCGGTTAAGTTCCATCATTCTTTCTTTGAGCGCTGTTGTTTTAATAAACCACGAATCGAGCGGATAATAAAGAATAGGTTTATCGGTACGCCAGCAATGTGGATAGTTATGCAACTGTTTTTCTATCTTAAATGCTTTATTTTCTTTTTTCAGCATAACCGAAATATCCACATCTATGGTAGGGTCATTTTCGGTTAAAGATTCGTCGTACTCATTTTTAACAAAACGGCCGGAAAAGGTTTTATAGCTATCAGTATTAACGTACTTTGAAACAAAGTCGGGGTCCAGTTCATCAATGAGATACATACGCCCCTTTTTATCTACTAAAGGTTGCATTGTCCCCTTCTTATCGTAAACTACCAGCGCCGATATGTTGCTTTGTTTTGCAACACGGTCGTCGTCGGCACCAAAAGTTGGTGCAATATGAACAATTCCTGTACCGTCTTCAGTAGTAACATAATCACCGAGAATAACACGAAAAGCATCCCCTTCCGGTTGCACCCAGTTAATCAACTGCTCGTATCTTACTCCCTCTAGTTCCTTCCCGGTAAATTCATCCATAACTTTATAGGGTACTTTTTTATCCCCTACGTTATAATCGTTAAGGCTTAACTCACCGGCTTTTTTATCGAAATAAGCAGAAAAAAGATCTTTGGCCAATATAACTGTAACCGGTTGTCCGGTATACTGATTAAACGTTTTTACTTTGACATATTTAATGTTTTCACCTACCGCTAAGCCTGTATTTGATGGAAGTGTCCAGGGTGTTGTTGTCCATGCCAAAAGGTACACATCAGTATCAGTATCCTGATAAAGGAATGCAGATTTTTCGTTTTTTACTACTTTAAACTGCGCTGTACAGGTGGTATCCTTAACATCGCGGTAACAACCCGGCTGGTTTAATTCATGCGTGCTTAGCCCTGTTCCTGCTGCAGGTGAAAAAGGCTGAATGGTATAGCCTTTGTACAATAATCCTTTATCGAAAAGTTGTTTAAGCAACCACCACAGCGTTTCAATATACCTGTTATCATAAGTGATGTAAGGATCATCCATATTTACCCAGTAACCCATTTTGTGAGTAAGGTTTTCCCAAACATCGGTATATTTCATGACCTCCTTTTTGCAGGTTTCATTATATTCGTCGACCGATATTTTTTTACCGATATCCTCTTTTGTAATACCTAATGATTTTTCTACTGCCAGTTCAACGGGTAATCCATGGGTATCCCATCCTGCTTTACGCTTAACAAGAAAACCCTGCATGGTTTTGTAGCGGCAAAAAATATCTTTTATGGCGCGAGCCATCACGTGATGAATCCCCGGCAACCCGTTTGCAGAAGGAGGCCCTTCGTAAAAAACAAATGTTGGTTTCCCCTCACGGGTAGTTATACTTTTATGAAATGTATCATTCTTATCCCATCGTGCAAGTATATCTTTATTTACCTGCGATAAATCTAGCTGTTTGTATTCCGGAAATTTCTTGCTCATCGATAATCCTTATTTTTTAAATCTACAAGTTTCTAACCATGATCATCTTAAAAAACGATGATTCTTTTTTACCCTGCATGTAAAATTAAAAATAAAAGGTTTTCATCTTTGCTTTTTACAAGCCAGGGCTAATCTGTGGTAATTTTAAGATCATCTTATCAATTACGCTATATTAAAACGTACAAAGATAGATTTATGTATCAAAAAATGCAATTAAAAAAAATGAAATAGGTAGAATTTTTACAATTTTTGGGCCTTCGACAGGGTAAAAACAAAAGAGGTCCCTTCGTTTAAAGAGCTTCGTACATTAATTGTTTGTTTGTGAGCTTCAATAATATGCTTTACAATGGCTAAACCCAAACCGGTTCCACCGGCATTTCTCGATCTGCTTTTATCAACCCTGTAAAACCGCTCAAATATGCGAGGTATGTCTTTCTCAGGAATACCGGGGCCGTCATCGCTAATCTCTACCAGGATATTCTTATCCATATCGGAAAAAGAAGCCGTAGTTGTTCCATAATCTTTACCGTAGTTAATTGAATTAACCACCAGATTGGTAACTACCTGATAGATTTGTTTCCGGTCGGCATAAACCCAAACCGGTTTATCGTAGTTTGAATTAAATTGTAGTTGTATTCCTTTTTCTTTTGCACTCATCTCTACCGAGTCAAAAACATCTGCGATAAGCTCCACTATATTAAATTTCTCCTTGTTCAGTTCCAGTTCGCCTGATTCGAGTTTAGTTATCTGTTCAAGATCCTCGACAATGGAAATCATTCTGTCGATGTTTTTTTTCGATTTTTTAAGATACTCAATATTTATGGTTGAATCCTCAATACCTCCATCGAGCAGCGTTAATACATAACCCTGAATATTAAATATTGGCGTTTTCAGTTCATGTGATACATTGCCTACAAACTCTTTCCTGTATTTGGCCATTTGCTTAAGCTGTGCAATCTCCATGGTTTTTTTATTGGCCCAGCTAAGCACCTCATTATTTACTTCATTAATTACATCCTTTTCTTCCAGGTCTTTACGTAAGTCCTTTTCGGGGATATTTTTGTTCAGGATGGTTTTATAAATAGGATTTATCTTTTCGAATATAAAACTGTTAAGAAGGAAATAAACTAAAATATAGATGGCAATAAAAATAAACATTACTGAGAGCAGCCATGGAGGAAAAAAGCTATCGGCATCAAAATAATACAGGATCAGTTGGGTAAAACCCGCCACGAATGCCGAGATCAATGATATTAAAATAGCCATTTGGCGCGGAGATGAGTTCTTCATAATGCCAAAATAATGATATTAGTATAATATACAAAAAACCTCATCTCAATTAATGAGGCTTTTGTTTATCGTTTTGGTCAATTGACTTATTTTCCCAACTGCTGCCTGACAATTTTGGCAACATATTTACCAATTACATCAAACTCAATATTTACAACCGTTCCGACCTTAAACTGGTGGAAGTTAGTAACATCATAAGTAAATGGAATAATCGCCACTTCGAATGATTTATCTTTTGAATTAACCACGGTTAAACTAACGCCATTAATCGAAACCGAGCCTTTTTCAACAGTAATATAATCTTCCTGCGACGGGTCATATTCGAATGTAAAATACCAGCTACCGTCAGATTCGCGAACATTTGTACAAACAGCCGTTTGGTCTACATGTCCCTGAACCAGGTGTCCGTCGAGCAGCGAGTCAATCTTCATGCTACGCTCAAGGTTTACCTTATCGCCCAGTTGTAATAAACCAAGGTTCGATTTTTCGAGTGTTTCCTGTATAGCTGTTACGGTAAAGGTTTTGTTTTCTTTATCGATCTTTACAACCGTTAAACATACTCCGTTATGCGAAACACTTTGGTCAATCTTAAGTTCGTGTGCAAACGAACATTGCATGGTAATATGTAAGTTTCCTTTTTCCTTCTCTAATTTTACCACTTTTGCAGCTTCTTCAACAATTCCTGAAAACATAATCTAAAATTTTAATGGTTTAAATTGTTGCGAATTTATGAAGATTTACCCTATTCACAAAGTTAATTTTAAATTATCATGCCACAGCCAGAGTTGCAATACTTACTTTTGTTTCCGGTATTTCGAGTATCACATTAGCACAGGCTTCTAGCGTTGATCCGGTGGTTACAACATCATCAACCAGTAAAACATGCTTGCCTTCAATATCACCGGGGTTTTTTACTTTAAAAATCTTTTCCACATTTTTCCAGCGTTCGAATCTCGATTTCCGGGTTTGTGTGCTAGTTGCAATTGCCCTGGTCAAATTTTCGGTGTCGAGCTTTTTTTGTAACGATTCGGACAGCCCCTCGGCAATTAACTGACTTTGATTGTATCCCCGTTTTTTATATTTTGATTTATGCAGTGGTACGGGAATAACCACATCAACCTCTTTAAAAACGCTGTTTTTTATTTGTTCGCCAAAAGTCCTGCCCAGCACATATCCAATTTCTTTGTATCCCCGGTACTTAAACTTGTGCATCATATGCTGGTATTGGCTTCCTTTATTAAAAAAGTAATATGCTGTTGCATACTCTACTTTGGCCCGGCCCCAAAAGAGTTGTGAAACAGGATTTTCTAAATCTTTATGAAAATTTGTTTTGGGTAAGTTGTATAAACATGATGTGCAGATTAATCTTTCCTGCGTTACCAGGTGATTATTGCAAGCAACACATAAATCAGGAAATATTAAATCAAAAAAATCTTTTAGGTATTGAATAAAAATTTTCATCATCATCAAGATTCTTTATGCTAAATTAATAAAAATATCTTTTTATATAAACCGAAAATTATGTCATTCTTCGACATTCTTCGACAGGCCTGCCTGCCGGCAGGCAGGCTCAGAATGACATTCGCTTCTCATTGTCAGATTCAAAAATTTAATTGCTTCTTACTTATTGGCATTGCCCTATGGGACTTTCATAAATCCA
>JAWLEM010000020.1:0-22407 GCA_041686115.1 Bacteroidales bacterium
ACTAATCGAAAGTGATCCGCATAAAGTAGTTGAAGGTATTGCCATTGCTTCTTATGCTGTTGGTGCACAAAAAGCATTTATTTATATCGAATCCGATTATGAATTAGCTATTCAAAGAATTAAAAATGCCATAAAACAAGCTGTTGACTTTGGATTGTTGGGGCATGATATTATGGGAAGCGGTTATAATCTGGAAATTATTGTTAGAAAAGGTGCCGGAGCATATGTTTGCGGCGAAGAAACTGCTTTGATAAAAAGTATTGAAGGCAAACGTGGCAGGCCCCATTCTAAACCACCTTATCCTGCAACTAAAGGTTTATACGATCAGCCAACGGTTGTTAATAATGTTGAAACATTAGTGAATATACCCGTTATTTTAAGAAAAGGTGCTGAATGGTATCAATCTATTGGTACCGAAGAGAGTAAAGGAACTAAAGTATTTTCAATTTCAGGCAAAGTAGAGTATTGTGGGTTGGTTGAAGTAGAGATGGGTACAAAAATCCGTGATATAATATTTCGCGTTGCCGGGGGTATTCGTAACAATAAACAGTTTAAAGCAATTCATATTGGAGGTCCTTCCGGCGGATGTTTAACGGATGAACACCTGGATACAGTGATTGATTTTGAATCGGTTATGCTTGCCGGGGCTTCATTAGGATCAGCCGGGTTAGTAGTTTTAGATGAGGATAATTGTATTATCGATACGGTAAAGTATTTTATGAATTTTTTGCAAAAAGAGAGTTGCGGCATATGTATCCCCTGCCGTGAAGGAACAAGACGTATGCATGAAATACTGGAAAATATCAGTAAACGCCCTAAAGATGGAAATGGACATACTACTTTACAGCGTTTTAAAGGGGTTATGCAACTAGAAAATTTGGCAGAAGTTATTAAAGATACATCTATGTGTGGGTTAGGCCGAAGAGCCGCAAATCCTGTACTTAGCTCTTTAAAATGGTTTCGCGACGAATACGAGGAACATATTTTTGAACGCAATTGCAGTGCAGGTGTTTGCCAGGAATTAAGAACTTTTGAAATCGATGTGGAAGCATGTACAGGATGCACATTGTGTGCCAAAAAATGCCCTACAGGAGCCATTTTCGGAACACCAAAAAATGCTCATTTTATTGTGCAGGATAAATGTATTGGATGTGGAATTTGTTTTGATACATGCAAATTCTCAGCTATTATCAGTAATTAATTGGGAGGGTTATGTCAGTTAATATCGAAGTAAACAATAAAGAAATAAAAGCCAATAAGGGAGAAACAATCCTTGAAGCGCTTAACAAGAATGGTATAAAAGTACCAACGCTTTGCAGAATGAATGGTTTTTCTCCTACAGGCGCCTGTCGTTTATGTGTCGTTGAAGTTGAGGGCAAATCCGGATTAATACCTTCATGTTCATTTCCCATTGAACAGCCAATTAAAATCAGGACTCATTCACCCCGGGTTATCAGAGCCCGAAAAATGGTGGTAGAACTGTTACTATCTAATCATCCCGATGATTGTTTGTATTGCATACGGAACGGGAACTGCGAATTGCAAAACCTGGCTGTAGAGCTAAATGTTAGAGAAAGACGCATATCAGGCGAAAAATCAAAGGTAAATCTCGATCAGTCAAGCCCCGGAATTGTACGCGATCCGGCTAAATGTATTTTATGTGGGCGTTGTGTTCGAGTTTGCGAAGAAATTCAGGATGTTTCTACTTTTGATTTTATAAAAAGGGGGGATTCTACAGCCATTGCCACATCATTAAATAAAGATTTAAATTTTTCTAATTGTATTAATTGCGGCCAATGTGTTTTAGTTTGTCCTACCGGTGCATTGCACGAAAAAACAAACTTTGATATTATACAGGAGATGCTCAATAATAAAGAAATTAAAGTTATTGCGCACTGTTCTCCATCGGTTTCTGTTTCTTTGGCGCAAGAGTTAGGGCTTCGTCCGGGCAAAGATTTGCAAGGGTTATTAAATGCGGTACTTCGAAGAATCGGATTTTTTAAAGTTTTTGATAATTCTTTCGGAGCTGATTTAGCTATTTATGAGCAATCTGCCGAATTAGCCGATAGAATTAATCATGAAGAAAATCTGCCCATGATAAGCAGTTGTTGCCCGGGTTGGATTAAATATATGGAACAATCGCATCCCGATATGATCGATCATGTTTCAACAACAAAATCGCCACAGCAAATTTTGGGTGCTTTAATAAAAGGATATTTTGCGGATAAGAACCAGTTAGCTGCTGAAAAAATATTTTCAGTATCCATTACGTCTTGTACGGCGAAAAAATTTGAAGCACAACGCGAAGAGATGACTCATAAGGGAGTTTCTGATATAGATCAGGTAATTACCACACGTGAGTTGGTAAAATTAATTCATCTCTATGGCATAGATATTCATTCGCTCGAAGAAGAGTTATCCGACACGCCTTTTAATATGCGGTCATCAGCAGGTAAAATGGTTGCAGTATCGGGCGGGGTAACAGAAGCGATTGCTCGTACCTTAAATTATTTGCTTACCAAGAAAGAACTATCTCCATTAAAAATTGCAAAACTAAGAGGCTCAAAAGATAAAAAATTGTTTACCCTAAAAGCCGGCAAAAAAGATGTAAATTTTGCTGTTGTTAGCGGATTAAAAAATGCCAATCAAATTTTAGCCGATATACGAAACGGAAAAAATAAGGCTGATTTTATTGAAATTATGGCATGTCCCGGAGGGTGTTTAAATGGCGGCGGACAACCATTTTGTAATGATGAAAAAGTTCAGAAGGCCATGACAAAAACAATTTTTGAGATGGATGAAAAAGAAGCGATAAAGGTTGCTCACAAAAATCATCAGGTACTGAAATTATATCAGGATTACCTGGATGAGCCATTAAGCCCGGTATGTAAAAAGCTTTTGCATACGAGGTATAAAGAGCGAGATGTACTATTATAAAAAGAAAATGTGATGAACACCGAAAGCTCAAATAAAAACCGTGATTTGGTATATACCTTAAAAAATCGTTGTAGGGTATGTTATACTTGTGTTCGCGAATGTCCAGCCAAAGCAATTAAAATTATCAATGGGCAAGCCGAAGTATTAAACGAACGTTGTATTGTTTGTGGAAATTGTACAAAAGTATGCAGCCAGGGAGCAAAAGTTTTTCTTCACACTACCGACAAAGTAAATGAATTACTCCAATCCGGCAGGAAGAATATTGCTATAGTTGCCCCCAGCTTTCCGGCAGAATTTGAGGAGATTAATGATTATAAGATTTTTGTTTCGATGATTCGTAAGCTTGGGTTTGATGTTGTATCTGAAGTAGCCTTTGGTGCAGATTTGGTGGCTACCCGGTATCACAAATTAATAAAAGAATCATCCGGAAAATGTTATATATCTTCAGATTGTCCGGCTATTGTTTCATATGTGGAGCACTATCATCCAAGATTAGTAGAAAATTTAGCTCCAATTCCATCGCCCATGGTAGCCATGTCGAGAGTTATGAGAGAGAAGTACGGCGATCATACCAACATTGTTTTTATTGGTCCATGTGTGGCCAAGAAAGCAGAATCTGACGAGGTGGATGAGATGATTACTTTTGCTGAATTAAGGGATATGTTTACCTTAAATAAAATTAAACCTTTTGATATTGACCCAACTGAATTTGACTCTCCACTGGGAGGTAAGGGCGCTGTTTTTCCGGTAAGCAGAGGATTGTTGCAAACAGCCGGAATAACTGATGATGTGTTTGATGGAAACATTATTGTGGCCGAAGGGAAAAATGACTTCCAGGAAGCCATAAAAGAATTTGAAGACGGCCTGATTCATTCGCAGCATCTTGAATTGCTTGGTTGTGAAGGATGTATTATGGGGCCGGGAATGACCAACAGGCAAAGGCATTATGCAAAAAGAATTTTGGTTAATAATTATGTAAAACAAAAAATCGAAAATATCAACCAGAAACAATGGGAACAAGATATTAATACCTATTTAAAAGTTGATTTAACTGCTAAATACCAGGCTCGGGAAAGAATACTCGAAAGGCCCGATGAAAAAAGTGTAGAGGAGGTTCTGGAGTCAATGGGGAAAAAATCTCCCAAAGACCATTTAAATTGTGGAGCTTGCGGTTATGAAACCTGCGATGAGCATGCAAAAGCCATTGTTCAGGGACTTGCCGAAATAGAGATGTGTTTGCCTTATACCATTGAAAAATTGCATAAATCTGTTAATGAATTAGCTATTTCTAACGAAAAATTAACAACAATACAACAGGCTTTAAGGCAATCCGAGAAGATGGCCAGTATGGGGCAACTATCGGCCGGTATTGCACACGAATTAAACAACCCGCTCGGGGTGGTAATTATGTATGCCAATATTTTATTAGAAGAAACATCTAAAGAATCGCAACTATACAAAGATCTTAAATTAATTGTTGATCAAACAAACAGATGTAAAAAAATTGTTGGAGGATTATTAAACTTTGCTCGTAAAAACCAGGTTAATGCATCAGAAGTTGATGTTTCCAGGTTGGCAAAACAATGTACCGATGCTGTAATTATTCCCGACAATATTAAGGTTAACATCGATACATCAAAATTGGATAATCCAATAGCATCGCTGGATCAGGAGCAGATGTTGCAAATACTTACAAACCTGATGAAAAATGCTGTTGATGCAATGCCTGATGGTGGAAATATTGAGATTGTGCTCGAAGATACCGACCATGAAGTTATTTTTTATGTAAAAGATAGCGGATGTGGAATTAAGTCCAATGATTTGGACAAGATTTTTGAACCGTTTTATACAACCAAAGAAATTGGGAAAGGAACTGGTTTGGGATTAGCTACTGCATACGGAATTGTGAAAATGCATAAGGGTAAAATTACGGTTAGCTCAAATGCCGATCCTGAACAGGGGCCTACAGGGACAACATTTAGAATTGCTATACCCAGAATACAATAAATTATAATTTAAGGATGATTATGGGACAAAATAAAAAATTAATATTAATTGCCGACGACGATATGGATTATTTAATCCAGATGCGGATGCATATCGAGAGTTTTGGATTTGAAGTTATAACTGCTGGAAGTCAGCGTGAAGCAGAAAAGATCATTGAAAATACAAAACCCGACCTGGCTATTTTCGATTTAATGATGGAAAGCGATGACAGCGGCTTTATTTTATCCTACAAAATGAAAAGAAAATATCCTGATGTTCCAATTATTCTGGCAACAGCTGTGGCCTCCGAAACAGGAATGTCATTCGGTGTTAATACCGAAACAGACAAGCAGTGGATTAAAGCTGATTTGTATCTGGAAAAAGGGATAAGAAAAGATCAATTACACAAAGAAATTAATAAATTACTGAAAATTTAAACTGATATACCGGTATGGATAAACTTAACTTATTAGTTGTAGATGATGAACCCGGTATAAGATCGGGAGTGAGTCGTATTTTAAATAATTTTTCCGTAAGTTATCCTTTTATGGATAGTGATTATGGATTTAATGTCATTGAAACAGCAACTGGTGAAGATGCGATTGAAATGATTAAAAAGCAAAAAATCGAGATCGTTTTATTAGATAATAAATTACCCGGAATACAGGGAACGGAGGTTTTGGAATATATCAATAAGAATAAACCGGAAATTTTGGTTTTGATGATTACATCTTATGCTTCGCTGGAGCTTGCAGTTAAAGCAACAAATCAGGGGGCTTATGATTTTATTCCTAAACCATTTACACCTCAGGAGCTAAAATCTGCCATGGAAAATGTGTCTAAACATCTTTTCCTGCGAGGAATGACAAGAAAACTAAACAAAGAAGGAAAAGAAATCAGATATCAATTTTTATCTGTTCTTTCGCACGAATTAAAATCTCCTTTAAATGCCATTGAAGGTTATCTGAAAATTATGCAGGAAAAACAAGCCGGCGAAAATATTGCAGATTACGAACAGATGATTGACAGGTCATTACATCGAATTAAGGGAATGCGGAATTTAATTATGGATTTGTTGGATCTTACGAAAATTAAATTAGAAAAGAAAAAGGATAAATTTGAACAGGTTAGGGTAGGTGATGTTGCACAAAATGCTATCGAAGCGATTAATCCTTATGCTATTCAGAAGGATGTAGAAATTATGCTTCATGATAACGAAGAGATAAAAATAAATATTGATCCGGGTGATATCGAAATTATATTTAATAATTTGATTTCTAATGCTGTTAAATATAATAAAGAAAAGGGCAAGGTTGATGTTTGGCTTGAAAAAGAAAATCAGCAATTAAAAATTATTGTAAAGGACACCGGTATTGGCTTATCTGAAGAGGAACAAAATAAGCTGTTCGATGAGTTTTTCCGTGTAAAAAATGAACAAACCAAGCATATTACAGGTAGTGGTTTAGGATTACCCATTGTGCGAAAAGTACTGGATCTATATAACGGCGATATAAATGTAGAAAGTAAACTTGGAGAGGGGAGTACATTTATGGTTACCCTGCCCATGTAATTTTTTTGTAAATTGACGAATCATTTTAATGATATAATTATCAAACTAAAAATTTTAAACTGATGAATAAACTTCCGGAAAAAACCATAGGAAGACTCAGTGAATACAGGAGGACTTTGCTAAATTGCCTGGCAAAAGGGAAATCCCATATTTATTCACATGAACTGGCCAACCTGCATAATATTACAGCCGTTCAGGTCCGAAGAGATATCATGCTTATTGGTTACTCAACCACGTTAAAAAAGGGCTATGATGTAAGAGCATTAATTGATGTAATTGGCGATATTATCGATACTGATGATGGATTAAATGCAGCAGTAATAGGTGTTGGTAATTTGGGTAAGGCCATTACTGCCTATTTTAATGGAAAAAGGTCGAAACTCAGAATATCAGCTACATTTGATGTGAATCCTGATAAAACCAATCGTGTGATATCAGGTGTGAAATGCTACCATATGTCTGATCTGGATAAAATGGTTCAGGAACTTGATATTTCTATAGGAATTTTAACGGTCCCGCCCGAAGATGCTGCGAATGTGGCTGAAAAATTGATTATGTCGGGGATTAAAGGTATTTTAAATTATACATCAACACCTTTAAATGTTTCGCCCAATGTTTATCTCGAAGAATATGATATGGTAACTTCGCTCGAAAAAGTAGCTTACTTTGTAAAACAACGGAAAAATGAATCGTAATTTTTTTGTTATGATTTGTTTTTAATGTAAACACAACAAGTAAAATGCAGGTACATAGGAGTTTTGAAACACTGGGGCAAATAAAAAATGCGGTTGTTACTACCGGAACTTTCGATGGTGTTCATATTGGGCATAAAGTAATTATTAACAGATTAAATACACTGGCCCAAAATATTAATGGCGAATCTGTATTAATTACTTTTCACCCACACCCAAGGCGTGTATTATATCCTGAGACCGCTGGGAAGGGATTGAAATTAATTAACTCACAACAAGAAAAAATTCACCTGCTCGAAAAAACAGGACTGGATCATTTGGTAATTATTAATTTTACCAAAGCATTTGCCAAAACTACATCGCAGGAGTTTGTTGAAGATATTCTGCTGGGAAAGCTGCATGCCAAAATCATCATTGTAGGTTTTAACCACCATTTCGGACATAATCGTGAGGGCGATTATTCTTATCTTTATCAGCTGACTAAAAAGTATGATTTTAAGGTAGAAGAAATTCCGGAACAGGACCTGGAGAATGAAACGGTTAGTTCCACAATTATCAGAAAAGCATTATTAGACGGGCGTATACAACGTGCCAATGCATATCTCGATCATTTTTTTATTATAACAGGGAAAATGATTGACGGACATCCAAAATGCCGTGAAATAGGTTTTCCAACACTTGAAATGATTATTGAAGAAGATGTTAAACTGGTTCCGCCGGAAGGTGTTTATGCTATAAGTTTAAATACTACTACCGGCAATCGATACAAGGGAATGTTAAACATCAAAAAATTTAGCGATTATATATTTCCAAGCATCCAGGTTCATTTATTCGATTATACCACCAATTACACCTTGCGTAATATAATGGCTACAATAACTTTCCATAAACGGATGCGCGATGAGTTGCAACTCGATGGTGCAGAATCGCTCAAAAACCAACTGGAAAAAGATAAAACTGAAATTGAGCAACTCATTTATTAATAAGTACTGAAATCCTTTTGGTTACTTATGTGATTATTTAAGTTACGCATGTGTTTTTTACCATTATTTATTAGTTTTTAACTGTTAAACATGTATTTATGAGCAACAATCGGACTCGCCATAGCAGTAGTTATTCCTAAACTTTGTAAATAGTCTTACTCATTTCTCCTATTTTTTTAAAAAGATTAATCTCGACACCTTTTTTTAAATCTCTGCTTGCAGTAGCTGTTGAAATATCTTTGAAAACATTCATATAATCTTTTCTGGTAAATTCTTTTTTTCCTAATGATATGAAATATTTCAATCTGTCATTGTCTGTCAAGATTCTATTATTAAAATCTAAAAGTTCTATTAGTGATTTTTCAATGACACCTAACATATATTCTATAAAAGGTGTTGATTTACCAAGCTTGTCGCTATGTCCAAGTGCTTCATAATATTCATTTTGTGTCTGACTTATCAACGTTTCAAATGGTAAAAATTCAAATACGGGATATTCATTCATTAAAATCAATGTTTGCCAGAGTCTACCCATTCTACCGTTGCCATCTAAAAATGGATGTATAAATTCCATTTCATAATGAAAAACACAACTTTTTATTAGAGTTAATTCTTCTTTGTTTTTAAGGTATGAAAATAAATCTTTCATTAATGCAGGAACGTTTTCAAATGGTGGTGCAATATGAGCAACTTGAGAACCTTGATAAATTCCAACTCCTTTATTTCTGTAATTTCCAGGATTATCAATGAGTCCTTCCATTAATAATTTATGAGCTTTCATAAAGGAACTGGATGAAACGGGATTAAGCATAGTCAGGTTGTCATAAACCTTAACAGCATTTAATACTTCGAGTATGTCCTTTTTAGGTCCAATTATTCTCTTATTTTCAATTATAGCTGTAACTTGTTCCTGAGTTAATGTATTTCCTTCAATACTTAATGATGAATGAATTGTTTTAATTCTATTCTGCTTTCTTAATTGAGGAGAAGGCTTATTCATTAAATTAGCATTAACTTCTCCAATTTTTTCAGAAATTGAAGTAATAAGTTTTAAAATTACAGGTGAAATGTTATAAGGCGGCTTCATGATACTATCATTTGATACTATCAAAGATACTTTCATTTTTCCAAACTTCAAAGAATTTACCAGAATTCTCGATAACTATGGGGCATAACTATGGATTAGAAGAACCATAATATGAATTTACAGTTTTTTCTACTGGAGCAGATACTTTAAAAAATCAATTAAAGAAAGACAAGTCTGAAATTGAAAATCTGATCTACTAATTTTCCGGGGTATAGAAATTCTTTTGGAAATATTGCCATTAAGATGTAAATTGAAAAAGAAACAAAATTGGTTCCTATGACCGGGCTGACTTTTTTGATACTTTTTTTGATCTTGATGGCATTAATGGCATTTGTACCGCGTTGGTTACAACGTTTCCATATACCTTCCATTATTTCAATAATGATTATTGGAATTATTATTGGCCCCAACCTATTGGATTTAATACAAAAACTCAATCATTTTCTCGGCAGGGGTTATCCCACAGAGCAGCTTTATGTAGTTATTGATGCCATTGGATTGATTGGCCTCGTTTTTTTAATGTCACTTGCCGGAATGGAAGCTAACTTAAAGCTTATAAATGCGGAAAGAAAAGCTGTTTTTTGGTTAAGTATTTTAACTTTTATTATTCCTGCAGCAGCAGGTTTTTATATTTTTCGTATGTTTCGGCCAGATGATACCATTGGGCAGTTATTTTATGCGTCGTTGTTCGCATCGCATTCAGTAGGTATTGTTTTTCCCATTATAAAGGAACTAAATGTAGTTAAAACCAGGTTTGGTGTTGCTATATTGTCATCAACTGTAATTACAGATATAGCAAGTTTAATCTTATTGGCCATATGCGTTCAATTGGTAAGGCATCAATCTTCTGCCACAATTTTCGAAACCATTTCGCTTTTTGATCATATTGATCTCACCCATTTGGGTGTATTCTTTTACCTTCTCTTTATTGGTGTGATTTTTATTTATATCACAATGGTTTTGTGGTTTGTTCCTATAATCGGGAAATCTATTTTTCGTGGTATTTCTCCAAAAGATGATTCGCGAATTACATTTTTTTTAGTAACTGTACTTGGGGTTGTTTTTGTTGGTGAGATTGTTGGGGTTAGTATTATTGTTGGCGCTTTTATTGCAGGAATGGCTTTATCAACACTTAAAATTTTTCATGACGATAATAAACTATTTCAAAGTAAAATTGAAGGAATTGGTTATGGTTTTTTTGTTCCGTTTATGTTTCTTTCAATCGGGATGAAAACAGATATTACTGTACTTTTTGGAGCTAACGAAAATATTTATATCATCCTTTGGACTATTATTGGTTTATTGGGCAGTAAAATTTTTTCCGGTTGGCTGGCCATGAGAATCTCAGGATTTTCTAATAGGAAAGGCGTCTTAGCAGGTTTGATGACTGTCCCCCAACTGTCAGCAACTATTGCAGCAGCAGCAGTGGGCTTAAGCCTTAATATTATTCCGGATAAGTTTTTTAATGCGATTATTATATTGTCTATTTTAACCACTATACCAATTCCAATTATACTGAAGGTATTTATTATAAAAGCAAAAGTTCGATTCGATGATATTGAAGATTCTTTATTAGATCATATTGATGAAGGTGAAATGAACGAGGAGCTACTTTAGCTGGAATATAATTTGCCTGATGATATCATTTCTGATCAATCCATCTCTTCCCAAATTTCATTCTTCAGTTTTAAAAACTCCGGATGGTGTAAAGTCCTCTCTTTTGCTGTAATAACAAATTTCTTTTTGATTTCGACCGGAGCTTTACTAAAAACATAAATATCATTGCCCAATAAAAGCGCTTCATCTATATCATGCGTAACAAAAATAACTGTACGCTTATCGGTTTGCCATAGCCGACGGAAAGATTTCATTAGAGTTAATTTTAACTTCAAATCAAGTGCTTTTAAAGGCTCATCCATTAAAATGATATCCGAAGGATAGGAAAAGGCCCGTGCAATAGCTACTCTTTGTTTCATTCCTCCGCTTAATTTCGAAGGGTAAAAGTTGTTAAATTTATCAAGTTCAACCAATTGCGAATATCTTGCAGCAATCGTTTCTTTTTCTGCTTCTGATAATGATTCATCCAGAACAAAAGCTATATTCTCAATTACCGTTTTCCATGGCAGTAGCCTGGGTTCCTGGAATATATAAGAGATATCTTTATCGTTAAAACCATTAAATTCTCCCGAATCCGGCTGTATTGTATTACTTATCATGTTTAGCAATGTGGTTTTTCCACATCCCGAGGGGCCTAGAATGCAACTTATTGTATGTTCTTTTATATCAATATTAAAATCCTTAAATAGGGTAATATCATCAAAAGTTTTATATAAATGTTTAATTTGTAAGCTCATATCTATTTCCAGACTACAATATTTTTTTCTATTTTTCTTAAAATAACTTCAAATAGATAACTGATCATAACTGCAATGACTGTCCAAGCAATAACTTCGTTTACTAATAAATAGGTTTGTGCAGTTTGCATTACGGTTCCAATACCAAATTTAGGCTGACTTAAAACCTCTCCAATAATGATGGCTCGCCATCCAAACCCCATAGCACTCGATGCTCCGCTAAAGATAAATGGCACAATGGCAGGTAAATAAACTTCTTTAATAATTCTGCGCTGCGATACGCTGTAAATTCTCGACATTTCAATTAAATCATGATCTACACTTCGGATTCCATCAATTACATTTGTACAGATGAATGGAAACATGGTTAAAAAAGCAATAAAAATGGGTACCATATCAACTTTAAACCAAATGAGTGCCAGTAAAATGAGTGAAATTACCGGTGTTGACCGTATAGTAACTAAAATAGGTTTAAGAAATGCGTTAAATGCACTGTTTATGCCGGCAAAAATGCCAAGAGCTACCCCCAGAATAAATGAAAAAGCAAACCCTGTTAATCCTCTAATAACCGTTAATCCAACAATTGAGATAAAATTTTCGGAGACAAATAATTTTAATGTAGAAATTAAGGTTTTTTCAGGCGGAGGCAATATTAACTCCGACCCATAAAATAATGATAATAACTTCCATAACCCAATTAACATCGCTACCGAAGCAATCGTAATTATCCTGTTTTTAGACAGTTTAATATTCATAGCTTAAAAAGTATAGAAACGGAAAAATACAAATAAATATTCAATTATCCTTGTTTTAATGGCTAAGGCTGAGATTAAGGTTGATGCTGAGGATAAGGCTATTTATGCCGGGAGGTGTTCATTAATTTTTTGCAGTAAAAACTCAGGCCTTACGGGTTTTGAAATATAGTCGTCACAACCAAACTCAAGTGCTATGGCTTCGTTGTCAGATAAAGCATATGCTGTAAATGCTATAATCGGGATATTCCGGTTTACCGATCTGATATACT
Source organism: Bacteroidales bacterium (assembly GCA_041686115.1). Classification (GTDB taxonomy): domain Bacteria; phylum Bacteroidota; class Bacteroidia; order Bacteroidales; family UBA12077; genus UBA12077. The sequence continues at coordinate 12,634 of JAWLEM010000020.1, forward strand.
TTGTTGCTTCCAGTCCACCCATTTCCGGCATTCGGATATCCATTAGAATGATATCAATATCAGGATTTTGTTTAAAAATTTCTACTGCTTCTTCTCCGTTTTCTGCGCGAAAAACTTTGATATTGGTCTTTTCTAAAGCTTTTTCAATGATAATATAATTGTGTAATTCATCATCTGCAATCAGTATGCTTTTGTTGGCCCAGTCGTATTTTCTTGATGAATTCATATAATTGTTTATTTATAGCTTTTATTTATACGCTAAATTTTTGCAAAAGGTTAAAATCGAGATTAAAATTATAAAAATTATTCATATTTTTTTTATTTATAGATAAAATTATTGTCAGGTAATTTACCCCCTATGATGTCTGGGTTCATTTTGTAGAAGATATTCAGGTAATTACCAATTTCTTTTTCAATGTTTTTTGCTTCCATAAAGTTTAAATTTGATCGGGGTATAGATGATTTGGCTACTTCAGTATTCGGGAGGATTTTATATTTCAAAATTAGCTCAGCTGCCTTATCGTTATTCTGATTTACCCATACCGATGAGTTTTTATATAATTGTATTATTTGATTTACATCCATCCGGTTATTCCTTGCAAACTTGCTTTTTACCAGCATTGCTGTTTGTGCAATAGGGGTTTCGGGATATTTCTTCTGCCACTCATCATTCAGGTCAAAAACAGGTTGTACTTGTTTGTTTTTTTGAGCAACCAGGCTAACCATTGGTTCGGATATTACTCCTAATTTGGCCTGTCCGGATGCCACAGCATTGGCAAGGTCGATATGTGTTGGGAACGAGTAGTCCAGTTTAACATCTTTTTCCGGGTCAATATCATTTTTTATGAGCAACTGCCTGAATAACACATCGGGAGTCATTCCTTTGGCCATTAAATAAATTCTTTTCCCTTTTAAATCATTCCATGTTTTTATGGTTGTATCCTGCCCGAATAAATATAAAGTTCCCCAAACCGGAATGGCAGCCAGTTGATAGTCAATTCCTTTATTGTACAGGATTGCTCCCATGGTAGTTGGCAGAATAGCAAAATCAACCTGCTCTTCGAGCATTAATTTACGTACCTGAATAGGCTCATTATATATGGTAATTTCAATATCCGAATCATTTGTTTGTTTTATGCTGTCAATCATTTGTATCATACCCATTGCCGATGGTCCTTTTAGGGTTGCGATTCGGATTTTTTGATGCTCGGTTGTTTGATTGCAGCCTGCAAACAAAAATAAAGCGAAGAGGAAAATAATATATTTTCTCAGCATATCGTTTAATTTAATGGCAAAGCTAATGAAATTCGGCTACATTATATTAATTTTTTGAACGCAACCAAATGATACTGCTACACATCTTTAAATAAACAGTAAAAAAATTAACCATGAGAATACTTACCTGCATTTTAATCTTACTACCTTTAACAATTTCATGTCAAAAAGATGAAGGTATGGATTTTCCAACAGAAGAGAAGGTAATAGAACTATCACCTGAATCAAAGTCAATGGTATCAATCGATAATCAGTTCGGAATAGATCTGTTTAAGCGAATGATTATCGAAGAATCAGACAAAAACCTGATGATTTCTCCTTTAAGTATTTCGCAGGCATTATTAATGTCATACAATGGCTCTGCAGGCGAAACCAAAAATGCATTTGAAGAAACATTATTTTTAAGTGGCCTCTCAACTGATGAAATTAACCTGGCACAGAAAGAATTAGTAAAAGCATTACTGGAAGTCGATCCGGCTGTTACCATTAGTATTGCAAATTCCATCTGGCATCGCCAAGGGTTTCCTGTGAAACCTGAATTTGTTAAGGTTAACCAGGATTTTTATAATGCCGAAGTAAGAGAAGCTGCTTTTGATCAAACAACGGTTGAGCTAATTAATAGCTGGGTAGAAAATAAAACCAATGGTAAAATAGATCAGATTATAGATGAAATTGATCCTTCACTGGTAATGTTTTTGATCAATGCCATCTATTTTAACGGAAACTGGAAATATAAATTTGAAGCATCGAATACCACAAACAACGATTTTAATTTAAGCAACGGAAGTAAAGTAACTGTTCCGTTCATGAATCAGGAAGTTACTGCGAAACTCATGCTTCATGATGATTTTACAATCCTTGATTTACCATACGGAAGAGGAAATTTTAGTATGTTAATTTTTTTGCCTGACGAAGATAAAACCATTGATGATGTGATGGCTGCATGGAATACAGAAAGTTATAATGAGTGGTTGGAAAATTTTGAGGAGATGAATGTTGAAGTTAGTATCCCCAAATTTAAGTTTGGATATGAAAAAGTACTGAATGGCCTTTTGCAATCAATGGGGCTGTCTATTGCTTTTGACAAGGATAATGCTGATTTTTCGAATATTACAGAAGCAATGCAATTGTATATTGATTTTGTAAAGCATAAGTCATTTATTGATGTGAATGAAAAAGGCACCGAAGCTGCAGCAGTAACGTCGGTTGGTTTTGGAGTTACAAGTATTAATCCTGCATATGCCAAATTTATTGCTGACAAGCCATTTTTATTTGCTATACGCGAGAAATATACCAACGCCATTTTGTTTATGGGACAGGTAACAAATCCTGCAGAAGAGTAAGGTTAAATTTGAAACTTGAAACTTGAAATTTGAAATCTGAAACTTGAAACCATGCCTACGGCAGGTAAACCTGCAATCTGCAATCTGCAATCTGAACCGAGTGCAACGAGCTCAACGACTGAAAGGAGTTAAATCTGAAACCTGAAACCTGTTTTAAATCATCTTGTGTATTCAAATAAATCTTTTTATCTTTGTTAACAAATTAACAGTAAAAACTATTTACTCTTTCTGAGAAACGGAATCGTCTCTGTTTCAAGGTTAAAGAATAAATCTAATCCGGAGGAAATCTGATGGAAAAGAGAATTGGAACCGCACTTATTTTAATCGAAGACAAAGAAGCTGTTCATCAAATGAACACGATTGCTTCGAATCATTCCGAAATAATTATTGGCAGACAAGGCTTGCCCCGTAGTAACGGGCAAAGCATTATTTCTCTTGTTCTTGAAGGTACTACTGACGAGATTGGTTCTTTAACCGGCCAGCTTGGACGATTAACCGGAATCCAGGTTAAGTCAGTACTTTTAAAGAACAGATAATAAGATGAAAAAAACAGCCTATTTATTCGTATTTCTTTTTTTATCAATGATTGGTAAAAGTCAAACGTACCATATTAAAGGTACTGTATTTGATGCTGAAAACAAAGAAAAATTAAGCGGTGTACATATTAATCTCCAGTCTGTGGAGAATTCACAAAATTATTTTACTACAACAAAGCTAAATGGCGATTTTTCCCTTTTGCAGGTTAAAGCTGGCCAGTACAAGCTTTCAGTATCTTATCTTGGTTATGCTCATTATGACCAAGAAATTGCTGTTGATTCCGATTTAGAGCTTAATATTGGCATCGACAGGGAGTTAATTACTTTAGGCGAGGTGATTGTAAGTAGTTTAAAACAGGATAAAAAGATTAAAGATGTTCCTGTGCCTATGGAAATTACAGATCATGATCAAATAGAACTCGCTTCATCCATTACTTTATCTGATATTTTGCAGGAAGAACCTGGTGTAAATTTAGGCCGCGACGGAATGTGGGCTACCAGTATTAGCATTCGTGGTTTAGGCGAGCAGCGAATTGTAACACTGGTTGATGGAAACAGAATTGAAACGGCTACCGATTTAATGGCTTCCATGTCATTTTTTGATGTTGATGAAATTGAAAGGGTTGAGATTATTAAAGGTGCTTCATCATCGCTTTACGGAACCGGAGCAATGGGAGGAATTGTTAACTTTATTACCAAAGATGGATATTTTAGCTCTGAGTCTTATTTTAAAGGTAGTTTTAACTCCGGCTTTAGCAGTGTAAACGAATTGTTTACCAGAAAATTAACTTTTAATTCAGGCGCTAATAAATGGTATGCACACATTAGTGGTTCGTTAAGAGATGCAAATAATGTTAATACTCCCGAAGGTAAAATAAATAATAGCCAGTTTAATGATAAAAGTATTTCTGCTACGGCTGGTTATAAAATAAATAATAACCAAACTTTTAAATTTAAATATCAATATTTTGATGCTGATGATGTTGGGATTCCTGGGGGTTCAGCATTTCCCGGCCCTTCAACAGCAACTTATACAGATGCCAAACGTGCTTTATTATCAGCTAATTATGAGATTAAGGATATTTCTGAATCATTTAAATTGTTGAATATTAAATATTTTCATCAATCCATTGTAAGAGATGTGAAGTTAGAACCTAATGTGGTAAGTTATAATCAGGATAGTACCATAAAAACAACACCAGAATATTTTACTCCAACCGGACTTCATATTACCGATGGAATACAGGTACAGAGTGACTGGAGTTTTGGCCCGAATAATAATTTTATTGCCGGTATTGATGTTTGGCGCCGTAAACTCGAAACCAGCCGTGAAAAACATATCCTTATGGAAGTGTTTGACGGATCAGGAAATTTAATGGCAACCAATAATATTGTTCGAGGCGAAACACCTATACCAAACGCCTGTTTTGGAACAGCAGGATTATTCTTTCAGGATGAGCAAAGTTTTATCAATGATAAATTGAAAGTTACACTGGGAGGCAGGATTGATGGTATTCGCATTGCTAATGATGAGGGCTATGATGTTGACTATTTAATTGTGAATGGCGTTTTAAACGAAACTCCGCCAAACCAGCGAATAACTTTTGAAGAAAACGAGGAATACAAATTCTCTTGGAGTGCCAATTTAGGACTATTATATGCACTTACCAGCGAAATGGATTTAAGCTTAAGCGCAGGCAGGTCGTTTCGTGCACCATCGCTTGAAGAGAGTTTTAAATACATTGATTTGGGTAATTTAGTTCGATTGGGAGATCCTGCACTGGATCCTGAAAAGGGCTACTCATTAGATTTAGGATGGAGAATATGGAAACCCAGGTTTCAGTTTAAAATCAATGGATTTGCCAATTGGTTAACCGATATGATTGTTGAAAAACCCGGTGAGTTTATTTATGCTTATACAGCCGGTGTTGTAGATACTTTGCCGGCCTTAATTAATTCTAATGTCGATAATGCCAGGCTATATGGGATAGACCTTAATTTTCAGTATAATTTTTATGGGAATTTTGTTATTCATGGCTCAGGATCATATGTTAGGGGAGAAGACATTAATAATAACACCAATTTGCCTTTAATGCCACCCATGAACGGACGAATTGGACTGAAATATACTTTTCCAAAATATTTTGGGGCTGATTTTATTGCCGTAGGTTATGCCGATCAGAATAAGGTTTCCGAAGGAGAGCTGGAAACAAAAGGGTTTGCAAGGTTTGATTTCAGAGTTCATTCTACGCTAATTAATCTCGATTTTGCTAAAATCCAACTGTTTGGCGGAATTGAAAATATTGGCGACCGGGCTTATCGTAATCATTTATCAACCAACAGGGGGGCAATAGATATCGAACCCGGCAGGAATTTTTACATCAAAATAAAAGTTTTGTTTTAAGCATTTAATAAAAAGTAGATTTTAAAACGATTTCAATTAAAATAAATAATTATAAATAAGTACAATATGAAGTTTTATCCAGAGCAATACAAAATAAAAGATCAACGCATGAAGCCTTTTATTGATCCGGAAGAAATATGGGATTATATCAATAAAACTGAATCAACAAAGAAGCGAGTACGTGAGGTGATTGCAAAATCATTAAATAAAGAACGTTTAAATCTTGAAGAGACAGCGGTTTTAATCAATGCCAAAGATCCTGAGTTAATCGAAGAAATTAAAGAAGGAGCCAAAACATTAAAAGAAAAAGTTTATGGTAACCGGATTGTTCTTTTTGCGCCATTGTATATTGGCAATAAATGCACAAACAATTGCAAGTATTGTGGATTTAGGACTTCCAATAAAGATGCTATCCGTCAGACACTCGAAGATCAGCAGATAGTAGAAGAAGTTGAAGCCCTGGAAGATAACGGACAGAAGCGGCTGATTTTGGTTTATGGGGAGCATCCTGATTATTCGCCGGAATATATAGCCCATACCGTAAAAACGGTGTATGGAGTAATAAAAGGAAATGGTGAAATTCGCCGTGTAAATATTAATGCTGCTCCACTCGATATTGATGGGTATCGCATTGTTAAAGAAGCGGGAATTGGCACTTACCAGGTTTTTCAGGAGACTTATCACCCCGAGGCTTATGCACAATATCACCTGGGAGGCAAAAAGCGTGATTTTGACTGGCGGTTAACATCCTTAGACCGTGCCCAGGAAGCCGGAGTAGATGATGTTGGAATTGGTGCTTTATTTGGATTGTACGACTGGCGTTATGAAGTTTTGGCGCTGGTAAGGCATACCAATCATTTTGAAGCTTGCTATAACATTGGCCCTCATACCATTTCTTTTCCACGTATCCAGGATGCATCATCTATCGATGTTGATCCCAAGTATACGGTTAATGATGATGAGTTTGTAAGGCTGGTTGCAATACTTCGTTTAGCAGTTCCTTATACAGGAATGATTTTAACTGCACGTGAATCGGTAAATGTACGTCGGGAAGTGATGCAGTTTGGTGTTTCGCAAATTGATGGCGGAACAAAACTCGAGCTGGGGTCATATCACGAAAGCAAAAACGAAGAGCAAAACCTGAATCGCGAGCAGTTTACCATTAACGATAGCCGGTCGTTAGGCGAAATTATCGATGAATTGATCGACACGGGTTATCTGCCTTCGTTTTGTACTGCTTGTTACCGGTTAGGACGAACAGGAGAACACTTTATGGAATTCTCCGTACCCGGATTTATTAAACGATATTGCACTCCAAATGCTATTTTAACATTGGCTGAGTATTTGGAAGATTATGCTACACCCGAAACAGCACAGAAAGGTTGGAAACTAATTGATAAAGAAATTAGAGATTTGGATGGTTTCAGAAGATTAGATGACCTAAAAAATCGAATTCAAAAGATTAAACAGGGCGAAAGGGATATGTATTTTTAAATGTATATTTGTTAACTTGTTGATTAGTTTATTAGTAAACCTGCCTTCGCTAAAGCTACGGCAGGCAAGTTAGTAAAATATTGTAATAATATTTTTTTAAATAGAATATCTTATGAATGAAAAAAGAATAATTGGAATAAATGTTCTGGACCGCATTAAAGAAGCCGGAAGAACACAAAAGGTATTAACCAAATATGCCAAATCCATAAAAACACGCTTAGGATTCCATGAATTAAATGATGATGTATGTAGCAGAAATGGTTTTGTTGTTTTAGAATTAACAGGAAAAAATTCTGAGTGGGATGAGCTTGAAAATGAGTTGAATAAAATTGGTGGTATAAATATTCAGAGAATGTCTTTTGATTTGAATAAATAATTTTTTAACTTGATTGACCAAAATTAAGCATAATTATGGCAAACGAAACACGAATTTTAGGGGTTTTAATTACCGATAGAAAAAAAGAAGCAGGGAAAGTACAGTCAGTAATGACTAAGTATGGATGTTCTATTAAAACCCGTTTAGGATTGCACGAAGTAACAGATGATTTTTGTAGTACAAGCGGACTTATTTTGCTTGAGCTTACAGGTGATTTATCTGAAATGGATAAACTTGAAAAAGAGTTGGTTGCCATTGAAGGTACCCAAACTCAGAAAATGGTTTTCATGGATTAAAATTTAGGGTATTTTGATCTTAAGTAAGCACGAATTTTTATAGTTCGTGCTTATTTTTTTTTGCATCAAACCTGTTTTTTATTCGTCCTTAAAAAAGTAAAACCGAACAAACGTGTTCGTTTCCGTACATTATTAATTATTTAGGAAATCGTGTAATTGTCTAATAATCTAAACATTATATACTTTTGGCTTGTTTTTTGATAAATTATAAAAAAATATAAATCATTCTATTATGTTGAAAAATTATTTAGTACTTACATTGAGAAACATTTTCCGTCAAAAAGCCTATTCATTTATTAATATTTTTGGATTGGCTGTTGGTATTACAAGTTTCATCATCATATTATTATATGTCCAAAACGAATTAAGTTTTAATAAACATATTGATGATGCACAAAATAAATATCGCGTAATTGAGATTCAGGAAGCACCCGGTGTTGGGAGCCAGCATGTAGCTGTAACCATGGGCCCTTTGGCTGCAGCTTTAAAAAGTGATTTTCCGGAGGTTAAACAAGCTCTGCGGATTACCAATTCAGGAAAGCAACTGGTAAATTACCAAGAGAAAAGTTTTAACGAGCAGTTTATCTGTTTTGCCGATACCAATATCTTCGATATGTTGAGCATTAAATTGTTACATGGAAATCCTGATAATGCCCTGTCTGAAAAAAACTCCGTTGTTTTATCAGAAAAAACAGCACTAAAATATTTTGATTCTGTTGATGAGGCCGTTGGAAAAGTAATCGATATAGCCAACGAACCTTTTATCGTTAAGGGAGTGATGGAGAATATCACTAAAAATTCGCATATCTATTTTGAAATGGTAATGCCTTTTGAAATTATGGAATCCCGGTTTCAATGGATGAGAAGTTGGGCAAGCAATTCGTTAGACACTTATATTCAGTTAGCTGATGGAACAAATCCTAATGAATTTGAAAAAAAATTGCCCGAATTTATCGAAAAGTATACTTCCGAATCATGGGATACTCAACTGGACATGTATATCCAACCTATTTTGGATATTCATCTGAAATCTAATCATATTAAATTTCAGGTTTTTAATCATAAACAGGGAGATATTAACCAGGTATATATATTTATAGCCATTGCACTTTTAATATTAATTGTAGCATGTATTAATTATATCAATCTTTCAACTGCACGAGCTGTTAAAAGGGCAAAGGAAGTAGGAATAAGAAAAACTGCCGGCGCACAGAGGTCAGGAGTGATTTTTCAATTTTTGGGTGAATCTATTATATTAACCTTAATTTCAACCCTGATCGCTATTTTGTTTATTGAGTTATTATTGCCTTATATTAATAGTTTATTGTCGCTTGAGCTGGATTTAAATTTTACCAACTGGTTTTTTAGTGTTGGATTATTATTGTTGATTCTTGTACTTGGATTAATATCGGGTAGCTATCCTGCCTTTTATCTTTCGTCATTTAATCCTGTTAAAGTTTTAAAAGGAAGTTCTGTAAATAGTGGCCAAGGTAGCACAGGCGTATTGCGTAAGGTGTTGGTTATCTTTCAATTTGCTGTTTCTATCATTATTATTATTTCTACATTAGTATCTGTTGCGCAGGTTAATTATTTCCATCAAAAAGATAAAGGATATAATGATGAGGCTGTTTATTCCATTGCTTTTCATGTAAATGATGATGAGCAACGATTGAAGAATATGGAAATTTTTAAACAAGAGCTTCAAGGTAATCCTGATATTTATTCTATTGCATTAACTTCCGGATCAACAGGAACATCAGGTAGCCAAAGTAAAATATATACAGCGGACTCTTCCCAGGCAGTTTTGATGGCTCGATTAGGATATGTTGATGAAAATTATTTTGAGATGATGGAAATTCCTGTAGTTGAAGGCCGGTATTTTAGTAAAGATTTTTCTACAGATCAGGATGAAGCTATTATTTTGAACGAAACTGCAGTGAGAGAACTGGGGTGGGATAATCCTATTGGAAAAGAATTTAACCCACGGTCGGATGACAGTACCGCCGCTAATTTAAAAGTTGTTGGTGTGGTAAGAGATTATAATTATTAC